>CALRJO020000047.1:0-22763 GCA_943367565.1 Brevundimonas vancanneytii
CGCGCCGTCCTGAGACGGCCGGTGCGCCCGCGGGCGCGGCCGGGGTCGCCTCGGGGCGGCTGGGCCAGGACAGGTAACGCAGGCCGCGCGCCTCGCCGGGAACCTGGGCCGAGGCGGTTCCGGCGCACAGCGCCACGCCGGCGACGGCCAGCAGGGCGGTGGTCAGGATCGGGGAGCGGCGCAAAGGGCGTCTCCGGACGCGGAATGGAGGCCCACGCTAGTCATGCGTCGCTTAACCCGCTGCTAACGCGCGGGAAGGGTTCAGAAGAGTCTTCGCCGCACCGTCCGCTCCAGCAGGCCGACGCATGCGTTCAGGACCAGGCCCATGGCCATCAGGCAGGCCAGGGCGGCCAGCATGTCGGCGGTGCGAAGGCGATTGCCGGCCTCAAGCAGCCGCCAGGCTAGGCCCTGGGTCGCCCCGGAGCCCGAGACGAACTCGGCCACCACCGCCCCGATGACGGCCAGTCCGGCGGCGACCCTCAGGCCCTCGAGCGCATGCGGCAGGGCGGCGGGAAGGCGCAGACGCAACAGCCGCTGGATCGGCGAGGCTTCGTAGAGGTCGAACAATCGCTCGAGGTCGGGATCGGCCGACTTCAATCCGGTCAGGACGCCCGAGAAAAGGGGGAAGAAGGCGACCGTCGCCGCCAGGGCGATCACCGCCCGGTCGGCGTGATCCAGCCCGGCCCAGATCATCACCAGCGGGGCGATGGCCACCACGGGCGTGACCTGCAGGGCGACGGCGAGAGGCCGGACAGCCTGTTCGGCGGGGCGGCTGAGCGAGATCGCAAGCGCCAGACCGCCGCCGAGGAGTATGGCGGCGACCAGCGCCTGAAGCGCCATCCAGAAGGTGGCGGCGGCCGAGGCGGCGAGGAGCGGCGCGCGCTCGACCAGGGCGATGGCCACGGCGCCGGGCGGCGGCAGGAACCACGGCGGGACGTGGAGCAGGCGGCAGGCAATCTCCCAGGCGGCGAGGAGCAGGCTGGTGAACAGCAGGGGCGGCAGGAAGCGGGTCATGCGTCCTTCTCCAGCGCGAGGGGCGGCATGGCGTCGGCCAATGCGGAAGCCAGCGCCTCCACCGCCCCGCGATAGGCGGCGTCCGTGCGCCACCCCTCCGGCCTCGGAAGCGAACCCGGCGAGACGTGCGTCGCCGCCACCCGCCCGGTCGCCCCGTCCAGCACCAGCGCCCGCCGGGCCAGATAGACCGCCTCCTCGACGTCATGGGTGACGAAGACGATGGCCGGGCGCGGGGCGCGGGCGGCCCAGAGGCGGTGCAGATCCTCGATCAGGCGGCGGCGGGTGACGCTGTCGAGAGCGGCGAAGGGTTCGTCGAGCAGCAGCAGGTCAGGCGCCGTGACGAGGGCTCTCGCCAGGGCGACGCGCATGGCCATGCCGCCGGACAGCTGGCGCGGGCGGGCGTCGAGCCGGTCGCCGAGGCCGACGGCGGTCAGGGCTCCGGCGGCGCGGGCGCGGGCTTCGGGGCGTGGCGTGCCGGACAACTCCAGCGGCAGGGCGACATTGGCGACTGCGTCGGCCCAGGGCATCAGGGTGGCCGACTGGAAGACGAAGCCGGTGCGGCCGGAGGCCGTGACGACGGCGCCTTCCGATGGCGCCTCAAGACCCGCCAGCAGGCGAAGGGCCGTGGATTTCCCCGCGCCGGAGGCCCCGACGAGGGCGACGATCTCACCGGGGGCGACGGACAGATCGATGGGACCGATCAGGGACCGGCCGGGATAGCGGACGATGACGCCGTTCAGGGACGCCGCGGCGCCCGCCGCCGCCTCAGCCACGGCCCGGCAGATACTGGGTGGTGAAGGCCTGCCGCCAGTCCAGATTGGTCGGATAGACCCCGGCTTGGGAGGTGACGTCGAAGAAGGCCTGCCAGCGTTCGGCGGTCATGGCGCCCAGGCCGTAGAGGGCGGCGTCGCCGCCGTCGACGATGCCGTTGGCCTTCAGCCGGGCGCGGGCCTGGTCGAGGATGGCCTGGGTCATCTCGGGATTGGCCTTGCGGATCAGGGCGTCCGCCGCCTTGCCGTCGCCCTGGATGTAGTCGCGCCAGCCCTCGGCCGAGGCGGCGATGAAGCTGCGCAGGGCGGCGGCGTTGTCGCGGGCGAAGGCGTTGGGGGCCAGAACCATGGCGGCGTAGGAGGGATAGCCCTCGTCGGCCAGCAGGAAGACGCGGGGTGCGAAACCGGCCGCCTGTTCGATGCTGTACGGCTCGCTGGTCAGATAGCCCTGCTGCACCGCCCGCTCGTCGGCGAGGAAGGGCGCGGGGTTGAAATTGTAGGTCCGGACCTGATCATCGGTGAAGCCGTATTTTGCCTTGAGCCAGACCCAGAAGGCGTCGCGCGAGGCGGTGGCCAGCAGGAAGGGCCGGCCGGCGAGGTCGGCGATGGTCTCCAGCGCCGGGTCGGGGTGGGCGATGAGGACCTGGGGGTCCTTCTGGAAGAAGGCGGCGACGGCCTTCACCGGGGCGCCCTCGGCGACGAGATTCATCGGGATGAAGCTGTTGGAGCCCATGCCCAACTCGACCGCGCCGGAGGCCAGAAGCTGGGGCACGTTGACGCCCGGTCCGCCCTGGATGATCTCGACGTTCAGGCCCCGCTTGGCGTAGGCCCCCGAGGCGAGGGCTTGGTAGAAGCCGCCGTGCTCGGCCTGGGCGCGCCAGTCGGTGGCGAAGCGCAGGCGGACGCGGCCTTCCTCGTCGACTGGGGCTTCGGCGCGTTGGCAACTCGCCACCGCCACCGTGGCCGCGAGAGCGCCGGCGCCGGCCAGAACGGCGCGGCGGTCGATCGAGAAACGGCGATTCCCACGCAAGGTCATGGCCGTGGTTTACGGCTCAGGTGCGGGGAAGGGAAGGGTGTCGAAAGGCTCGGAGGACGGGGCTTGCCTTGCCCCCTCCGTCACGGCGCGAAGCCGCGCCGCGCCACCTCCCCCAGGAGGGGTAGGAAACGGCCTGTGCGCTCAAGCAGCAAGCCGCCGCGCGGCGCGCGATAGCGCCCACCAGAATTGAGCGAGGGGACGAAAGTCCCCGGCGAACCGGTTTCCCTCGTCCCCTCGCCAAGTCCGGGTTGGACTTGGCCATTGAGGTTCAGAACCCTGGCTTCAGCATCAGCGAGGCGAACCCCGGTGATGGTCAGCTGTATCCTGTCGCGCTCCTGGTCTCCGGCGTTCCACGAGGTCGAGCCCCGCGCCGTCCATCGATCCCGATCCGGTTCCCTCCGGTCTTCTCCGGCCGAAGCCTTTGAAGGGTCCTTTGGGCCTTGATCCTGTCTCCCGTCCGTTAAGGTCGAAACCCCCCGGTGCGTTCGATCAGAGAGCCGGGCCGGTCCGCTTTGATCCCCGGGTCTCCCCGGTTTTCCGCGCCGCCGTGTCCCTCGGCCTGATCAAGCTCGCTCCGATCCGCGGATGTGGCAAGCGGTCCGGAACGCGCGTCTGTGGACGAGCTTGGGGATAAATCGTGCAGGGGGCTCGCCTGATTGTGGTGATTTTCGAATTTTCTTCGGCATGTGAAGGTCTTGCGACTTCTGCACAGTGTCGCGAAAACGGCCGGAAATTCGACCGCTTTGGCCGATTTCGGGTGTCGCGACGCGGCGTTCAGGCGCCGGCGAGGGCTTCGCGCTTCGCCTCCAGCTCCAGCCATTCCTCCTCCGCCGCGGCCAGGAGGGCGCGGGCGCGGGCGGCGTTGGCGGTGGCGCGGTCGAAGGCCTTGCGATCGCGAGCGTAGAGGCCGGGGTCGGACAGGGTCGCGTCGTGGCGGGCGATGTCGTCGGGCAGGGAGGCGAGGAGTCCTTCGAGCTCTTTCAGGCGGTGGGCATCCTTGAAGGTCAGCTTTCCGGGTTTTTTCGGAGCGGCGGCGATGGAGGCCGGCGCCGGGGCGGCTTCGGCGCGCCGGGCGGCGTCCTTGTCCTGTGGGCGGGGGTTGGCGCCGGGCTGGAGGAAGCCGGGGTTCTGGCGGATGAAGTCGGTCCAGCCGCCGGGGGTTTCCACGATGTCGCCGCGCCCGTTCATGGCGATGGTCGAGGTGGCCAGCCGGTCGACGAAGTCGCGGTCGTGGCTGACCAGGATGAGGGTGCCGTCATAGGTCTCGAGCAGCTCTTCCAGCTTGTCGAGCGTGTCCATGTCGAGGTCGTTGGTCGGTTCGTCGAGGACCAGCATGTTGGCGGGCTTGGCCAGCGCCCGGGCCAGCAGCAGGCGGTTGCGCTCTCCGCCGGACAGGGTCGAGATCGGCTGGCGCAGCTGGCCTTCCTGGAACAGGAAGTCCTTGGCGTAGGCGGCGACATGTTTGGACATGCCGCGCACCAGCACGCTGTCGCCGCCGCCGGGGGTCAGGGCATCCCACAGCGTCATGTCGCTGCGCAGGCCCTCGCGCGACTGGTCGAGGTAGACGGGCTCCAGATTGGCGCCCAGCTTGACCGTGCCCGCGTCCGGCGCGAGTTCGCCGAGCAGGATCTTGACCAGGGTGGTCTTGCCGGCGCCGTTGGGGCCGACGATGGCGAGACGGTCGCCGCGGATCACGCGGGTGGTGAAGGGCTTGATGACCGGTCGGTCGCCGAAGGTCTTGGAGACGCCCTTCAGGTCGGCCACCAGCTTGCCGGAGGTCGCCCCGGAGTCGACGCCGAGGTTGAGTTCGCGCGGGACGTCCTTGAGCCGTTCGCTGCGGTCGGCGCGCAGGGCGTCGAGCGAGCGCGCGCGGCCCTCGTTGCGGGTGCGGCGGGCGGTGATGGAGCGGTAGAAGGTCTCGGTCTCGCGCTCGATGGTCTTGGTCAGGCGCTGAAGCGACTGGGCCTCTTCTTCCAGAACCTTGCCGGCCCATTCGTCGAAGGCGGCGAAGCCCTTGTTCAGGGTGCGAACGCGGCGGCCCTCAAGCCAGTGGCAGGACTGGGTGACGCGGTTGAGGAAGGCGCGGTCGTGGCTGACCACCAGGACCGAGAAGCGGGCTTGCAGGAGCTCTTCCTCGAGCAGTTCGATCGCCAGAATGTCGAGGTGGTTGGTCGGCTCGTCGAGCAGCAGCAGGTCGGGCTCTTCGGCGAAGGCCTTGGCGAGGGCGGCGCGGCGAATCTCGCCGCCGGACAGGTTGAGGGCGGGCTTGGCCGGATCGAGGCCGAAGGTCGCCAGCCAGGCCTCGGCGGTCCAATGGTCGGCGCCGCCGGACTCGGCGTAGTCGGCCAGGGTCTCGCCGGTGATGACCGGCTCCTGGGGCACATAGGCGAAGCGCGTGCCGGCCTGGACGGAGCGGTCGCCGGCGTCGGGCTCGATCAGGCCCATGACCATCTTCATCAGCGTCGATTTGCCAGCGCCGTTGCGGCCAACCAGGGCGGCGCGAGTGCGCGGCTCGACGGCGATGTCGACCCCGTCGAACAGCGGGCGCTGGCCGTCCTGGAGACGGACGTTCTTGAGGGCGACGAGAGGAGGACGGGGAGCCATGGAAAACCTGAACGCGCGCGGGGAGTTTTGGGGGACGGCGGGGAGGCCGCGCGGTCGAAGGCGGCCATATAGGGGGTCTGAGCCCTTGTGGCCACCGGCGCACAGCATCCACGGGAGACATGCGGCCCCCGAGCCGCTAACAGGCCCCGATGGATCGGCCCTTCTGGCAAACCAAGCGTCTGGAACAGATGACCCGCGAGGAATGGGAGAGCCTGTGCGACGGCTGCGGCCTTTGTTGTCTGGTCCGGTTCGAGGACGAGAACACCGGCGAGGTGGTGCCGACGCGGGTGCACTGCAAACTGTTCGACAGCGCCCGGTGCACCTGTGTCGACTACGCCAACCGGCGCGAGCAGGTGCCGGACTGCATCAAGCTGACGCCGTGGAATATCGAGCGGCTTGCGTGGATGCCGAAGTCCTGCGGCTATCGTCGGATCCATGAGGGACGGGGGTTGGCGGACTGGCATCCGCTGGTCTCGGGGGATCCCGAGAGCGTCCACGCGGCGGGGGTTTCAGTGCGCGGACAGACGGTGTCGGAATTGGCGTTGACAGAGGCCGAGGACGCGCTGGATTTCGAGGCGCCGGAGTGGAACCTGGAACGGGGCGGGTGAAGCCGCCGGCGTCCCGGCTTGCTAACCGAAACTTCGTTGTTCGCCGGATAGAATGGGCGGATGGGAGCGAAACGTCCGCAAGAGTCGCGCAAGGCGACGACGGAGCCTCTGAATCTGGACAGCCCCTTCGAGCGGCTGACAGCACTCGCCCGCGTCATGTTCGGCGCACCCCATGCGATGGTTGGGGTGATTGACGGCGAGCACACCCTGTTCCGGGCCAATGTCGGTCTCGACCAGACGGCCTTGCCCCGGGAACTGACCGCCACTCACATGATGGTCGCCATGGGTCCCAACGCGGTGTTGATTGTCGAGGACGGACTCAAGGATGAGCGGTTTCGAAACCACCCGATGGTGACCGGAGCGCCCTTCCTGCGCTTCTTCGCCGGCGTGACGATCGCCAACGCCGAGGGCGAGGCCGTGGGCGCGATCGGCGTGATGGACATCAAGCCGCGAGAGCGACCGGGCGACGCGGAGATCGAGAACCTGAAGGTTCTGGCCCGCATGGCCGGCGAAATCATCGACCAGGCCGCAGCCAACCAGCGGCAATCGGAACAGCTGAAATTGCTGAGGCTGTCTGAGGAGATGACCGGCGTCGGCCAGTGGCGGATGGACGCCGAGACGCTGAAGTCGACCTGGTCGGATCAGGTCTATCGCATCTATGGCGTGACGCGGGAGACGTTCGATCCGAACTTGGGAGACGCGATCGAATTCTTCCATCCTGATGACCGCGAAGCCATCCGGGAGGCTGTGATGCGCGGTCTGCAGACGGGCGAGGGCTTCCGCACTCGAATGCGCCTGATCCGGGCGGACGGCGAGGAACGGCTGGTGGAGGCGCACGCCGACACGGAACGGGGGCCTGACGGGCGGGTCGCGTCCATGTTCGGCGTCTTTCAGGACGTGACCGAGGTCGAAGCGGCGACTCGCCGGTTGGCCGAGAGCGAACAGCGGCATCGGCTGCTGGCTGACCGGGCCACCGACATCATCATTACCTACGGCGTCGACGGCCTGGTGACCTATGTGTCGCCGTCGATCGAGCGGGTGAGCGGGCACCTGCCCCATGACGTGGTGGGGCGGCCGGTGACGGACCTGATCCATCCCGAGGACGTGCCGGGGCTTGCCGAGAGTTTCCGGGAATTCGTCAAGGCGCCGCCGGAGTGGTCGCAGCGGGGCGTGACCTACCGCGGGCTGGTGAAAGGCGGCGGAACCCTCTGGTTCGAAGCGCGGACGTCGATGATCCGCGATGAGAACGGTCGGGTCGTCGAGTTCCAGGATCTGGTGCGCGACGTCACCGAGACCAAGCGGCTGGAGGAGGCGCTGATCGAGGCGCGCGACCGGGCCGAGGCCGGGGCGCGGGCGAAGTCGGAATTCCTGGCCAATATGAGCCATGAGCTGAGGACGCCCCTGACCAGCGTGATCGGTTTTTCGGGCTTGTTGCAGCAGAGCGCGGCCTTGCCGAAGACGGAGCGGCGCTACGTCGACCGGATCAGCACGGCCAGCGAGGCCTTGCTGGGGGTGATCAACGACATCCTGGACTATTCCAAGCTTGAGGCCGGGGCTGTCGAGATGGAGGCGCGGGCCTTCGATCCGGGGGCGCTGGCGCATGCGGCGGCCGCGATGGTCGAGGGCCAGTGCGAGGTCAAGGGCCTGAGGCTGGCGGTGGCGGTTGATCCGGGTTTGCCGGAGGCCCTGACCGGGGACGAGGGGCGTTTGCGGCAGGTGATGCTGAATTTCCTCGCAAACGCCGTCAAATTCACCGCCACGGGCGGGGTGACGCTGGAGGCGTCATGGACGGGCGAGCGGCTGAGGGTGGCGGTGACGGACACCGGCATCGGCATCGCCGCCGAGAAGATCGACACCCTGTTCGAACGCTTCAGCCAGGCTGACAATTCGACGACCCGGGTCTATGGCGGCACGGGGCTGGGGCTGTCGATCTCGCGGCGGCTGGTCGAGATGATGGGCGGCGAGATCGGGGCGGAGAGCCGAGCCGGCGAGGGTTCGACCTTCTGGTTCGAGGTTCCCCTGACGCCCGCCGAAGTGATCGCCGGGGACGACCGGGCGGACGGCCAGACGGCCAGTCCCGAGGGGCTGCGCATCCTGATGGCCGACGACGCCGCCGCGAACCGGGAACTGGTCGTCGCGATCATGGGCGGGCTGGGGGTCGCGCTGGAGACCGTCGAGGACGGCGCCCAGGCGGTCGAGGCGGCGCGGGGCGGCGGCTATGACCTGATCCTGATGGACGTGCATATGCCGGTCATGGACGGGCTGGACGCCACGCGGGCGATCCGGGCGCTGGCCGGGGAGGCGGGCCGGGTTCCGATCATCGCCCTGACCGCCAATGTCCAGCCGGAGCAGGTACAGCGGTGCCGCGAGGCGGGCATGGACGACCATGTCGGCAAGCCGATCCAGGTGACGGAGTTGCTGAGGGTGATCGCCGCGCGGCTGGAGCAACGGGCCAGTCTGAAGGCGACCGAGGCCGCCTGAGCCGCCCGGACGGCATGACGCTGTGCTGACAGTTCGCGAATCTATAGTCGGGTTGGCGGAATAAGATCACGCGAAATCAACGCGCTATGAAATTGTAACTGCGATTTGCCCGCCGGGGTGCGCTGGTCGCCTATCCTTTGGGCATGACGGGAAATCAGGACAGGGCGGCGCAGGCGGCGGCATGGGCGGCCGCCTGGCAGGGTGACTGCATGACCATGATCGACGAGGACGGGGCGGTGCTGAAGGCTGCGCCCGCCGGGCCCGGAGATGTGGCCGCGGCTGTTCGGCGCATACGCGCCGTGGGCGTTGTCGCCCGTTCGGTGCGCGCCGTTGTGGCGCTGTCGCCGCCATCGCGATCGCGTGGCGACCGTCAGCCGGAAGAGGATGAAATGAAACATCGTGACGACAGCCCCGAGAACCTCGAGCGACTGCGCGCCGAACTTGAGGCCCGTCTGGATCGCCTCAACGCTGTGTTCGAAGCCAAGGGAATCGTTGTCGAGCCTGGATGCTGGCCGACTGCACGACCTGATCGAGAGCCGCTTCACGCTTCATGACCATCAGGCGCCGGGGCCGGATACGGACTGGCGAACCTGGGTGCTGCTGGGCGGACGCGGGGCGGGCAAGACCTTCGCCGGGGCGTGGTGGATCAATAATCTGGCCGAGGTCAAGGACCGGCGCTTCGCCCTGGTCGGGCCGACGCTGCACGATGTGCGCGAGGTGATGGTCGAGGGGCCGTCCGGGCTGAAGGCCCTGCCGGAACGGGCGAAACGGCCGCGCTGGGAGGCAGGGCGACGGCGGCTGGTCTGGCCGAACGGCAGCGAGGCGCACGCCTTCTCCGCCGAGGACCCGGACAGTCTGAGAGGGCCGCAGTTTCACCATGCCTGGGCCGATGAGTTCTGCGCCTGGCGCAGGCCGGAGGCGGTGCTGAGCAATCTGCGAATGGGGCTGAGGCTGGGGGACGATCCGCGGCTGGTAGTGACGACAACACCGCGACCGATACCGGCGCTGCGGCGGTTGCTGGCGGAGGCGGGCGTGGTCATCGACCGGGCCGGGACACAGGCCAATGCCGCGCACCTGTCGCCGGGATTTCTGGCGCATCTGAGGACGCTGTACGCCGGGACGCGGCTGGAGGCGCAGGAGTTGGAGGGGCTGATGGTGGAGGCCGAGGGCGCCCTGTTCCGGGCCGAGGATCTGGCGCGGGCGCGCGGGAACCGGCCGGCGACGCTGGAGCGGATCGTGGTGGCGGTGGACCCGCCGGCGAGTGCGGGCGGCGACGCTTGCGGGATCGTGGTCGTCGGCCGCAGGGACGGCCGGGCCTATGTGCTGGCCGACCGGTCGAAAGGCGGGGAGTCGCCACAGGGGTGGGCCACGATCGTGGCGCGGACGGCGCGGGAGTTCGGGGCGCGGGAGATCGTGGCCGAGAAGAACCAGGGCGGGGAGATGGTGCGGACCGTGCTGGCGCACGGCGGCTGCGAGGTCCCGATCAAACTGGTGCACGCCAGCCGGGGCAAGGCGGCGCGGGCCGAACCGGTGGCGGCGCTGTATGAACAGGGACGGGTTGTCCATTGCGGGGCGTTTCCGGCGCTGGAGGAGGAATTGATGGCGCTGGGGTCGGTCGAGGGCGGCGGGCGCAGTCCCGACCGCGCCGACGCCCTGGTGTGGGCGGTGATGCATCTGCTGCCGACGCCGAAGGCGGGGCCCAGGGTGCGGGTACTGTGAGGATGACGTCTCCCTCCCCTTCATGCGGAGGGACGGCGAGGCGCAGCCGAGCCCGGGTGGGGAACTCCAGTCCTGAACCGATGCCGCCCGGCTTCGCAATTCCCCACCCTGTCGTCGCTTTGCGCCGACATCCCTGCTCATGAAGGGGAGGGAGAACGATGGAGAGTCTTTCATGTTGAACTGGCGACGACCCTTCGAGGGTCGGCGGCGCATGTCCGCGCCCGAAATCAAGGATAGCCGGGTCGGGCCGCTGATCGCGCTGACGTCGGGCGGGCGGGCGCGGTGGACGCCGCGGGACTATGCCCATCTGGCCGAAGAGGGGTTCGCGAAGAACTCCGTGGCCTATCGCTGCGTGCGGATGATCGCCGAGGCGGCGGCGTCGACGCCGCTGATCGTGTTCGCCGACGGCGTGAGGCGCGACGATCATCCGCTGGCGGCGCTGCTGACGCGGCCGAACCCGGAGCAGTCGGGGGCGGAGTGGTTGGAGGCGCTTTACGGGGCGCTGCAGACGGCGGGGAACGCCTATGCCGAGGCGGTCGGGGACCAAACGCCCGAAGAGCTTTGGACGCTACGGCCCGACAGGGTGAAGGTGGTTCCCGGGCGGGACGGCTGGCCCGTCGCCTGGGAGTATTCCGTCGATGGACGGTCGGTGCGGATCGGGCGGGCGGCGGATGGATGGTCGCCGGTGATGCAGCTGAAACTGTTTCATCCGACGGACGATCACTACGGCTTTTCGCCCCTGGAGGCGGCGGCGTTCGCGATCGACGTCCACAACGCCTCGGGGGCCTGGAACAAGGCGCTGCTGGACAATGCGGCGCGGCCCAGCGGCGCGCTTGTCTATGGGGCCAGGGACGGGGAGCGGCTGACGGCGGAGCAGTTCGAGGCTCTTCGCGGGCAGGTCGAGGAGAGCCACGCGGGGACGCTGAACGCCGGGCGGCCGATGATCCTGGAAGGCGGGCTGGACTGGAAGCCGATGAGCTGGACCCCGGCGGACATGGACTTCATCGCCGGGAAACATGCGGCGGCGCGCGAGATCGCCCTGGCCTTCGGGGTGCCGCCGCAACTGCTGGGGATTCCGGGGGACGCGACCTACGCCAACTATCGCGAGGCCAATGCGGCGTTCTGGCGGGGGACGGTGGTTCCGCTGGTGCGCAAGACGGCGGCGGCGCTGACGGGGTGGCTGGGCGGGCGGTTCGCGGGGGTGCGGATCGAGGCCGATCTTGAAGGATTGCCGGCGTTGCAGCCCGAGCGGGACGCGTTGTGGGCGCGGTTGAACGCGGCGACCTTCCTGACGGATGAGGAGCGGCGGCGAATGGCGGGGGTGGGGGAGTAGGGCTTAGGGCTTAGGGCTTAGGGCTTAGGGCTTAGGGCTTAGTTTGGTCAGGAGGGCGCGCAGCATCCGGCCGAGCTCGTCGGTTTTTGCCAGGATCGGACCAGTTGAGCCGGGTGGGCAAAGGTTCACACGTTCTGCAAGCATAAGGTGTGTTTCCAGCTCCTTGAGAGAGCCTTGTGCGATGCGGACATAGCTGGTGTAGGCAGGCCGGGTGCCCCGGCCCTACCCCTCCGCGATATTCGCGGCGACCGAAGCAGCCGCTCTGCGCGACTGGGATGTCAATCCGAACTGTTCCTCGCGGGGAAAGGCTTCCGTTAGCCGGTAGGTCGCTTCCGCGATCACCATCGCGCGCTGCCAGACAAGCAGATCCCGATAGCCCCCAATACTGCTCGCCAAAGAAGCCTCCCCAAGCCCCAAGCCCCAAGCCCTAAGTCATACAACCATGAGTTTATATCATGATCGACATCCGAAAAATCCCCGTCGCCGTGATCGCGGCGCTGGCGGTGCAGACGGTCGGCGGGCTGGTGTGGGCCGGAGGCGCGGCGGCGCGGATCGCCACGCTGGAGGAGCGGGTTGGCGAGCAGAGGCTGGTCGCCGAGCGGCTGGCGCGGCTGGAGGAGCAGAGCCGGGCGACGCGGGCGGCGGTCGAGAGGATCGAGGAGAGGCTGGAGGGTTGGGGATGACGGCCACGGCGAGGGTCGATGCGGGTCTGGCGATCGAAGGCTACGCCTCCCTGTGGGGGGTAGCGGATCTGAACGGGGACGTGGTGGCGCGCGGCGCCTTCGCGGCCAGCCTGGCGAAGACCGGCGCCGGGGGCGTGCGGATGCTGCATCAGCATGAGGGCCGGGCGGTTGTCGGGGTGTGGGACCGGGTGGTCGAGGACGAGCGCGGCCTGTTGGTCGCCGGACGGATCATGGACTGGTCGGCCGAGGCCAGGTTCGCCCGGGCGCTGTCGAGGGCGGGGGCGCTGGACGGATTGTCGATCGGGTTTCGCAGCAGCCGGGCGCGCCGGGAGGGGCGGCTGCGGGTGCTGGTGGAGGTGGAGCTGTGGGAGGTTTCCCTGGTGACGTTTCCGATGCTGCCGGGGGCGCGGTTCCGGACCGGATGATGTTCAACTGGCGGGCGGGAGATATTCCGCCGGGATGGGCGTGGTCGGGGTTTCGCTCTGCCAGTAGACGCTGAGGATCCACCAGCGGGCGCCGTCGTGGAACAGCTGGATGCTGTTGATGCCGCGGGTGAACGGCTGGGGGTCGGAGGCGGCGCGGCGGCTGTCGTAGGTCGAGAAGACATGGGCCATGTGGCCGAAGCGTTCGAACCGGCGGGCGGTTTCGCTTTCGTGGAAGCCGCGCATCAGGAAGGGCTCGGCGCGCGCGATGTATTCCTCGGGCGTGAGCGGCGTCAGGGTCGCCGGGCCCGCGGCCGGGCCGCCGATCGGTATCAGGCGGGCGGACGGATGGAACAGGGCGCGGAAGCGGTCCCAGTCGCGGGCCACGCCGGCGTCGCCGGAGATGACGTCATAGAGGGCGGCGACGATAGCCTCGGGCGTGGCTATGTCGGCGGTTGCGGTCGCTGATACGGGCTGCGAGGCGGCGGGTGTCTGGGCGGCGGCCGGGCTGGCGAGGCCCACGGCCAGCGCGGCCGCGAGGGTCAAGAGTCGCATCGGAAATCCTCTCCCTGAGCGGCATACAATGTCGAGAGGGGCGACGGCACGGCATCACGCCGAGGGCGACGCGCCCCGGCAGTCGATCCAGTTGAGCGCGGCGGTCATGCCCATCAGGGGGAAATAGGCCTCCGCCGGGCCGGCGGAGGATTGATAATTCCAGCGGGCGATGCGCTGACGGCGCAGGCCCGAGACGAGGGAGCGGGTCAGGATCGGGTCGCTGACGCGGAACTCGTTGGATCCCGGAGATGTGGGGACCAGCCAGGGCCCGGGATCGACGGTCTGGCCGGGGGTGGTGAAATTCATCACGCCGGCGACGGGCATGGGGTTGGCCGCCACCAGCTCGACCAGGTGGTCGGCGCCGGGGCTGGGCCGGGCGACGCGCAGCTGTTGACGGTAGGCGGCCTGGCCGGACGGGTCGGGCAGGGCGACGACGGCTGAGCAGTAGCCGTCGGGACGGCAGGCCGCGAGCGTGTTCCCGAAATACGCCCGAGTCTCGCCGAAGCGCATGTGGGTCTCGGCCCCGCAACGGTCGGCGGCCTGGGCGGCGCCGGCGGACAGGAGAACGGCGGCGGTTGCGGTCGCGGCAAGAAATCTGGACATCAGCGGAATCCCAAGCTTGGCCATGGTTAACGGAGATCACGCCGTTCCGTGAGTGTCAATCACGCGCAACTTCAAGGGGTTCATCGCTGGGGAGGGCGATATTCGTACTGGCCGAAGCGCCGGGTGGCGCGGGTGAGGGCGGCGAGGACCTTCGGCTTGTTCAGCATCCGTCCGAGGATGATGGCGAGGAAGACGGCGAAGAAGATCGAAAAGTCGAAGAGGACGACGGCCAGGAACGAGACGACGGCGATGAGGACCCACAGGCCGATGAGGACCGTGGTCTGGTCGGACTTGTCGGCCGGGGTTTCGCCGGCGGTGGTCTCGCGCGGCGCGGGTTCGATCTTTCCGAACAGGACGCCGACGAGGTCTTCCGGACCGGGCTCCTGGACCCGTTGCGGGGCGCCGTTGTTGAAGACGGGCGGTTCGTCATCGGCGTGCTGGTGCAAATCCAGCAGCCGGCTGGGCTGCATCAGGGCGGCGGGGTCGAAGGCCACGGACTCGCCCCGGTCATCGAGGGTGAAGACCTGATCGTACGGGACGCGGGCGAAGTCGATGGCGCGGGTGTCCTGGCCATAGGCGTCGCCGTGCAGGGACAGAAGCCGGCCCTGACGCAGTTCGACCTGGAAGGCGATGGGGTCGGGGAGGTCGCCGACCATGGCGTGGACCGTGCCGAAACGGCCGGTCGGCGTGGTCATGGGCGGCGGCCGGGAGCGGTCGACGATCAGCTCGGTGAACAGGCCCGAGCCGGTGTTGCGGCGCAAGCCGGGGAGGGACTCGGCGAACTGGCCGGCGAGATCGGGCGAGACTTCGCGCAGGTCCCAGGCGAGGGCGTCGAGGATGTCGGATTCGAGGGGGGTGAAGCGGGAGGTCAAAGTCAGCTCACCGCCCGTTGGAGGGGCTGTCCCGCTTGCCGAACAGGACATCGAATCCCCGGCGCCTCCACAAGGGAGCCACGGCGGCGGTCACGATGATCACGGCGACGATCGCCATGATCCATCTGAGGCCTCCGAAAGCCGCGGAAAGTGCGAGGCCCAGTGGGACGAGGACGATGGCGAGAACCGCGAGATCAATCCACCTGCTTCTTTCTGGCTGCTTTGTCTGGTCTGGCGGATCAAGGCGTCTGCGCTGTTCGAACGCCCACGACTGGAAAACCATGGCGACGAAGAGGCCCGCCGAGACGAACCAGACACGGTCAACAAACGCGGGGTTGGCCATCGCGGGGTGAACATAGGCCCATTCTGGCAGGGGCTCTCGAGACAGTATTAGCAGCAGGCAAAGCGCCCCCATGAAGACAGCCATGGATAGCAGCGCCCACCAGACGGAGGTTTTGCTTCGTGGGAAGGTGAGCGCGAAGACGATCGCGCGTATCCAACCGGGAGGGTTCAACCGCTCGGGGGGCATCAAGGCCCAAGCCCCGAAGCCGTCCATGGGGTCCGATGCGCGGTCATGCCCGGCATGATTGGCTACGACTCCGACCAACCAGGCGACAATGAAAACCGCTGGAAGGCCGACCAGCAGCCAGAGCGTCAAATCGGGGCTCGCTGATTCCCAGCGGTCAGCCCACCAGGCCGTCAACCCCAACAGCGGAAACGACGCCAACAGGAGTCGGTCCAGCATCGAATGCTGGATCGCGTCGATGATTTTTCGGGCGAGATTTCCCACGCCCCGACCCTAACCGCGATCCGCGGTTCTTCAACCGGAGATACCATGAAAGAGACCAAACAGGCCTCGGGCACGCCCGAGGCGCGCGCCGCCATGCATGAAATGATGGCGGCGTTCGAGGCGTTCAAAGGGGCCAATGACGCCCGGCTGGACGAGATCGAGCGCAAGAGTTCGGCGGATGCGCTGCTGGAGGAGAAGGTGGCGCGGATCGACCAGGCGGTCGGGGCGGCGCAGGCGCGGCTGGACCGGGTGGTGAGCGAGGGACGGCGGCCGGGCATCGAGTCAGGCCGCCGCGACCCCTCCACCGCTTCGCGGTCCCCCTCCCCATTGCATGGGGAGGAGACGAAAGCCGCATTTGACGGGTATCTGAAAACGGGCCAATCGGTCGGGCTGGAGCTGAAGGCGGGGTTGTCGACGGCGTCGAATTCGGCCGGCTATGTGGTGCCCGAGCAGACCGAGCGGGCGATCGAGCGGCGACTGATGGCGGGGTCGCCGATGCGCGAGATCGCGACAGTGCGGACGGTCGGCGCGGGGGTGTTCAGGAAGCCGGTGTCGACGGCGGGCGTGGCCTCGGGCTGGGTGGCGGAGACCGCTGCGAGGCCGGAGACCGATCCGGCGACCCTGGCCCTGCTGGAGTTTCCGTCGGCCGATCTGTACGCCAATCCGGCCGCGACCCAGTCGCTGCTGGACGACGCCCTGATCGATCTGGACGAATGGCTGGCGGCCGAGGTCGAGGACGCCTTCGCGGCGCAGGAAACACAGGCCTTCGTCACCGGCGACGGCGTCAACAAGCCGAAGGGCTTTCTGAGCTATGACATCGTCGCCGAGGCCGACCATGAGTGGGGCGAGATCGGCTATGTGGCGTCAGGGGCGGCGGGGGCGTTCGCAGCCGAAGACCCGACCGACCGGCTGATCGACCTGGTCTATGCGCCCAAGGCCCAGTACCGGCCGAACGGGCGGTTCGTGATGAACCGCAAGACGGTGTCGGCGGTGCGGAAATTCAAGGACGCCGACGGCAACTACATCTGGCAGCCGGCGCAGCGGGCGGGCGAGACGGCGTCGCTTCTCGGCTATCGCGTGACCGAGATCGAGACCATGCCGGACATCGCCGCCAACAGCGCGGCCATCGCCTTCGGCGACTTCCAGCGCGGCTATCTGATCGTGGATCGCGCGGGGGTGCGGGTGCTGAGGGACCCGTATTCGGCCAAGCCCTATGTGCTGTTCTACACCACCAAGCGGGTCGGCGGCGGGGTGCAGAACTTTGATGCGATCAAGGTGATGAAGTTCGCGGCGAGCTGACGCTCGCCGGGTGATTGGTGATTGGTGGTTGGTGACTGGTGGCTGGGCGAAGCGGCGGCGCGCAGCGCGGCCGATCACCAATCACCCGCCACCAGCCACTTCCTTTCCAGACAATCGAGGTTCCCATGACCGCACCCGTCTCACTGGCGGAAGCGAAGCTGTTCCTGCGCGTCGAGCACGCGGCGGAGGACGGGCTGATCCAGATGTTGATCGACGCGGCCCGGGCGCGGGTGGAGGGGGATGTCGGCCTCACGCTGACCTCGACCTCCCCGGCGCCGTTGCGACTGGCGATCCTGATGCTGGCCCTGCGGGCCTATGAGCGGGGCGACCGGGAAATGCCGGTCGCGCCGGTGGAGGCCTGGATGGCGCCCTATCGCGTGGTGCGGCTGTGAAGGCGCTGGCGGAGCTGTTCGAGGGGGTCGAGAGCGAGACGCCCTATGGCGGACGGGCGGTCAGCTGGGAGCCGCTGGGGTCGGCCTGGCTGAAGCTGGGCGCGCGGCGGCGGCGAGAAAAGACTGAAGCGGGCGGGGCGCGGGCCGTCGAGACGATGACGGCGGAGACGCGAGCGGACGTCCGGCTGCAGACGGGCCGGGTGCTGAGATTCGGCGGCGGCGACTGGCGGATCGTCTCGGGCGAGACGGTCGGCGGGCGGGCGATCCTTAACCTGGAGCGAATGCGATGAGCGCGCATGAACTCGCGCTGCAGAAGGCGCTGATCGCGCATCTGAAGGCGGATGCGGCGGTGCGGGCGCTGCTGGGCGAGCCGGCGCGGATCCGGGACTCGGCGCCCGCTGACGCGGCGTTTCCGCATCTGCTGATCGGGCGGTGCGAGAGCCGGCCGGTGGGCGCGGACGGGGACGGAGTCGAGCAGGCGCTGACCCTGACGATCGTGTCGCGCTTCCGCGGGACCGAGGAGGCCAAGGCGGTGCTGGCGGCGGTGCGGGCGGCGCTGAATGACGCCGCGCTGGAAGCCGACGGGGTGCGGACGGTGAACCTGAGGGTCTCGTTCGCGGATGTGTTCCCGAGCGCCGACGGGGCGCGGACATTTGCGGTGCTGCGGGTGCGCGCCGTCACGGAGGAGGTGGAGACATGAGCGCACAACGCGGCAAGGACATACTGCTGAAGATCGAGGGCGCGCCGGGCGTGTTCACGACGGTGGCGGGCCTGAGGGCGCGGACGATCAGTCTGAACGCGCGGACGGTGGATGCGACCGACGGCGACAGCGCCGGGCGCTGGCGCGAACTGCTTGGCGGAGCGGGGGTGAAGTCGGCGGCGGTGGCGGGGCAGGGGATCTTCCGGGACGCGGCCTCAGACGCCCTGATCCGCGAGGCCTTCTTCGATCAGTCGACGCGCGTGTGGCGATTGATCGTGCCGGACTTCGGCATGCTGGAGGGGGCGTTCCTGGTGGCGGCGCTGGAATATGCCGGCGAGCACGAGGGGGAGGCGACGTTCGCGATCAGCCTGGCGAGCGCGGGAGAGATTTCGTTCGAGGCGCTGTGATGGCGGCCAACGGCGCGCGGGGCGAGGTCGTCGCCGTGCTGGCGGGGGCAGAGCGGCGGTTGTGCCTGACGCTGGGGGCATTGGCGGAGATCGAGACTGGGCTGGGGCTGGAAGGGCTGTCCGGCCTGGCGGAGCGGATGCGGGCGTTGTCGGCGCGGGATCTGACGGTGGTGCTGGGAGCCCTGTTGCGGGCCGGGGGCGAGCGGGGGCTGGCGGACGAACTGAACCGTTCGGGGGTGGAGCCGTGCGAGGCGGCGGAGGCAGTGGCGAAAGCTTTTACGGCCGCGGCGGGATGACGCCCTGGGACGAGATGCTGCGGACCGCGGCGAGGCTTGGCGTGGGACCCGAGGGGTTCTGGCGGCTGTCGCTACGGGAGTGGCGGATGCTGACGGCGCGGTCGGAGGAGGCGCCGCCGATGCGGCGGAGCGAATTCAAATGGATGGCGGAGAGGTGGCCGGATTGAGCAGGCCTCTCCCTCCCCTTCATGGGGAGGGACAATCGCGCAGCGATTCGGGTGGGGAAACGTGAAGCTTGGCGCCGTCGGTGCGGGACTGGCGTTCCCCACACGGGCTCCGCTTCGCTTCGCCGTCCCTCCCCATGAAGGGGAGGGAGAGGAGTTGAGATGACTGACAGATCAGAATCGACCGCCCTGGACGGCGTGCCGCGCAAGGCGGCCGAGGCGGCGGCGGCGCTGGAGGCGCTCAGGGAACCGGCGGAGCGGGCGGCGTCCTCGATCGAGGACGCCTTCGGCCGGGCCGGCGAGGGGCTCGTGCGTTCTCTGGCGCGGGCGGCGGCGGACGGGGAGGTCAGCCTGGCCGAGCTGGCGCGGGCGGTGCTGGCGGCGGTCAATGCGGCGTCGGGATCGGGCGGCGGTGGCGGGCTGGGCGAGGCGATCGCCCGGGCGGTGCAGTCGGCGTTCGCGGGTTCGCGCGCCGATGGTGGGACAGTGCTGGGCGGCGGCGCCTATCTGGTCGGAGAGCGCGGGCCGGAGGTGTTCCGGCCCACAGGCGCGGGAGCCATCGAGCCGGTCGGCGGCGGAGGCGTCACCGTCAATGTGCGAGTGGACGGGGGCACACAAGCGCTGCTGCGATCCGAGGCTCAGATCGCCCAGATGCTGGCGCGCGCCGTATCGCTGGGCGCGCGCCGGCTCTGAGTTCGGAGAAATTGTCGGCCGTTAAAGGCCTTTCGGGTTCGGACCGTGAGGGTTGGCTCCACGCTGGCTGTCGGCCAGGCCTATCCAGAGCCAGAAGACGAGGCTGAGAAGGCAACTGGCCGCCAGAATCCCGACTGCCGGACCGAAGGTCGCCAGGAAGGCGGCTGGATCTTCCGCGTCCAGCGCCGCCGCGTTCATGATGGCGCCGGCGCCGACCATGATGAAGGCGCCGATCCAGGCGGCGACGCCCGCAACGTAGGGAATCGCTATCAGCCAGCCCGGTTTCCCCATGTCGTGCAGCCGCTTCACGCCGATGGCCAGATGGGGCCAGAGCAGTACGAACCCGAGCAGGTTGATCACCGGGATCATCCCCACCACGAATCCGATGGCGAACAAAATCAGCCACGCGATCCAGAAATGCGACCGGCGCAGCCGACCGTCGAAGCTGAACATCGCCTTCTGGAACTTCATGAAGTGAGGCTGCCCGCGCGGCTCGCGTTCGGCTCTACCGGCGGGGTGGAGCGGCGGACCGAGATCGTCACGCTGGGATCCGGGTTCGAGCGGCGGTCGACGCCATGGGCGCAGGGGCGGCGACGTTATCTGATCGGAGCCAATCTCAGATCGCTGGACGATATGGCGGCGCTGACCGGGTTCTTCGAGGCGCGGCGCGGGCGGTTGTACGGGTTCCGGTTCCGGGATTTCGCGGACTGCAAGTCGTGTGCGCCGGGGGCGGCGGTCGGACCACTGGATCAGGCGCTGGGCCAGGGCGACGGGACCCGTACCGGGTTCCAGCTGGTGAAGGGCTATGGCGAGGGTGAGGGGGCGCTCCAGCGGGTGATCACCAAGCCGGTCGAAGGGACCGTGCGGGTCGCGGTCGCCGGGGTGGAGTTGGCGGATGGCTTTGCGGTCGATCCGGCGACGGGGGTGGTGACGCTGAACGCGGCGCCTGGCGCGGGCGTGGCGGTGACGGCGGGGTTCGAGTTCGACACGCCGGTGCGGTTCGACGCCGACCGGATCGAGGTCACGCTGGAGAGTTTCGACGCCGGGCGGATGGCGGCCGTGCCGCTGATCGAGGTGCGGGTCTGAGCCATGCGAACCATACCGGAAGAGATGGCCGCCCGCATCGAGAGCGGGGCGGCGATGCTGTGTCATGCCTGGGTGCTGAGGCGGGCGGACGGCGCCGAACGGGGCTTTACCGATCATGACCGCGACCTGGTGGTTGACGAGGTGGTTTGCCGGGCGGCGAGCGGTTGGACGGTTGGGGCGGCTGACAGTGCGGTGGGGTTGGGCGCCGGGTCGGCGGCGGTCGCCGGGGGACTGGACGACGCGGCGATCACTGACGCGGACGTCGAGGCTGGTCTGTACGACGGGGCGTCGGTGGCGCTGTGGCGGGTGGATTGGGAGAGGCCGGACCTGAAGGTGCGGCTGTGGACGGCGATGCTGGCGCGGATCCGGCGCGAGGGCGCCGGGTTCACGGCCGAGCTGGAAGGGCCGTTGGCGAAGCTGGAGCGGGTCGTCGGCCGGACCTATGGCCGCGACTGTGACGCCGTGCTGGGAGACGCGCGCTGCCGGGTCGATCTGGAGACGTTTGCGGGGGCGGCCTGCGACAAGCGCTGGGCGACCTGCGTCGGGACCTTCGCCAACGGAGTCAATTTCCAGGGCTTTCCCGACATCCCGGGCGACGACTTCCTGACCGCGGCGCCGGTCGAGGGCGGACGGCATGACGGCGGGAGCCGGCGATGAGGGCGGCGGTCGTGGCGGCCGCGCGGGGGTGGCTGGGCACCCCCTATCGGCATCAGGCCAGCGTGCGGGGCCAGGGGGCGGATTGTCTGGGCCTGATCCGTGGCGTCTGGCGCGAACTGATCGGGGCCGAGCCCGAGCCGCCGCCGCCCTACCGGCCGGACTGGGCCGAGGTGGGGGGCGAGGAGACCTTGCTGGCGGCGGCGCGACGTTGGCTGACGGAGATACCGGTGCGGGAGGCGGGCGTGGGCGACGTGGTGCTGTTCCGCATGGCGCCGGGTTGCCCCGCCAAACACTGCGCGATCCTGAGCGACATGACGGGCGCGGAGCCGAGGATGATCCACGCCTACTGGGGCCGGGCGGTGGTGGAAAGCTGGATGGGATCGTGGTGGCGGCGACGGCTGGTCGCCGCCTTCCGCTGGCCCGGGTTTGAACCGGTCGGGGAGGGCTGACCATGGCGCAGATGATCCTGGGCGGCGTCGGTCAGGCCATCGGAGGACCGATAGGGGCGGCAGTCGGCGCGACCCTCGGGCGGGTGATCGACCAGCGGGCCATCTCCGGCCTGGAGCCGGCGCGGCGGCGCGGGCCGCGGTTGGAAACCTTGAAGGTGCAGGGGACGGCGGAAGGCGCGCCGATGGTCTGCGTGTTCGGGCGGGCGCGGGTTACGGGGCAGGTGATCTGGGCGGCGCGGTTCCTCGAGGGACAAAACACCTCGTCCGGGGGCAAAGGCGGACCGAGGACGGTGGAGTATGACTATTCGCTGAGCTTCGCCGTGGCGCTGTGTGAAGGCGAGATCGACGGCGTCGGGCGGGTCTGGGCCGACGGGCGACCGATGGATCTGTCGGGCGTGACCATGCGGGTGCATCGCGGCGGCGACGAACAGACGCCCGATCCGCTGATCGAGGCGGTGGAGGGTGCGGCGCCGGCGTATCGGGGCACGGCCTATGTGGTGGTCGAGGATCTGCCGCTGGGGCCGTACGGCAACCGGCCGCCACAGCTGGGGTTCGAGGTGTTCCGGCGGGCGCGAGGCGACACCGCCCGGCTGGAGGACCGGCTGGAAGGCGTATGCCTGATCCCCGGGGCGGGCGAGTTCGTGCTGGCGACCGAGGCGGTGATGCGGCGCGAGGGGCTGACGCGGACGGCGGCGGAAAATCTGCACATGGGCGAGGGGCGGGCGGACCTGATGGTTTCGCTGGACCAGCTGAAGGCGCAGTGCCCGAACCTGAAGCGGGTCAGCCTGGTGGTCGGCTGGTTCGGCGACGACCTGAGGGCCGGGCATTGCACCATCCGGCCGGGCGTCGAGCGGGCGGACAAGGCGACGGAGCCCTTGAGCTGGTCGGTGGCCGGACTGGGGCGGGCAGGGGCGCATCTGATCTCGGAGAGCGGTGGGGGTCCGGCCTATGGGGGCACGCCTTCGGACGAGAGCGTGCGGCAGGCGGTGGCGGCGCTGAAGGCGCGGGGCCTCGAGGTGACGCTGTATCCGTTCGTGCTGATGGATGTCCCGGCGGCGAACGGGCTGCCGGATCCCCATGGCGGCGCCGAACAGGCGGCCTATCCATGGCGCGGACGGGTAAAGGGCGAA
>CALRJO020000048.1:0-22674 GCA_943367565.1 Brevundimonas vancanneytii
CCGCCGCTCCTCCGGCCGCCACCAGCCCGGCGCCGCCCAACCACTGAGCCGGGACGGTTTCGTCAAATCCATGGAAGGGGCGCTCTTCGGGCCGCCCTTTTTCGTTTGCGGTCAGAGGCGGCGGATGGCCGGTCCCGCCGAGCCGGGGACGCGGTGCCGGGCGTCAGCCTCGGCGAAGGCCTCGATCACCACCCCGCCCAGTCGGCCGACGGCGTGCAGCACGCGGTCGCCGTCGAGCATGAAGCCGGCGTGACCGTTCCACGGACCCTCGTCCGGATCCAGCCAGATCACCAGATCGCCGCGACGGGCCTGACCCGCCGCCACGGCCTGTCCGAGTTCCGCCTGCTGATCGGCATAGCGCGGCGCGGCGCGGCCGCAGGCGTAGAGCGACTGCTGCACCAGACCGCAGCAGTCGGTGCCCAGCGATGAGCGGCCGCCCAGCTTGTACGGCGTGCCCAGCAGCCGTTCGGCCACCTCGACCGGCTCGGCCGCGAAACTGCCGATCGGGGCCAGACCGGGCGGGTCGCCCGCCTCGACCACGAGGGCGTTGAGGGGGAGACCGCCGTCGGTCGATCCGATGCGGTGGGTGGCCAACGGGGCGCCGTCCCTGAGGGAGGACCGCCCGACCCAGCCCACGACCCCGTCCCGGCGGGCGCGGCCCCAGACGAGGTCGCCGCGCGCTTCGAGCACATCGAAGGCTTCGCCGAAGATCAGCTGGTCGATCGGATGTTCGCCCGCCACGGGCTCGATGTGGATGTCGGCGACCGGAACGGCGCAATGCATGGCCTGCACCGCGCGGAAGGCGTCGGCGCGCACGATCCCTTCCAGCGCCTGCTCGGCCAGATCGGGCCGGGCGAGGGTGGTGCGGGGATCGAGGCTGGCGGCGGCTGTGGTCAAACGTGGGCTCGTCCGATTGAGCCGTTGTCTTAGCGGAAGAAGCCGAAAGGGCCGTTAACGGGAGGGGGGTTGGACGGTTAGGCCACGATCATGTGACTGATCAAAGCGTGCTATCATAGGTGGCCGATAGGATCGGCGCGCCCATGGTCTGACGATGATTGACGAACCCCAAAATTGCGTCAGCTACGCGAAGAGATTCTGGCCGCTTCTGCTCGCAAGATGGGCCGTCTTCGCGGCCATCGCGTTCATTGTTGCGGCGGTCGCGGGATGGCCATTGGGAGAGTCATGGCCGCTGATCCTTGTCGCCTCCGGCGCCTTGAACATCGCATGGATTTGGGTCGCCTGAGTTCCGGGCTATCCGGGGCGAGTTTGTGAACTATGGATACGCGCTGAGGGCCCGAAGCGCCGCCCCAGCATCTCGAAACAGGCCCTGAGCGCCTGGGCCTCGCCGCCTTCGGGCCAGCCGGGGCGGGCGCGGGGGTTCCAGGCGAAGATGTCCATATGGGCCCAGGCGCCGGTGGTGGGCGCGAATCTCTGCAGGAACAGGGCGGCGGTGACCGAACCGGCCTGGGCCCAGGCGGCGGAGTCGTTGCGCAGATCGGCGATCTCGGTCTCCAGGGCGGCGCGATAGCCGGGCCAGAGCGGCATGCGCCACAACGGGTCGCCGACGGCGCGCCCGGCTTCCAGCAGGTCGGCCGCCAGAGCGTCGTCATCGGTATAGAGCGGCGGCAGTTCGGGGCCCAGGGCGATGCGCGCGGCCCCGGTCAGGGTGGCGAAGTCCAGCGTCAGGTCGGGCGAATGCTCGCCGGCCCGGGTCAGGATGTCGGCGAGGATCAGCCGGCCCTCGGCGTCGGTGTTGCCGATCTCGATGGTCAGCCCCTTGCGACTGTTCAGGATGTCGCCGGGCCGGAAGGCGTCGGCGGAGATGGCGTTCTCGACCGCCGCGACCAGCACCACCAGCCGCACGGGCAGGCCGGCCTGCATGACCAGACGGCCGAGAGCCAGCGCGTGGGCCGAGCCGCCCATGTCCTTCTTCATATTGCGCATGCCGGCGGCGGCCTTGATGTCCAGACCGCCGGAATCGAACACCACCCCCTTGCCGACCAGGGCGACCAGCGGCAGGTCGGCGCGGTCGAGGTTCCAGCCGATCTCGATGACCCGGGGCGCGCGGTGCGGGGCGGCGGCGCGACCGACGGCGTGGACGGCGGGGTAGTTCTCTTCCAGCAGGGCGTCGCCGGCGATCACGGTGACCGTCGCGTCCGAGGCCGCGGCGATCTCGCGGGCGATGGTCTCGATCTGCAGCGGCCCCATGTCGGCGGCCGGGGTGTCGATCATCTCGCGGGCCAGGGCGCAGGCCGAGGCGATGCGCAGGGCCGCCTCCACATCCATCCCCTCGGGCGCGACCAGCCGGACCCGGTCGCGGTCGGGACGGGCCTTGTAGCGGTCGAAGACATAGGCCCCGAGCAGGAAGGCCAGTGCCCCGGCGCATGCTTCCTCCGGCCGGGCCTCGAGACGATAGAGGCCCGGCGGCAGCCTGGCCGGCAGGGCGCGTGCCGACATCGGATCGAACCGCTCGCCGACGCCGACCAGAACGGCGGCGAACCCGCCCTGCCCGTCCGGCACGGGCAGGACCTGTCCGGACTTGCCCTTGAAGGCGTTGGCCTCGGCCCAGCCGCGGATCGCCGCGTCGATCTGCCCGTCCGGGCCGACGAATCGCACCGGAATCGCGCCTTCCGCCTCGGTTGTCAGCAGGTCGGGATGCAGGACGGACATGGGCGGCGGCCTTTCCGGCCGGAACGGGCCGATCTTAACCAAGGATTGACGAGAAGGGCCGAGTCTCGGGCCGAACCTTCCGGAGCGCCTTCCATGTCGCGCACGACTGCCCGTATCGCAACCATCGGCCTGCTGTTGGCCGGCTTCGCCACGCCCGTCCTGGCCGGAACACAGGCCGCGCCGGCAGCCGCGGCCGCGGGCCGGCAGCCGGCCGCCGCCGATGTCCGCGCCGCCTATGACCGGGCCGACCCCCTGGCCCGCCAGATATTCTGGACCGATCAGGCGGAAATCAATCCGATGGACCCCGTCGCCGGGGTCAAGGCGGCCCAGGCGCTGCGCGAGCTCGGGCGGTTCGATCAGGCCGCCGAAATGGCGGGCAAGGTGCTGCTGGTTCAACCCAACAATGTCGAGGCCATGCTGGAGGCCGGGCGCGCCCATATCGCCCGCGGCCAGGCCTTCTACGGCATCGCGTCACTGGAGAACGCGCGCAACGCAAGGCCCGACGACTGGCGGGCCTGGTCCCTGCTGGGCGCGGCCTATGAGCAGGTGCGCCGTCCCGACGACGCCCGCGCGGCCTGGGCCCAGGCCCTGGTCCTGTCGCCCGACAATCCCGACGTCCTGTCCAATATGGCCATGTCGGCCATGACGCGCGGCGACGCCGCCGGCGCCGAGCCCCTGCTCCGGCGCGCCGTGGCCCAGCCGGGGGCCTCGCTGAAGGTGCGGCTGAACCTCGCCATGGTGCTGGGCCTGACCGGCAATATGGCGGAAGCGGAGCAGATGCTGCGCCGCGACCTGCCGCCCGAGGCCGCCGACCGCAACCTGTCGTGGCTGCGCGAGCGGGCCGGAACGACCGGGGTCGATCAGGCCCGGACCTGGGGGTCGCTCCAGGGCGGCTGATCGCCTATATTCCGGCCATGATCGACGAGCTCTACAGCGCGCGCATTCTCAAGCTGGCGGCCAATCTGCCGCATGGCGGACGGCTGGCCGCGCCCGAGGGCACGGGCGAGCGGGTCGCCAAGCTGTGCGGCTCCAAAGCGATCGTCGACGTGACGCTGGACGTATCGGGTCGGGTTCTGGCCTTCGCACAGGATGTGAAGGCCTGCGCCCTCGGTCAGGCCGCGGCGGGCGTGCTCGGCGAGGCCGTCATCGGCGCCACGCTGGATGAGATCGTCGCCGCGCGCGACGCCATGTCCGCCATGCTCAAGGCCGGCGGCGAGGGTCCGACGGGCCGGTTCGAGGGCCTGCGCGCCCTGAAACAGGTCGCCGACTATCCGGCGCGCCACGCCTCGACCATGGTCGCGATCGAGGCGACGCTGGACGCGGTGCGGCAGGCGATGGCGCGGGATCGGGCCGATACGCGAACTAGCCTCGCCGGCGCGGCCTGAAGGCCCGTTGCTCCTGCGCCCATTGCAGGGGATAAGCGCGGCGACATGGCTTCCGGCGGAACTCTTTATGAACGCGGCGTGCGGCTGGCCCATCGCGGCTACAAGCTGACGCTGTCGCCCCTGATCGGGCAGTCGTGCCGGTTCCGGCCGACCTGCTCGGACTACGGGCGGGACGCGCTGATCCAGCACGGACCGCTCAAGGGGGGATGGCTCACGGTCAGACGCCTCTGCAAATGTCACCCCCTCAGCGAGGGCTGGAAATACGATCCGGTCCCGCCCGTGAAGACGAAACGATGATTGACCTCAAATTACCGGACGGCGCCGCGCGCCAGTATCCCGACGACGCCACGGGCCGCGACGTCGCCGCCTCCATCTCGCCGTCGCTGGCCAAGCGGGCCGCCCTGGTCGCCCTGAACGGCGAGCAGCGCGATCTGGACCGGCCGCTGGGCGGCTCCGGCGACTTCAAGCTGATCATGCGCGACGATCCGGAGGCGCTGGAGACCATCCGTCACGACGCCGCCCATGTGCTGGCCCAGGCGGTGCAGGAGCTGTTCCCCGGCACCCAGGTGACCATCGGCCCGGCGATCGAGGACGGCTTCTATTACGATTTCCACCGCGAGGAGCCGTTCTCGACGGACGACTTCGCCGCCATCGAGAAGAAGATGGCCGAGATCGTCGACCGCGACGAGAAGCTGGTCCGCGAGGTCTGGGAGCGCGACGCCGCCATCGCCCTGTTCGAAGGCAAGGGCGAGACGTTCAAGGCCGAGCTGATCCGCGACCTGCCGGGGACGGAGACGATCACCACCTACCGCACGGGCGACTGGGTCGACCTGTGCCGGGGGCCGCATTTCCCCTCGACCAAGTTCGTGGGCAAGGCCTTCAAACTGACCAAGCTGGCCGGCGCCTACTGGCGCGGAGACCACCGCAATCCGCAGCTGCAGCGCATCTATGCGACGGCCTGGGCGTCGAAGGAGGATCTGGACGCCTATCTGCTGCGGGTCGAGGAGGCGGAGAAGCGCGACCACCGCCGCATCGGCAAGGCCATGGGCCTGTTCCACATGCAGGAGGAAGGCCGGGGCATGGTCTTCTGGCACCCCAAGGGCTGGGTGCTGTGGCGGGTGCTCGAAGACTATATGCGCCGCCGGCTGGACGCCGCCGGCTATGTCGAGGTCAAGACGCCCCAGGTGCTGGACCGGACCTTCTGGGAGAAGTCCGGCCACTGGGAGAAATACCGGCCCAATATGTTCGTCTGCGAGACGGTCGAGGGCGAGACCCTCAGCCTCAAGCCGATGAACTGTCCCGGCCACGTGCAGATCTTCGACCAGGGCCAGCGGTCGTACCGCGAGCTGCCGCTGCGCATGGCCGAGTTCGGGGCCTGCCACCGCTATGAGCCGTCCGGCGCCCTGCACGGGCTGATGCGGGTGCGCGGCTTCACCCAGGACGACGCCCACATCTTCTGCCGCGAGGACCAGATCGTCGAGGAGACGCGCCGGTTCATCGAACTGACGCGGATCGTGCACGCCGACCTCGGCATGACCACGCACGAGATCGCCCTGGCCACGCGGCCCGAGGTGCGGGCCGGCTCGGACGAGTTCTGGGACAAGGCCGAGGCCATGCTGGGCGAGGCCGCGCGGCTGGCCGGGATTGAGCCGGTCATCGCCGAGGGCGACGGCGCCTTCTACGCGCCCAAGCTGGACTTCATCGTCAAGGACGCCATCGGCCGGACCTGGACCTGCGGCACGCTGCAGCTCGACTACGTCCTGCCCGAGCGGCTGAACGCGGAATACATCGGCGAGGACGGCCAGAAGCACCGGCCGGTCATGCTGCACCGGGCGATCCTGGGGTCGTTCGAGCGCTTCATCGGCATCATGATCGAGAACTACGCCGGGGCCTTCCCTCTGTGGCTGGCGCCGACGCAGGTCGTGGTGGCGACCATCGTCTCCGAGGCCGACGACTATGCCCGCGCGGTGGTCGAGAAGCTGAAGGCCGCGGGCCTGCGCGCCGAGCTGGACCTGCGCAACGAGAAGGTCGGCTACAAGGTGCGGGAGCACTCGGTCGGCAAGGTCCCGGTCATCGCCGTGGTCGGCAAGAACGAGGCCGAACAGGGCACGGTGGCCATCCGCCGGCTGGGCTCGCAGGCGCAGGAGGTGGTGTCGCTGGACGAGGCGATCCGCGTGCTGACGGAAGAGGCGACGCCGCCGGACTTGAGGTAGCGCTGATGATACACGTTTGACTTGCACGAATGAGCATTTAAGTTCCGCTCATCCCCGCGAAGGCGGGGACCCAGGCTTAAGCCCCGGTCTCCGCCCTTGGCCTTCTACACTTACATCCTCGCCAGCCGCCGGAACGGGACGCTCTACACCGGCTCAACGGACAACCTGATCGCCCGCCTCTGGCAACACAGGGAGAAGACCCGGCCGGGCAGCTTCACCGCGAAGCACGGCGTGGCCTTTCTTGTCTGGTACGAAGTTCACGAGACGCGCGCGGGCGCCTTTCGGCGGGAGCGCCGAATCAAGAAATGGAACCGACTGTGGAAGCCGAGGCTCATCGAGGAGATGAACCCCGGATGGCATGACCTGTCCAACCAGCTGAACCCGTAGCTCAAACCTGGGTCCCCGCCTTCGCGGGGATGAGCGGATTGAGGTAGCTACAGCAGCCGCTTGCGCATCGCCTGGGACAGCATGTCGATCAGCGTCACGGCGACCACGATGATGATGACGATGGCCGAGACTTCGCGGTATTCGAACCCGTTCATGCTCTCGAACAGGACCTGGCCGATGCCGCCGGCACCGATCAGTCCGAGCACAGTGGCCGAACGGCTGTTGGACTCGAAACGGTAGAGGGCGAAGGAGGTCCAGAGCGGCGCGACCTGCGGGATGACACCCCACATGATCTCATGCAGCGGCGAGGCGCCAGTGGCGCGTACGCCCTCCACGGGACCCTTGTCGATCGACTCGACCGCCTCGGAGAACAACTTGGCGAGGACGCCGGCCGTGTTCAGGGCGATGGCGAGCACGCCGGCCAGAGGGCCGAGGCCCACAGCGACGACGAACAGCAGGCCCATGACCAGATCGGGGATCGACCGCAGCAGGTTCATGACCCACCGGACCGGCGTCACCACCCAGATGGGCGCGATGTTGCGGGCCGCGGCCAGGCCGAGGGGCACGCCCAGGAAAACCGCCAGGAAGGTGCCCCAGAGGGCGATCTGGACCGTCTCCCACATCTTGGCGACGAACAGCCGCCAGTCGGCGAAGTCCGGCCGCAGAAGGTCGCGGCCAAACTCCTCGATCCGGGCCGAATTGGTCACCACGGCCGAGATGTTCTTCAGATCGACAGCGTCGATGCTGATCAGCAGAACGACGGCGACGCCGCCCCAGATCAGGATGTCGAGCGCCCAGGCGCCCATCGATTTGGCGGGCGGATTGGGGACGGTCGAGGCGGGAACGACGGCGTCGGTCAAGGCTGGACCTCGCGCAGGCTGCGCAGCCGCTGGAGTTCGGCTTCAGCCGCGGTGACCCCTGCGGCGTCGTTGCGGCCGCGGGCGGCCTGTAACTGCTGGTCGGCCACCATTTCGCGAACCGGATTGAGATAGTTGTCATCGGCAGCGCGGAACTGGGAATAGTTCAGGCCGGCCAGCACCCTGCGCTGACGCTCGGCTTCGGCGCCCTCGCCCTGACCGTAGGTCAGGAAGAAGCTGCGAATTTTCTCCTTGAACGCCGGATCCAGGTCTTCGCGGATCACGATTCCGCTCTCCGGGATCGGGGGCGACTGCCATATCTCGCGAATCTGGGCCGCCGCGCGGGGGTTCTGGCGGGTCAGGAAGACCGTGTTGACGGTGTTGGACGTGGCGACGTCGAGCAGTCCCGACGCGACAGACAGGGCGTTGGACTGGTGGTTGGCGGACCGAACCGTCTTGAAGCATTGCGCCGGATCGATCCCCCGCGGATTGAACAGGAAGGTCAACGGAGCCAGTGTGCCCGAGGTCGACTGGGCGTCGCCGATGCCGAAGTCGAACCGCTTGCCGCAGGCCAGAACCTGTTCGAGGGTAATGGCGGAATCGGCGCGAACAATGAGGGTCGCGCGATAGCTGTCGAGGCCTTCGAGATCGACGGTGCGGGCGATGACCTCGCCCTCGGCGCGATCAATAGCCTCCAGGGCGGGTTTGGCGGAGAACCAGGCGACCTGCGTCTGGTTGGCGCGCATGGCCTCGACCAGCACGGTGTAGTTGGATCCGAAGTGGGTCTTCACCGGCACGCCGACAGCCTTTGACATGTCCTCGAGCAGGGGCTCCCAGAGCGGACCGGACGAATTCTGCCCCTCGGCCGACAGGACGGAGAAGGTCAATTCCGTCGGCGCGCCGCCGGCCTTGTCATCGCCGCCGCCGCACGAGGCGACGCCGAGCACGAGTGCGGCGGCGAGCGCCAGCCGGCGGGTGAAGCGGGGGAAGGTCATGCCTTGGTTTCCCAGAACGCGTCCTCGAACTCGGGACCGTAGATGTCGATCAACTGCTTCGTATCCAGACCGGTGGCCGGGCCGTCATAGACCACCTGGCCGGCCTTGAGCGCGATGACGCGCTCGCAGTAGCGGATGGCGTAGTCGACCTGGTGGAGGGTGACGATCACGCCGAGGCCGTCGCGCTTGTTCAGCTCGACCAGCAGTTCCATGACCTTGCGGGCCGAAACCGGGTCCAGCGAGGCGACAGGCTCGTCGGCGACGATGGCGCGGGCGCCCTGGAGCAGGGCGCGGGCGATGGCGCCGCGCTGCTGCTGGCCGCCCGAGAGGGTGTTGGCGCGCTGGGCGGCGTATTCGGAGACGCCGACGCGGTGCAGGGCCGTCATGGCCTTGCGTTTGTCATCGGCCGGCCAGAGCCCGAGAAAGCCCTTCCATTCGGGCAGCCGACCGAGGGCGCCCAGCATGACGTTGGAGAAGAGCGTCAGGCGTCCAACCAGATTGAACTGCTGGAAAATCATGCCCAGCTTCTGGCGGGCTCCGCGCGTGGCGGCGGTCAGGCGGCCGTTCTTCTGCACCACCTCGCCGAAGACGGTGATCGTTCCCTTGCCGGAATCGATCGTCTGGAGCCCGGTGATCGAGCGCAGGAGCGTCGATTTGCCCGAGCCCGAGGGGCCGATGAGGGCGACCATTTCTCCGGCCCCGACCTCGACGGACACGCCGTTCAGGGCCTTTCGGGCGCCGAAAGTCTTGGACACGTCCCGAACGGACGCGACGGCGGCGGCTGAGGTCATGGACACGCTGGAAGCGGTTGAAAGGGCGCGCCGCATCGCCCGATCAGGCCCGCGAGGCAAGTCTTAATGACACGTCCGCGGCGTTTTCGTCCAGCGTAAGGACGCGCTCCGACTACTGCGCCGCGCGAACCTCGACCGGGAGGCCCAGCGCCTCCAGCTGCGGCCGCACCGTCGCGGCGTCGCCGACCACGACCCAGACGAACTCCCCCGAGCCCAGGACGCGGCGCGCCTCGGCGTCCATCGCCTCGGCCGTCATGGATTCATAGCGCGGGGCCAGGGTCTCCCAATAGTTATCGGGCCGCCCGTACAGGGCGTTGGAGCGCAGGGCGTTGAGGACGTTGGCCGAGCTTTCGAAACTGCCCGGCAGCTGACCGATATTGCCCTTGACCACGCGCTCGCGCTCGAAGGCGGTGACGCCGCGCTCCGACAGGAAGGCGCGGTACTGGTCGATCAGGACGGCGATCGACTCGCCCGTGCGATTGGCCTGGACAGGGGCTTGGACGAGATAGGGCGTCTGGTGCTCCCTCAGATTGACGGCGCCGCCCAGCCCGTAGGACCAGCCGCGCGTCTCGCGGATGTCCTGGTTGATGCGCGACAGGAAGCCGCCGCCGATCACCTCATTGGCGGCGTTCAGGGTGACCAGGTCGTTCCGGCCCGTCACTCCAAGCACCAGACCGCCGAGAATGAGGGACTGCGGCGACTGCGGCCGGTCGATCAGCACGATGCGCGGGGTGGCGGCCGGAATGGCGGCGTCAAAGGCCTTGGTCCCCCGAGGGGCCGCCGGTGCGGCCCAGGTCCCGAAGCGGGCGTCCAGCATCGGCGACAGTTCGGCCAGCGGCCGGTCGGAGACAATGAAGATCTTTGCGTTGTCCGGACGGATCCACGCCTCATGAAATCCCGTCAGGTCCTCGCGATCCAGCCCCTGCACCGCCGCGACTGTTCCCAGGCCGGAGACGGGCCGCCCATAGGGGTGATCAGGGCCGTACAGCACCACCGGCAGGGCCCGCCCGCCGATGCCGCCCGGCGAGGACAGCTCCTGCGCGATCCCGGCCAGCTGCTGGTTGCGGCGACGCTCGAGATCCTCGGCGCGGAAGGCCGGATTGCGGATCACATCGGACAGAAGGTCCAGCGACGGCGCCAGATTGGCGCTGACGGTGCTCATCCCCACGCCCGTCCGGTCGGTGGTTGCGAAGGCGTTGATCGTGGCCCCCAGCCGTTCCTGCTGCTCGGCCAATTCGACGGTGGTGCGGCTCTCGGTGCCCTCGGTCAGCAGGTCCAGCATCAGCCGCTGGGTCCCCGGCGCCGTGGCCGGGTCGGCGGCGACGCCAGCGTCGAACTCCACCGCCATGCGGGTGACCGGCACGGTGGTCGAGCGGGCGTAGACGACCTCGATCCCGTTCGACAGGGTCGCCCGCTCCACATCGGGAAAGTCCAGCGGCTTCATCGCGCCCACCACCGGCATGGGCTCACGCGGAACCACCGTCAGGGCGGCGGCCGGCTCGGGCGGCGCGCGGTCGGCGGCGGCCTCGACATAGGCCTGGCGCTCGCCGGGGTCGACGCGGGTGGCCAGCACGGGCCGGGTCAGCCAGCGGTCCATGGCCGCCCGGACAGAGGCGGGGGTGACCGAGCCAAGGGCCGCCAGCTGCCGGCGATAGAAGCCGGGATCGTCAGCATAGAGCTCGCCCTCGGCCAGGGCGACCGCCTTGCCGCCGAACCCGCCCACGGGCTCCAGCGTCTGGATACGGCCCGAGAGGCTGCTGACCACCGTGCGGGCGATCTCGTCCTCGGTCGGGCCCGCCGCGATATAGTCGGCGATGAGTTGGTCGAGGCGGCGCGACACCGCCCCGGCGTCCTGTCCCGGCTTCACATCGACGGTGACCATGAACATGCCGAGCCGGTGGAAGGCCTGATAGCCGGTGCTGACAGAGGTCGCAGTCTCGTCGCCGCGCACCAGTTCGTTGTCGAGGCGGGAACTGTTCAGGCCGCCGAGCACGGCGGCCGCGACCTGGAGGTCAGCGGCCGAGGCGTCGAGCAGGCCGGGCACGACCCAGGTTCGGTACAGGCGGGTGTTCGGAACCCGGTCGTGCATGACCGTGTCGATCCGCGCGGGCAGGGTCGGAATGTCGGCCTGCGCCGGTTCATTCACTGCGCCGCGCGGGATATGGCCGAAATACTGCTCGACCTTCCGGCGCGCGGTGGCGGCGTCGATGTCCCCCGCCAGCACCAGCACGGCGTTGTTGGGGCCGTAGTTGTCGCGGTGCCACTGGCGCAGGTCTTCCAGACTGGCGGCATCCAGATCGGCCATGGAGCCGATGGTGGAGTGGCGATAGGGGTGGCCGACCGGGAACAGCGTCTCCAGCAGGCTGTAATAGACCAGGCCATAGGGCTGGTTGTCGCCCTGGCGCTTCTCGTTCTGGACCACGCCGCGCTGGTTATCGAGCCGCTCCTGGGTCAGGGCGCCCAGCAGATGGCCCATCCGGTCGCTCTCCATATAGAGCGCCTGGTCGAGGGCCGAGGTCGGCACGGTCTGGAAGAAATTGGTGCGGTCGAACCAGGTGGTGCCGTTCCAGTCGGTCGCGCCCATGGCCCGCAGGGGCTCCATCAGGCCGCCGGGCAGGTTCTCGGTCGGATTGAACAGGCCGATGTGTTCGAACAGATGGGCGAAGCCGGTCTGGCCCTGGGGTTCGTCCTTGGAGCCGACATTGTACCAGGCGGCCACGGCCACGACCGGCGCCTTGCGGTCGGTGTGGACGACGACGCGCAGGCCGTTGTCGAGGGTGAATTCCTCGAACGGAATGTCGACGCTGCGGGCCAGCTCAGCGGGCGGGACGGGCGCGGCCGACTGGGCCATGACCAGCGTGGGCGCCGAAAGCAGAAGGGCGGCGGCGGCGAGGAAGGCGGCGTTGCGCATCGATAGTCCCCCAAGGTTGGCGGGGGACGGTATCAGCGGTCGGCCAGTCGGCAAGTTACGGCTGAGTCACGAAAGGACCGGCGCGGCGGTCGCGCTTCGTCCGAACCCGCCCAAACCCGCGCCCCGCCTAGAAAAAACCGCTTTACATGACAGTCCGCTGACCCTACATCGCGGCTTCCGGCGGACCCCGTGGTCTATACGTTGCGCTGCTAACGCCGGCTGGGTTTAACAATTACAGGGGTTTACGTGAATTGCGCACGTATCCATTTCCCCTGGACCTGGTCCGCGAGCGGTCCCCTGAACGTCCCGTCGCACTCGTGCGGCCGCGTTCGGTTTCCGTAGCGGCGCGCTGGTTCCAGGACAATCTGAACGCTGACGTCTTCTATGCGGTGAAGGCCAATCCCTCGCGCTGGGTCATCGAGACCCTGGTCGAGGCGGGAGTCACCGGCTTTGACGTCGCCTCGCTGGCCGAGATCGAACTGGTCCGTTCGGTCAGCGCCGACGCGCGTCTGGCCTTCATGCACCCGGTCAAGAGCCGGGGCGCGATCACGCGCGCCTATTTCGAATATGGCGTCCGCACCTTCTCGCTGGACAGCCATGACGAGTTGGCCAAGATCCTCGACGCCACCGGCAATGCGACCGATCTGAACCTGCTGGTCCGGATGACGGTGTCGGCGGACGGTGCGGCCTATTCGCTGTCGGGCAAGTTCGGCGTTTCGCCGGACCACGCCCCGTCCCTGCTGCTGGCCACCCGCCAGGCGGTGGTCGACGGCCTGATGGGCGTCTGCTTCCACGTCGGTTCGCAGTGCATGCGCCCGTCCGCCTATGAGGCCGCCATGGCCCAGGTCGGCCGCGCCATCACCCGCGCCGGGGTGTTCGTGGACATCGTCGATGTCGGCGGCGGCTTCCCCTCGGTCTATCCGGGCATGGTCCCGCCGGACATGCAGGAATACGCCGACGCCATCCATCGCGGCTTCAACGAGATGCCGGTGTCGGAAACGACCGAGCTGTGGTGCGAGCCCGGCCGGGCGCTGGTGGCCGAGTCCTCCTCGGTGCTGTGCCGGGTCGACCTGCGCAAGGGCGACGCCCTGTATCTGAACGACGGGTCCTACGGCTCGCTGTTCGACGCGACCCATTCGCGCTGGCCCTTCCCGACCAAGCTGGTCCGGGACGGCGCGAGTTCGAACGAACTGAAGCCGTTCCGCTTCTACGGCCCGACCTGCGACAGCATCGACCACATGCCCGGCCCGTTCTGGCTGCCGGCCGATGTGCAGGAAGGCGACTTCATCGAGATCGGCATGCTGGGCGCCTATGGCGTGGCCATGTCGACCGGCTTCAACGGCTATGGCGAGCATGACCTCGCCATGGTCGAGGACGCCCCGATGGCCTCGCTCTACGGCCTCGCGCCGCGCTCCATCCCGACCGTGCGCACCACGGCGGAAGAGCAGGCCCGCAAGGTGGTTCGGCTGTCGCGTCCGAAGGGCAAGGCCGGCCAACGGAAGCAGCGGCGGCGCTAAACCGTCGCTTTCGCGTTGTAACCAGCAGCGGCCCGTCGCTCCGTCCGGGCCGCTGTTTCTCTTGACGACGGGCGCTCAAACCAAAGGGAAACCCTTGCAATGAACGCTCCCGTTCAATCGAACCAGAAGGCCCAGCTGCTCCAGAACACCGTCGAGCATGTGGACATCACCTCCTTCGACGCCCGTCCGATCATCGACAGCATGCGCAAGATGTCGTTCTCGAGCCGCGACACGGCCCGGGCCGCCGACATCTTCAACATGGCGATCGAGGACAAGGACTGCTCGCCCTGGCTGATCCTGGCCGGCTCGACCTCGGCCGGCGGCTGCATGCATGTGTACCGCGACATGGTGAAGTTCGGCATGATCGACGCCGTGGTCGCCACCGGCGCCTCGATCGTCGACATGGATTTCTTCGAGGCCCTCGGCTTCAAACACTACCAGGCCGCCGGGGAGGTGGACGACAACGTCCTGCGCGAAAACTACATCGACCGGATCTACGACACCTATATCGACGAGGAAGAGCTCCAGGCCTGCGACCACACCATCCTGGAGATCTGCAACGCCCTTGAGCCGCGCGGCTATTCCAGCCGCGAGTTCATCTGGGAGATGGGCAAATGGCTGTCCGAAGGGAACGCCAAAAAGCCCGGCTCGCTGATCCAGACCGCCTATGAAGAGGGCGTGCCGATCTTCTGCCCGGCCTTCGTCGACAGCTCGGCCGGCTTCGGGCTGGTCAAGCACCAGAAGGAGCGGATCGCGGCGGGCCAGCCCTATCTGATGATCGACGCCGTGGCGGACTTCCGCGAACTGACCGACATCAAGATCGCCGCGGGCGTCACCGGCCTGTTCATGGTTGGCGGCGGCGTTCCGAAGAACTTCGCCCAGGACACGGTTGTCTGCGCCGAAATTCTCGGCATCGAGGCCGAGATGCACAAATACGCCGTGCAGATCACGGTCGCCGACGTGCGCGACGGGGCCTGCTCGTCCTCGACGCTCAAGGAAGCCGCCTCCTGGGGCAAGGTGCAGACCACGCATGAGCAGATGGTCTTCGCCGAGGCGACCACGGTGGTGCCGCTGATCGGCTCGGACGCCTATCACCGCGGATCGTGGAAGAACCGCGACAAGCGCCGCTGGAACAAGCTGTTCGGCAAGTAGGCGCCGCACGGTGCACAAGACGAAGGGCCGGGATCGCCATCCCGGCCCTTTTCACATGCGGAACCCGGACGGGCGCGGTTCGCTTTGTCTGGCGAAGGAGCTTCACCATGACCGACCCGCATCAGACCGCCGACGCCCGCGAGGCCGAGGACATGGGCGAGAAGCCCGATCTGGGCCGAACGCCTGACGCCCTGACCGAGGCCCTGTCAGGCAGCGACATGGGGTCGGACACACGCGCCGGCTCGCTGCAGGGCGGAGCCGCGACCGGGTCGGAAATCGACCCCGACCAGGACGAAGTCAATGAGACCCTCGCCAGCGAGGGCATGGCGTCGAGCGCCTCGGCCGCCGCGGCGAAGGCCGATCCGGAGCCGGTCAAGAACACGGGCGAGGACGCCACCGGTCCCGATGGGGAAGCTGGCGACGGGGAAGGCGAGGCCGACGCCGCGACGGGGTGACGGCTGCGTCATTCGCGCCTCGGCGAAGGCGCGAACCCGCCTTGCCGCCGCCGCAGGCTTGGGCCACGGTGGCCTCTTCAAGACAGTTTGTTCGAGGACCAACGGGATGAAGCGCACGCTCGCGGCCGCCGCACTGATGGCGACAATGGTCATGGCCGGTTGCGGTCAGGCCCCCGCGGATGAGGCCCCCGCCGCCGCAGAAGCCGCCGTGGACGCCGTGGTGCCGGCCTCGGTCCCTCCGACGGCCTCCGCCACGGCTGCCGCCCCCGCGGCCCCCGGCGCCCCGGCCTTCGCCGTCGTCTATCCGGGCGGCGAGGCCAGCGGCCCGGCCACGGTCGCACGCGGGCCGGACGGACCAGGCGGGATCCTAAGCTTCACCACCGAGGCGACGCCCGACGCCGTGATCGACTTCTATCGCCAACGCGCCGAGGCGGCCGGCCTTGCCTCGGTCATGGCCATGAACACCGGCGCGGCCCGCGCCTATGGCGCCGCCGCGGAAGACGGCAGCGGCAAGCTGCTGCGGGTCGTCGCCACCCCGGTCGAGGACGGCCCCACCAGCGTGCAACTGGACTGGACCGCCGGCCGGTGAGACCGGCCGCCGCCCTGGCCGCCTGCCTCCTGATCGGCGGGTGCGCTTCGGCGGTCGCCCCGATCACCGCCCTCGCCCCGCTCGAAGGTTATCTCGACGCCGCCGCCGTCCGAGCGGTCGGGGCGGAATTCACGCCCTCGCCCATCCATCCGGAAGCGGAGCAGGCGGTCTTCGACTCCGTCGCGCCGGGCACGGACCGCTGGTGGCTGGCCATCGCCCACGCCGAACTGCGGCCGCCGGAGGCCGCCCAGCATTTCGACTGCATCCTGGGCACGCGGCTGGCGGACAAGCCTCGCCCGGCCCTGAACCGGCTGATGAACCGGCTGCTGATCGACTCGGCCGAAGTCGCGAACGCCCTTGCCGAACGTGCGCCACGACGCCGACCGGTCGCCCAACGGCCCGACCTGCAACCCTGCGTCCGGATGGACGAGGCCTCCCGCAACAGCCCGTCCTGGCCCGCGGGCGGCGCTGTCGCGGGATCGGCCTATGGCGAGATGTTCGCCGCCCTGGCGCCCGATCGGGCCGAGGGGGCCAGACGGCGGGGCATGGATATCGGCTTCAGCCGCGCCCTGTGCCGCGTGAACTGGCATGCCGACGTCACCGACGGCTTCCAGATCGGCCGGGCCGTCTACGAGCGGGCGGCCGCGGCGTCCGATTTCGCCGCGGACCTTGCAGCCGCGCGGGTCGAGGTCGGCGCCGCCCGCGCCGAGGAGGCGGCCAATCCCGGCTGCGCCGCGGAACGGCGGGCCTTGAGCCGGACCGGCGACTAGACCGAAATCGGTCTTGTTGGACGCAGTCCAGCAAGGCCAGATTTCGGTCCAGCATCTATCTGGAGCCTGATTCACGGCCTCGGCGGAATCGCGAAGCGATTCCACCTCAACCGATCAGGCTCTAGGCCGGACGGGGGCTGACCAGCGCGCCGTACAGCTCGGTGCGCCGGTCACGGAAGAAGCCCCAGGCGGCGCGGTGGCGGTCGATGTAGTCAAGGTCGAAGGTGTGGACCAGCGCCCCTTCCTCCTCGCGGCCGAAACTCTCGACCAGATCGCCGCGGTGGTCGGCGATGAAGGATGAGCCGTAGAAGACCTGACCGGCCTCATTGACCTGTTCGTGCCCGATTCGGTTGGCCCCGACGACCGGCACCACATTCGACACGGCGTGCCCCTGCATGGCGCGACGCCACGGTTCGGCGGTGTCCAGTTCCTTGTCGTGCGGCTCCGAGCCGATGGCGGTCGGATACATCAGCACCTCGGCCCCCTGCAGCATCATGGCGCGGGCCGTCTCGGGGTACCACTGGTCCCAGCAGATGCCGACGCCGATGCGGCCGTGGCGGGTGTTCCAGACCTTGAAGCCGGTGTCGCCGGGCCGGAAATAGTATTTCTCCTGATAGCCCGGGCCGTCGGGGATGTGGCTCTTGCGATAGACCCCGAGCGCCGAGCCGTCGGCGTCCAGCATCACCATCGAGTTGAAATAGTGCGGCCCCTCGCGCTCGAAGATCGAGACGGGGATGGCGACGCCCAGCTCGGCCGCGACGGGTTGAAGCGCCGTCACACAGGGGTGCTCGCGCCACGGATGAGCGCCGGCGAACCAGCGCTCCTCCTGCGAGACGCAGAAGTAGGGTCCCTGGAACAGCTCCGACGGCAGTATCACCTGGGCGCCCTTGCCGGCCGCCTCGCGGACGAGAGTGATCGTCTTGTCGATATTCGCCCGCATGTCCTCACCGTACGAGGTCTGCAGGGCTGCGACGGTGATCGTGCGGGCCATCAGGCGGGCTCCTGCTGGGAGATGCAGTGGAAGGATCCGCCGCCCGACAGGATGGCGGTGGAGGGAAGCGCGATGATCTCACGGTCCGGGAACACGGTCTTCAGCCCCTTGCAGACCAGATCGGCGGCGCGGTCATTGCCATAGGTCGGCACGATCACCGCCCCGTTGGCGATCAGGAAATTCATGTGGCTGGCCGGAACCGGTCGGCCGTCCTCTCCGCCGATGAAGCCGGGCGACGGCAGGCGAAGCAGCTTCAGCGGCGCGCCGGTCGCATCCATCATCGCCGACAGCGCCCTCGCCACCGCGTCATAAACGTCGTCGTTCGGATCGTTGCGCCCCCAGGCGATGGGACAGGCGACCACGCCGGGCGCGACGAAGCGGGCGAGGTTGTCGACGTGGCCGTCGGTGTGGTCGTTCAGCAAACCGTCGCCCAGCCACAACACCTTGCGGGCGCCCAGCGAGGCCATCAGCGCGGCCTCGGCCTTCGCCTCGGTCCAGCCGGGGTTGCGGTTGGGGTTGAGCAGGCACTGGCGCGTGGTGACGATGGTCCCCTGCCCGTCGTGGTCCAGCGCGCCGCCCTCAAGAATGAAGTCGTGGCGGTCCAACGCAACGCCGGAGGCGGCGCCGATCTGGTCGGCGACCGCATCGTCGTGCTCCAGTTCGTATTTTCCGCCCCAGCCGTTGAAGCGGAAGGCCGCGGCGGACGTCGAACCGGCGCCGAAGATCGGTCCGGTGTCGCGCAGCCAGATGTCGCCGAACCGGCCCTCGACGATGTCGACACCGGCGACGCCCGCGAAACGGGCCCGGGCGGCGTCCAGGGCGTCGGCAGTACCGACCAGCAGCCTGACCTGTTCGCGGCCGGGACCGGCCAGGGCGCGGACCAGCGCCTCGACCTCGGCCTGTGCCGGTTCGAGGTTCTCCTCCCACAGCTCGCCATGGCTGGGCCAGCCGACCCACATCGCGCGATGCGGCGACCATTCGGCGGGGATGGGGGTGGTCATCGGGGCGGGTGATCCTGAACGACGGCGAGGCAGCCGCGCCAGATAGACACGCCGGCCTCCGACTTCAACTCATGCGCGGAGCGCCGCTTCGGACCAAAGGAAAAGGGCGGCCCGTTTCCGGACCGCCCTCCTCGTTCGTCAGTGTCGATGGACCCCGGTCTAGAACTTCACGCCCAGGGAGATCATCGCGGTCCGGGGCGACCCGAGCGAATAGGTCCGGGCCGAGCCGGTGAACAGCGGCACCCGGGGATCCGAGCTGACCGAGATCGCGGTCGCGTTGTTACCCGAGGAGATGTTGCCGAGATATTCCTCCTCCAGCAGGTTCGTCACGTTCACCTGGACGTAGACGTCGCGAAGGCCGACGAGGCTGGTCAGGTCGTAGCGGGCGTCGAAATCGACGATCGTATAGGCCGGGGCGACTTCGTCATTCACGTCAGTGGCCCAGCGGTCGCCGACGTATTTGGCCTGCAGGCCAACCGAGAGGTCCTGGGTGACGTCCCAGTCCATCCGGGCCGAGAACGTCCAGTCGGGGGTCTCGACCAGCGACTTGCCGGCGGTCGGCAGGAAGCGCGGGATGAGGATGCCCGGCGCCGCGCCGCAGGCCGGGGTCGAACCCGGAACCTGGGTGGCGTTGGTGCAGGTGAAGTTGCTCAGGAAGATATCGTCCTGGACTTCGCTCTCATTGTACGACGCCGAGACATAGCCGGTCAGGGACTCGGTGATGTTCCAGCCCAGCTGACCGTCGAAGCCCCACTGCGTCACTGAACCCAGGTTGCGGTCGAGAATCAGATCGAAGGTCGGCGAGGCCGGATCGTTGTCGCGCGAGGACACAATGCGGTTGTTGAAGTCGGTGTGCCACAGCGCGGCCTGGGCCAGAAACACGTCGTTGCGGAAGCGGTAGCCGAGGTCGAACGTCCTGGTCGTCTCCGGCTGTACGGCCGAGAAGTCGAGGACGCCGGTGGTGCTGCGGACGGGCTGATAAAGGTTGTCCGTACGCGGCAGGGACAGGCCTTCGGCATAGCTGGCGTAGACGCTGCTGCCTTCGGCGAAACGCCAGACGACGCCGCCGCTTGGCAGGATGTCGTCGAACTCGAGTTCAGCCTGGAACGGTGTGATGAACGAGCCGGTCGTGCCGTTGAAGTTCACGTTTCCGGGCCGGGTCAGGTCGGGCGTGGTGGCTTCGGTGGTGCAGCGGACGGTCGAGGTGCCGTTCAGCGTGTGGCAGTACTGGTTCAGTTCACGACGGAAGAACGGCGCGCGGGCGCCGATATTGATCGTGATCGAGTCGTCCAGGAACTGGCCGCGGTATTCAAGAGCGAACTGGTTCAGTTCGGCGATCGAATAACGGTCACGCGAGCGATAGTGCGAGCCGTCGCGGCCCAGCAGGCGCAGCTCGGGGGAGCCCCAGCGCTCATGGCCGCCGAACACATTGGCCGGACGACCGTCGCGGCCCAGCCGGATGCCTTCACCGGTCTGACGGTGACGACCGTAGTCCAGGGTGTATGCGGCGCGGATGCGGTGGTCTTCGTTCAGATCCCAGATCAGCGAGCTGAGGATGCCGTAGCGGTTCGTGGTGGTGTTCGACGGGGCATAGATGGCGATGGTGTCGAGGACGTCGCCGTCGCCGTTCAGGTCCATCCCGATGCCGGTGGTGTTGTTGCCGTCCTGGTCGAAGCGGTTGTCACGCTCGGTGGCGAACGAATAGTTGCCGCCGTTGGCGGTCACATACTGGAACGACGGGTCGAAGGTGAAGCGGATGTTGTCCGTCAGGCCGTAGCTGAACTGGCCACGGATGTTGCCGGTGTTCGACGGATTGATGCGCAGGCCAAAGAAGTTGCTGCAGCTGCCCGTGCCGGTCGTGCCGTTCGAGCGAACGAAGGTGGACTGGGTGTTGTCGTTCTGGGCGCCGGGGCCGCCGTTCGGCATGCTGCAGGACCTGTCCTGCTCAAGGTAGGTGCCCGCGTTGAACTGGGCCTGGGTGATGAAGTTGTTGTAGAAATCGTTACGGTTGCGGTTCCAGTGAAACGACAGGCTGGCGAAGTCGCCGTCGCCGAGGTTCTGGTAGATCCGGCCGTTGTACTGCTGCTTGTAGAGGTCGCCCGGACCCTTGAACTTGTCGTAGCTGGTGCCCGAAACGGCGAGATAGGCGGTCGTGTCCCACGGGCCGAACGCGCCGGTGTCGAAGCGGGCGAAGATGCGGCGGTAGTTGAAGTCACCGGCCGTAACGTTCACCTGGCCGCCCATTTCCTCGAGCGGACGCGAAGTGGTGTAGTTGATGGTGCCGCCGGTGGCCGAGGCGGTCGGGCTGTCGACATCGGTCGTGCCGGTGTTGACGGCGGCGCGCTCGATCAGTTCCGGGTCCAGCTGCTGGTTGGTGTAGGTGGCGTAGTTGCCGGTGTCGTTCAGCGGAATGCCGTCGAACGTCAGCGAGACGCGGTTGCCGTCGAAACCGCGCAGGCGAATGTTGCCGCCCGAGTTGCCGTAGGGATCCGAGTTCACGAAGTTCAGGCCCGGGACCAGGTTCAGGGTCTGAAGGATCGTCTGACCGGGGCTCTGGGTGGAGATGAACTCCTGGGTGATGGTCGAACGGGTCTTGGCGACCGTCTCGGCGACGATCGAACCATCCGTCGTGAACGGTCCCCGCACGCCGGTCACGACCACGGTGTCCAGCTCGGTGGCTTCGGTCGCGACCGTGCCCGACGACTGGGCCGAAGCGGCGCCGGCGACCAGGAGGCCGCTAAAGAGGGCGGTAGTCGCCCAGAACACGCGTTTGCGGTTCGTCATTGTCATTGATCCCCGATGAAGAAGAGCGCGTGCGCCCGGCGACCGGCGGCAGCCGGCTTATCTCCCGCCCCCTCTAGGCGTGCCATGGGAAAGTGGGACGACATTCGTGTGACAGTGATATGACAGACGGGGCGGGTGGCGTCAGAGACACACCCGAACCAGGTCGAAGCTGTGGATGATTCCTCCGACGCGCGCCTTGTCCGGGAGTCGGACTCACATATTCCGGGTTCGGAACGATTCGGTTGCCCTCACCGGCCGTCTATTCGCCCCAGACAGCCCGCAGGCGCGCGGCCCGTCCGCAAAATCGGCTGTAGCCGGCATACCGCACCGGATTCAACCGGGCGAAGTCCTGATGGTAGGCCTCGGCCGGCCAGAACCGCGCGGAATCGCGCACCGGGGTTACGAAACGATCGGCCCCGATCCGGGCGGCGGCGGCCCGGCGTGAGGCCTCGGCCGCCGGTTTCTGAACGGTGCTGGCGAAGACGGCTGTCGCATAGGGGGCGCCCTGATCGCAGAACTGGCCGTCGGGATCGGTCGGATCAATGGTTCGCCAAAATCGGTCGACCAGCTGGCGATAGCTGATCCGGGCCGGATCAAATGTCACCTGGACCGCCTCGAGATGGCCGGTGCGGCCGCGGACCACCTGGTCATAGGTCGGATTGGCGGTTCGCCCGCCCGCGAAGCCCGACACGGCGGCGACCACGCCCGGCATCGCCTCGAAATTGGCCTCGACCGACCAGAAGCAGCCGCCAGCGAAGACCGCGACCTCGCGCCGACCGCTGTCACGGGCCTGGGGGCCGGGAGCCGCGCCTTGGGCGGGCTCGCCCGGCGAACAGGCGGCGAGGATGAGAACGGTGAGGCTGGCGAGGGCGCGGCGCGACATGGGCGATCTCCGGAGCGCGCGTCTGTCCGCGCCATGACCGACATACGAACCTCGCCCCGCGGCGGTTTCAGAGCAAGCGCCCTCAAGGCAAAACCGCCGGCCCCCTTTCGGGAGCCGGCGGCTCTGTGGTTGCGAGGGTCTCTTGCGAGACCGCTCCGGCTCGACTTCGTCCTAGAAGTTGATGCCGATGGTGGCGCGACGGTTGAGCGGCTCGCGCACGCCGTCGGCGGTCGGACGGGCCAGGGCGGTTTCACCCTTGCCGTCCAGCGAGATCACGCCGCCGTTGACGCCCTGGGCGACCAGCGCGTCCGCAACGGTGCGGG
>CALRJO020000049.1:0-22528 GCA_943367565.1 Brevundimonas vancanneytii
CGCCGGTCAGCCCGCCCGAACCTCCCAGAACCTGGGCCTGCGAGGTGCCGGCCAGGGCCAGGCCGAAGGCGACCGTCGCCATCATCAGGGTCTTCTTCATAATCGCGTCTCCTGTAGGTCGTGGGCTTGGCGCCCTCGGAGGAGTCAACGAGCGGTCGGCGGGCTTTCATCCCGGCGGCGGAAAATACTTTAGCGGGCGAGGCGACCGCGCGCCCCGATGGTTCCCGGCGCGACCCGGAGATCGGCCGCGACCAGGCCGTGGCCATACACCGGGTCGCGACCGCGAGCGCCGAGGTCCGCGGCGGATCGGGCCAGCGCCTCGACCGCGCCCGCCCGCCCGCCACGGCGGGCCAGCAGGCCGGCCACGAGCGGGGCGGCGAAGGAGGAGCCGCGGACGCTGGTCCAGCCGCCCGCCGGACCGGCGGCTGCCATGTCGGCGCCGGGCGCGGCAAAGTCGACTTGGGGGCCGCGGCCCGACTCGGGCAGCGCCTGGTTGCGGCCGTTCACGGCGATGACGCCGACGACGCCAGCGTAGGCGGCGGGATATAAGGGCGGAGCGGCGGGGCCGTCATTGCCGGCGGCGGCCACGAGGGTGACGCCGCGTGCCTGCGCGCGCGCGACGGCGCGCTCGACGAGGGCGTTGCGGGGGCCGACGAGGCTGACGTTCACGACCCGGACCCGCTGCTCCACCATCCATGCGAGCGCCTGGGCGAGCCCCGTGGAGGACCCGCCCGTCGTACGGCCGCCATAGATGTCCGCCACCAGCAGGTCGCCGCCCGGATCCCCGCCGGAGAAGGCGCCGTTGCGGCCGACCATCAGCGAGGCCACGGCTGTGCCATGCGCGCCGACGCGGGGCGGACCGGCGAAGCCGCGCTGGGTGATGGATCCTGTAAGCGCCGGGTGGGCGACGTCGACGCCGGTGTCGATCAGACCCAGCGATGCGCCCGAGGCTTGCGGACCGGGCGGAGCGACGGCGCCGGACGCCGCCGCGTCCGCTTCGAGACCGGCGGGGGTGTGGATGTGATTCAGCGCCACCTCGGCCCCGGGGTCCAGCGCCTTGAGCCTCTCGACCGCCCGCTCAAGAGACAGGCGGCGCGGCGGCGCGAGGACGAGGGTGGTGAGGTCCAGCGCCTCGAGCCGCTCCTCGCGAACGACCCTGAAGCCCGCGCGCAGGGCTTCGGCACGTGCCCGGTCGGGCATGTCGACGACGATGATCTCGGCGGCGACGACGGGCCAGCCGTTTGCGTCCACCTCGAGGGCCCCGCGCGAGCGCCGGACGAGTCCGGTCAGGCGCGAAGGGACCTGCAGGGCTCGGTCCACGGCCTGCTGGGCCAGGGGAGCGGTCCGGCCGGCGAGGGGCAGGCGGTCGCCGAGGCCGGACGGCAGGCTCGGCAGGCCCGGCGTCTGCGGCAGGCCGATCTGGGCCTCGACGGGATTCGACGCCGCGAAGCACAGCGCCGCCGCCCATCCGGCCAAGCTTCTCGTCAGTGACACCGCGCTTCCTCTCTCTCGCTCTCTAGCCTGCTCTTGAACCGGACGGCGTTCCGTCCTGTGTATGCCATGGATGAAACGCTCGGGTCCGGTCGTTTCATCCGCATGGAAGAGGATATCGCTTGGACGACTTTCAGACGGGGCTGGTTGAGCTTCTTCCGCGCCTTCGCCGGTTTGCGCGCGTACTGCGGCCCCGTGATGCGGATGCGCAGGATCTCGTCCAGCAGACGGTCGAGCGCGCGCTGGCGGCGCGGTCGAAGTTCCGGCGGGGGACCCGGCTCGACAGCTGGGCCTTCACCATCATGAGACGGATCGCCATTGACGAGGGCCGCTCATTCCAGAGGTGGAGCCGCGTGATCTCGCCCGAAGACCACGAGGCTACCGCGCGTGTGCCGGACGCCGGTCAGGCGAGCGAAGGACTGCGGGCCGACGCCCTGGCGGTGCGGGACGCGATCCACGACCTGCCGGAGGACCAGAAGCACGCGGTGGCCTTGATCCTGATCGAGGGCCTGTCCTACGCCGAGGCGGCCAAGGTTCTTGGCGTTCCGGCCGGGACGCTGACCAGCCGGCTGGTCCGGGGACGCCAGTCATTGATCGAGACCCTGTCGGCGCAAGGAGTGACGGGATGACCCGCTACGACGATGAAATCCTGATGCGGCGCATCGACGGCGAGCTGACGCCGGAAGATGGCGAGCGGATCGACGCCAAGGCTCTGACGGACGCGGAGCTGGCCGGCCGGCTGCGCGCCATGCGCGCCCTGCGGACGGCGGCCCGCGAAGCCTTTGAGGTCCGGCGCGACTCCCGGGACGTCTCTCTGGCGCGGCTGATCGCCGGCGCCGACGGGGAGCGGGCCTCGCCTTGGGCGGGGCTGGGCCGCGCCTTGGCCGGGGCGTTCGCGCCGAAGCGCGCCGCGCTCTGGGGCGGCCTGGCTGTTGCGACCTTTGTCGGAGGCGTGTTGGCGGGACCGCTGCTGAGAGGGCCGGAGCCTGCCTTCACCTTGGCGCCGCGGGGCGAGATCGCGGACTCCGGCCTGCGGCGTGTGTTGGACACGCGTCTGGCCTCCGAAGGCCCGGACGCGGAAGGGCGCGCCGTCGCCCTGACCTATCGCGACGCGGACGGCGCTTGGTGCCGGACGTTCAACGCCGCCGACGCCGGCGTGGCCGGGCTGGCGTGCCGGGACAAGGGACGGTGGGCGATCCGCGTGGTCGCGCCGCTGAACGATGCCTCCGGAGAGATCAGGACGGCCGGGTCGGATATTCCGGCGGCCATCCTAGCAGCGGTGGACGCAAGCCTGGGCGGGGAGACCTTGGACGCCGCGGCCGAGGCGCGCGCTCGGGACGCCGATTGGCGGTAGAGTCCCAGAGACTGCATGGACCGATGAGATCGGCGGTTCAGCTGGGCCTTGCGAGGAAGGTCAGCCCTGCGACGGGTCGGCCATGTCCGCAGTTGGCGCTGAAGAGATGCTGAGAGCGTAGACTGGCAACGGACAGGGAGGCGACCTCACTGGAGGTTGGCCATGCGCCAGTCTGACCTGTTCATCCAACCCAAGCGCCCGTGGAATGCCGGCCGGCTGATCGGCCCCAAGGTGCCGCTGAAGCCGAAGCACATCTGGGCCATTCGACAGCAGTTGAAGGTCGCGAGGAGGGTGCGTGACCTCGCGATGTTCAATTGCGCTTTGGACGCCAAGCTGCGGGCCTGTGACTTGGTTCGGCTCCGCGTCAGCGACGTAGCGCCCGGCCGCGTGCTTCGCCAGCGGGCGATCGTCATCCAACAGAAGACGGGGAGGCCGGTACCGTTCGAGATCACGGAGCCTGCTCGCGACGCCATCGCCGCCTGGCTGACGATCCGCGGCCAGCGCGACGATGACTGGCTGTTCCCGAGCCGAAGCCGGCCCGGCCAGCACATCGGCACCCGACAGTACGCGCGGCTCGTTGATCGCTGGGTTCGGATGATTGACCTGGAACCGCAGGGCTACGGGACCCATAGCCTCAGGCGGACGAAGGTGTCGCTCGTCTACAAGAAGACCGGCAACCTCCGCGCCTGTCAGCTCCTACTGGGCCACAGGAAGCTGGAGAGCACCGTCAGGTATCTCGGTATCGAGGTGGACGACGCCTTGGAGATGTCAGAACAGATCGATCTGTGACTCACGACCGGGCCCGAAAGCGGGCCCGGTCATTGTCGCCTAGGCGTCGGAGCAGACCGTCGCCTCAAGTTGGGGAGCGCACTTATCGGTGGATTGCGGACACCAGTAGAGGCGACGACTCACACGCGCTGATTAGGGTCGCTGGCGGTTCTTGTGTTGAGGCCACTTAGCATGTCGGCCGAGTCCGCCATGGGGGTGGCAGCGATCAATGACGAGTTCAGGCGCACACGCCGCATCTTTGGCGGCGTGCCGAAAGCGGGATTGAGAAGCCCGACCTCGGCTTGCTGCCATACTGACCTGAAAAACCGCCCCACACCCCGACTCCACGCTGACAAAAACGAGGATGCCTTCGGTCCGACGAGCGGTCGTTAACATCAGTTAACTTCGCGCGACCTCCATGGCGAAAAAGTCGTCTCAGAGTGCCGCCCAAGGTCTGTCGTTTCGCGGGCCGCTGTCAAACAGTTTAATGGCCTGGGGGACTGAGGAGGCTACGCAGAATCTACGTGACCTGAACTGATGATTGAGCAATCCAATCCAACTCGACGTTCTCGCCTGATGGGTGACGAAGACGGTGAGGGCGGGCAGCGAGTCCTCCTGATCGAAAACAGGGATCAGCGGTGTGAGGTCAAAGATGTATGCCCCGCTCAGGGGATTGCGGAGGTCGGCAAGACAGTCCCACGCGGCGATCTCAGGGCGAGTCCTCACGGCCTTGGTAACAGCTTCCATGACGTCCGACCGGAACGCGTCCGGCTCAGGTAAGACGGAAAAGAGCCTCTTCGTTGGGTCGAACTCTATTCGGACTGAGGGCCTGCGTTCCACGGTTACGCTACGCTGGTTTGAGGTTGAACATGACTATCGCCTCGTCGCACCGGCTCAGTCTGGTTTCAGTCCTAACGCGGCCAACAGTTGCTCAGACGTGAACGGCTTCTCCAGAAACGTGCTGCCCGGCACTCCGAAGGTAGCAACCGATTTCTGGTCGATCTGACCGCTGATATAGATGACCTTCACGTCGGGGCGGAGCGACCGCGCTCGTCTCGCCACGTCATAACCCGTGGTCCCGCGCCCAAGGTTTATATCCACGAGGATGGGATCGAACGACGGTTCCTCAGCGAAGGCTCTGTAGGCGGCTGTATCGCTATGAACGCAGGTGAGGTTGATTGCACCCGGAGCGAAGGCGGCGATGACATCGGTGATGACGTCACAGACGCTCTCTTCGTCGTCCACCAGCAGCACGTGTCGGCTGACTGTGCTCTCAAACTGGGCCATGCTTGCTCCAAACCTTCGTCGCAGAGGCGACGAACGACGCGAGTAGTGTGCGGTTCCGAACACAACGTTGTCTTTCGAGAGGAATGCAATGCTGTTGCGCGAGAGCAACGGTCAGGAGTGGCCTGCCTCGCCGGTCAGCCGGGTGAACCGCCCGAGTCCGCAACGTTGTTCCCGGCGCAATCAACTGAGAACAGGCACCCTGCCCCGGCATTGACGTGAATGCGATGGCAACCGGGGTGCTTGTTCAACAAGGCAGTGATGGTTTCGAGAACCTGAGCCCAGCCGGTCAGTCTGATCGTCTCAATCGGGAGAGACTCGCCCTCATTGCAGACGGTGAGCGTGTAGTCGGCCATGCAGTGAACGCGGCCCCGCTGGGGAGGTCGCGGCGCCGTAATGTCTGGGAGCGTAAATGGCTGCAACGCGAAAAATGTCGCGGTCTTAGCCGGTCTCGAACGTCCGCTGTGGGTCGGGAGCGGACCACTATCGGGCCGGTGCTCGAGCGTCTGCTTTCCGGCCGCCTGTGAATGTCAGCTCGTGGCGCGTCTCGGAACTTCCGCCATTCTTGTCTCAGTGCAGGTTCGCCCCACATTTGGGGCACCCCGCCTTTGCCAAGTAGGTGGCGGCATCCGACACCAAGAGGTGTTCCGACCCGCCTTCCCCACCCAGTCGGGCGACTGCGACAGCGAGCTTACCGAGCGCCGCTCGAAGGCTTTCACACGGCGTAGCCTCAAGCGCCGTCAGCAGGGACTGCCGTTGATCATCCACGATCTCGATCTCCCGATCGAGTGTCGTCAGCTTCGCTCTGATGCTCGCTGCGGCGTCAGGCGGACATGGGGCAGACCTTTTGCCGCCTATCAGAACTGCGTCAAGTCGAGCCCACCCTAAGTAAAGGCGGTCAACTCTCTCTTCAGCCGCAAGCCAACTGCTGGCTAGTTCGACGACGCGGTCCTGTGCCGGCCATACTCCGGTTCTTAGGCCGGCTGTGGAGGCGCCGATAATAAGTAGCCGCCGGGTGACGCTGGCAAGGTCGTCTGGGTGGTCAGACATGCGGGTTCGTCCGTGCAGAAGTCCTGCCCGTCAGCGCGCTGAGGGTGGTGTTTGAATGATAACTGCGTAAAGTTCAGCGGAATTCGCCGACTTAGTCAACAGAATTCTTCAACTAGTCGGAGTTTTTCTCTAAAAATGATCACGCCCTCTCAGATCCGCATGGCGCGCGCCGCCCTGAACATCAGCGTGCGAGTACTGGCTGAGCGTACTGGGGTCGCAGATTCCACGATCCATCGGTTCGAAACTAACCGGGGTGGAATGCAGACCGGCACCCTCGACAAGCTGCAAAGCTGCCTTGAGGCCGAAGGAGTCCTTTTCATCCACGCCGACACGACGGGTGGCGCGGGTGTTCGTTTGAAGAAATCAGAGCAGTAAGAGAAAGCTTCCAATCACAAGCGCGTGAAGCTTTTTCCGAATCGTGAACAGCACTGCCGCCACATGCGACCTGATGAAACGCCCTGAAACAACATACCGTCGCCTCGTTCTGATCTGATCCTGCTCCCAACCTATTGATTTCGGTTCGCATTCTTCACAGGCTGATCTCCGGCTTTCAAAGGAGACCGCCATGACCGGACTACAACTGGGCGACGCCGAAGACAGGCTCTTGAACCGCAAGGAGGCTTCGACCGAGCTGCTGCGCATGGGCATTCGCCGCTCGCCCTCGACCCTCGCCAAGGTGTTCTGCACCCGATCGGACGGACCGCCCTGCGTCCACCTCGGCCGCACGCCCTACTATCCCAAGGGCATGCTGCATGCCTGGGCGCGCAGCCAGCTGACCGCGGTCCGATCGTCCTCCAGTCAGCCGCGACGCCCAGGCGATTGGTAGCGCGCCAGCCGTCTCGATTGTGACGCTCAGAGCTCCAGCCCTCGACCGCGGCCGGCGCCCAGGCCGCTCTGCAGGCCGAAGGTGAAATCTACGGAACCGCTCTGCAGCACGCCGGTGATGGCTTGGCCGCGGCAGGCTTCGAGCGCCGCGCGCCAAGGAGCGAGCACGACGCCCGCCTTGCCCTCGACCACGGCGTAGGCGTTCCCGGCGACGTGGATTCGTGACAGGTAGACGCCAGAGAACCTCTGGCCCTCCTTGGCAAGCGACACCGACCGGTTCGGGAAGCCCAACCGCTCGAATACGGCCTGCACTTCCTGGGTTCGCAGCGTCATCATCTGGTCAGCGGAAAGGGTCAGAGGATGACCCCCGCCGATCCCGAGCGCCTTCAGATGATCCGCGCGCAGAGCCTGCGCCTCCCTGACTGTCTTGCCGAAGCCGGTGGGCGCGACCCCTGTCCCAGAGCCGCCCGTCAGCGTCGTGTCGAGCCAGGTCCGGCCCTGCGCCCCGACTTGCCGGTCCAACGGCCGATCATCCAAAACGCCGAGCTGGACGGCCGCGCCGTTCTCCCTCGACTGGTCCACCTTCAAGGCAGCCTCCGCGTAGCCCTCCGGGATACGGAAGCGGCCTCCGCCCAGCGCTTGACAAGCCCCTTCCCGGCTCATCGCCTCAAGCCGCCGTAAATGGCGCTCGATAAAGGCTTCGCGGTCGGCAGGGCGGGCCGCCCTGTGGTCCCCGGCGGAATACGCCCCGCCCCTTTCGCGCGAGATCTCCGCGATGGTCAGGTCGGAAGGCCGCAACGACAGCGGCTTCGCGCGAAAACGGACAATCGCGCCCTCCGGCACCCGATCCAGCGCGAGCAGACTGTCCTGCGACGGGAGCCGCACATGTCCCAGCCGCCCGTCCACAAAGTCGACCACCACGACCTGCGGCCCAGTCGGGTGAGGTCCCATCGGCGCATGCCCCACATAGGCGCCGACTAGGGGCTCCCCCGGCGTCACCGACACCCCCTCCAGCCGCGTCGCGTCCACCGGCGTGCCCCACGCCGCCTTCGCCGCCGCGGCTTCGCGCGCTTCGCGATCGCCGGCGATCTCCAGTGAGCGCCGCAGTTCGTCGGGAATGCGCCAGCGCCCGGCCCGCTCGCGGCGAATGAACCCCTGCGTCTCCAGATGGGTCAGCCGCCGCAGCGCGATCGGCTCGTCCATGCCCGCCAGATCCGCCATCGCCAACCGCCCCTCTCGGGAGGCCGCGATCAGCGACCGGTCCATCGGGGTGAACCGGTTGGCTGAGACGTCCTGTTCGCTGCTCCGGATCTGCTCCAGCCGAGGCCCCAGGATTTCGGTGGCGAGCTCCTGAACTCTTCCCCGCAGGCCATGGCTCACATAGTCGCGCGGCAGGACGAGGTCGCTCCCGTCGTCCCGCTTTCCGCGCAGCAGCAGGTGAAGGTGGGGCCGGCCGGTGTCGTGGTGCTCGCCCGCGATCCAGTCGATCGAGGTCCCCATGTCCCGCTCCACCCGCGCCATGAACTCTCGGGCGTAGGCCTTGAGGTCGGGAAGATCGCGGCCGTCCTCCGGATTGACGATGATCCGGAAATGATGCCGGTCGTCCGCGCATCGGCTGGCGAAAGCCTTGCCGTCGGCCAGGTCCGTGTCCCGGTCGAAGAACCTCCCGTCCTCGCCGACCGGCCCCACCCCGTCGCGCTCCACATAGCGAACGTGGGTCATCAGGGCCTTCGCCGCGCCGGGCGTCATCCGCACCACCCGCGCCTTGATCAGCACGCGCCGCTGCCCGCCTCCGCCCCCTCGCGGGCCTCTCACCGTCCGTCCCGCCTCCAGCTTCGAGAAGTGCACGGCCCGCGCCCGCGGGCTCATCTGCGGCGTGGCCCGCAACGGGAACATGAGGGTGCGGAGAGTCTTGCCTGGCGACGGCGTCTCCCGCCGGGCCATCAGCTTGATGCGCGTTTCTTCCGGCTCGTCCCGGTCCAGGGCCATGGCGTCCTCCATCGACCGGATCGCACCCTCGCCTCCTACCTCCGAAGATGTACCCGGCGAGGCGATCCTTCAGGGTCGCAGCCGGATTTTATCTTGCCCTGCCACCCTGTCGCTGAGCGCCTCAATGCCCCTGATTGTTCATGATTCCCACGGATCAGGCTTTCGGGTCTGCGGCGTCCGGCTCGGTTTGCGGCCGGCGAGCTTGGTGGGTCTCGAACAGGAACATCGCCAGAGTGCTGGCCGCCCCCACCGCAAGGCGCGCATGGCGAGGCGCCAAGCCCTTGGCGCGACCCTCCTGACCATGGCCTGACCCATAGAGATTGCGGATCTCGCTCAGCCCCGACGTGACCGCCCCCAAGCTGCGCAGGGTCTTCTTCATCGCCTCGGCGCCTTTGGCGGAAGCCGGGATGTCGTCGGGCAGGAGGCTGAGGCGCTGGGTCGTCCGCTTCACAAGGTCGCCCAGATCCATGTTCCTCGGCTCGTCTCCGACGTCCGACAGGATGGTTTTGCAGATCGTTTCGACGAGTTCCTTCGCGGTGCCGATCGCCAGTGCGGGATCCCGGTCGATCGAGGCGTCAATTCGGGCGATTTGGGCGTGGACCTGCGCGGCCGTAAGCGCCTGGGCTACGGCGTGCAGCGGCCGCAAGGCGGCGGGCGTATTCGAGCGCAGTCGAAAGGATGGTCCCTCGGTATCGACACCGTCGCGGTGCAGATGGTCGATGAGAGTGCCGGCGAGATCCGGTTGGTCTCGCCGGATAGTGGCGACCACCGTCTGATAGACCTCAAGCAGGCGAGACACGTCACGATGATCGCCGAAGTCTATGGCCTGATAGATCTGTTCAACCAGGCCTCGGCGCATCCCGCTGACGCCAGGATCGTGGTTGAGGTTGGGCGTGAACCCCTCGTTGTCGAACTCCGTCTGAATCTCCGAAATCGTCCACCCGACCAGCGCTTCGCGAAAGGCGTTACGCGTTCGCTTGCTGATCAGATCGCTCATGCTGTTTCAGCCGCGCGCCTAAAGCACCGCGCGGCCCTCGGTGATGTTGATCAGCTCGGGAAGCGCATAAATGGCGGAGATCCGGCCCGCGCCTTCCCGCATGCGCTGGATCAATCCGGCGGCTTCAAGCTGGCGCAGCATGTTGTTGGCGGTGACCCGAGTGTTGAATCCCGCGAGGCGCCGGAAGTCCGTGGCGCGAATGACAGGGCGGGCGAAGAAGGCGTCGACGGCCGCCATGGCGTACTGGGAATGGGTTACATCGACGAAGCGGCGGCGCATCTCCTCGTAAAGGTCGCGGATGCGCCGCACCTTCTCCAGGTTGCCCTCCGCTTGGGCGACGACGGCCATGACGAAGAACTCGATCCAGCCCTGCCAGTCCCCGTCGTCGGTGATGGCGAGCAGGCGATCATAGTACTCGTCCCGGTGTGCTTCGAGGTATTCGGAAAGATAGAACATCGGACGCGATAGCGCTCGCCGCTGATACAGGACCAAGGGGATCAACATGCGACCGATCCTGCCATTGCCGTCCTTGAACGGGTGCAGGATTTCGAACTGGGCGTGAGAGATCGCCGTCTGGATGATGGGATCCTCTTCCTGATTGCCCAGATAAGCCTCCCAGTTCTCCAAGGCTTGCGGAAGGAGGATCGGACTTGGCGGTACGAACCGCGCCCGCTCCAGAGGAGCACCAGGCCGTCCGATCCAGTTCTGGTCCTCGCGGAAGGCGCCGGGGGCCTTATCGCGCCCGCGCACACCCTGCATCAGTCGCTGATGGACGCTCTTCACCAGTGACAGCGAGAGGGGCCGACGATCCAGCTCGGCTTCAGCGATCTGGACCGCCACCCGATAGTTGGTGACCTCCTCGATATCACCGCGCCGGTTCTCGGGCGCCTCAATGCCGGCATCGAACTCCAGCACCTCATCCAGCGTGGCCTGGGTGCCCTCAATGCGAGAGGAGAGCACGGCTTCGTTGACAGTGATCGGCGACAACAGCACCGCTGGATTGGGAAGCGTCTGAAGCATTCCATCGTAGCGAGCGAGCGCAGCGTTCGCCCTCCCGACCAGCGGCAACAGCCTCCGCCAGTCGAGGTCTGCCAGCGGCAGCGCGTCGGGTTGGCAGGGCTCCATGGGCATCAGAGTGGCCTAAACCACGCCGCGAACTTTTGAAAGGCGAAACACGTTTGCCGTTTCACAAACGGATTTGTGAGCGCCCGAAGTTCCACAAACTGTTCTGCGATTCGCGGAATGCACTTCCGGTGTCCACAAACTCCGGAGCGGAAAGTCCACCTTCCAAGAAACCTCCTAAAAGCGCCCACTAATATTCCTCGCGACCGTCCAGACTGAATGACGCAGGCCGGTCAAGCCTGGGCGCTCGCGGGTGCGGGATCGTTTGAGCTGGCAAGTCCCAGGGCGTCCGCAACGCGCGAACTGATCCGATCGGCCGCGGCCTGCAGCGGATCGTCCGAAAGATGCGCATATCGGTTGGTTGTCGCCACATGCTCATGCCCGAGCAGCTTGCCGATCAGCACCAGCCCCTCACCACCGGCCACGCCGACACTGGCGAAGCTGTGTCGGAGGTCGTGAATCCGTACGTCCGGAAGCCCGGCCCTATTTCTGATCGTCACCCAGGCCCAGTCGAGGTTGCTGACCGGCCGGTCCACATGGCGCCGGTCAGGAAAGACCCAGGTCGGGTGCGACCTGGGGCATCGCGCCAGAAGTGCGGTCGCCGCGGCGCCCAGGCGGATCACCTTCGGACCCGTCTTGGAGTCGCGGAGCCTAAGCAGCCCATTCTCGAGATCGACCTCGCTCCACCGAAGCTGTGCGATCTCATTCTTCCTCGCCCCGGTCAGGAGGAGCACCCGAATGATCGCCACATGCCGCGGATCACCTCCCGCCCGGTTCAACTCGGTCAGCAGATCGCCCAGCCTCGCCAGTTCCGCAGCCGACAGGAACCGCTCGCGCCTGTTGTCCTTGTAGCGCTTCAGCCCGCGAACCGGATTGATCTCCACGAAGCCGCGCTCCTGGGCGAAGGTGAAGATCCCGCCGAGCAGCCCCACCGTGCGCGCTGCGGCTCCCTTCCCGCCCCTCGTGTGCGGGGTTGCGGCGCCCCGGATATTGCCGTTGCCGACATCGATCATCAGGCGCTGGATGTCCCCACGGGTGATGTCCGTCACCTTTCGGGATCCCAGCCGAGGGTTGATGTGCCTGTCGATCCGGATGCGGTCGATCCGGAGGGTCGTCGCCTTCTTCGTCGCCGTGCCCTCGGCCATGTAGAGCTCGCACAGATCCTTGACGGTCATCTCCGCGCGCCGGTCCGCCTTCGCCCCCTGCGGGTCGCCGCCCATTGCTGCCTCGGCCAGAATGCGGCGGGCCTGTTCCCGCGCCTCTTCCGTCGTCATCACGCCGTGGGTCGCCAGCGTCAGCCGGCGGTCAGCCCCGCCGGTGGTTCGATAGCGCGCCAGATACGTCCGGCGTCCCTGCGGCGAGACCCGCACGCCGAAGCCCTTCAACTCGGTGTCCCAGACCACGTAGCGCTCCGCCCTGGGAGGCAGATTCTCGACCGATCTTTTGGTCAGCCGGGCCGTGGTCACCATATGGTCACCAGACATGATTCCTCCGTCCCGCCACTGCGGGGTTTGAGCCCGTCTTCTGGTCACCACATGGTCACCAGAACGGAGCAAATCGGAGGATACGGCGGTCACCACGGGCAATCGCCCTTTGCCCACATTCCGCCTATAAGTCAGGCACTTGGGCATCAAACGGAAACACCGGGAAACCCTAGGGTTCGAGCTCGATGTCCCAGTACAGGTAGTCGAGCCAGCTCTGGTGCAGATAGTGCGGCGGGAAACGACGACCGAACTGCTGCAACTGCCAGGCGCTGGGGCGGTGCGGGGCGCGGCGGATCGGCATGCCGGCCTGCTGCGGCGTGCGGCCGCCCTTCCTCAGATTGCAGGGACTGCAAGCAGCGACGATGTTCTCCCAGGTGGTGCGGCCGCCCCGCGAACGGGGGATCACATGGTCGAAGGTCAATTCGGCCGTGGCGCTGCAATACTGGCAGGCGAAGCCGTCGCGCAGGAAGACGTTGAAGCGGGTGAAGGCCGGCTGCCGGTCCTGGTCGACATAGTTCTTCAGCGCGATGACGCTGGGCAGGACCATTTCCATCGAGGGGCTGCGGACCACCTTGTCATAGGTGGAGACCACGTCGACGCGGTCCTGATAGACCGCCTTGACCACTTCCTCCCACGGCCAGATCGACAGCGGATAGTAGGACAGCGGGCGAAAGTCGGCGTTCAGCACCAGCGCGGGCCAGCCGGACGGGGGGCGGCTCTGGACCTGCATCAGGCCCTCGCCGTTCGGGAAAGGATCATCGACGCGACCGGACTGAAGACACGGCTCCTTCCCTGGCTGTGATTGAAGCCTAGTCTTGATTCGACGGCTTGGCGATGACTCCGGGATGACGGTGTTGCGACGCCGGCGGCCGGTTCAGTTTCGCGACGGGCTTCCGGGAAATGATGGCAGGACCCAGCCCCATTGAAGCGAGGCCGCTCTCAAGGCAAAGCCGCAAGGCGCCGCGATCATGGCCGCCGCGACGTTGGACAGGCCCAGTTGCTTCATTCCCATATAGACCACGGCCGCGAGGATGGCGGCCGAAACGGTGATTTCGCGCCGCAGCAGGATCGATGGCTGCCCCGCCAGAAGATCCCGGACGACGCCGCCGAAACAGGCCGTGAGCGCGCCCATGACAATACAGATCAACGGCGCCAGTCCCATGGCTTCCGCCTTGGCGGCCCCCATCACGCCATAGGCCGCCAGTCCGATCGCATCCAGCCACAGCAGGGCGCGGAACCGCCACTCGCGCTGTCCGAGGAACCAGACGCCGACGGCCGCCGCGAGGCAGACGGCGATATATTTCCAGTCGTGGACCCAGAAAACCGGCGCGTCGATCAGCAGGTCGCGCAGGGTACCGCCGCCCACCCCGGTGATGGCGGCGAAAAAGGCGAGTGTGACGAGATCCTGCTTCAGCCGCGCGGCCGCCAGCGCGCCCGTGGCGGCGAACACCGCCACACCAGCGTAGTCGACCAGATAGAGGGTCGGCAGGATGGGCTCGCTGAGCGCTTCGAGGGTTGCGGGGTCGATCACGGAAGAGGGTCCTCCAGCGCGACTTCGCCGCGCTTGACCGCTCCATACCATCCCCAGAACAGATGCGCCGCCACGCTGCGATGCGGCCGCCAAATTTCGGCGCGGGCGTATGCCTGCTTCCCGGTCGGCCGCAGGGTCGCGCCGTCGGCCCAGCGCATCGCCTCCTGCAGGGCGATGTCGCCGCCGGGAAAGACATCCTGACGCCCCTCGCAGAACATCAGGAAGGTCTCCGCCGTCCATGCGCCGACGCCGTTGATGGCGACCAGCCGCGCGATGGCCTCTTCATCCGACAGCCGCTCAAGATGGTCGAAATCGATGCGGCCCTCGAGGTGGGCGAGGGCGATCTCCCGCCCGTATTTCGCCTTCTGGCCGGACAGACCGAAGGCGCGAAGCTGCTCCGGGTCGCGGGCCAGCACGGCCCGGGGCGTGACCTCGCCGTCGAGGCCATCCACCACCCGCTTCCAGATCGCAGCGGCGGCGGCGACCGAGACCTGTTGCTCGACGATCATGCGGAACAACCCCTCATAGCCGCCGGGTCGCGACCGCCATTCAAAGGCCGGGGTCTGGACGTGCGCCCGGGCCAGCGCGGGGTCCAGGGCGGCCAGCGCCTCGCGCGCGGCGGCGATCCGGGCGGGATTCAGCGGGACGGGCATGCGGTCTCATCGACAGGGGCGGACGCCCGTTCTAGCCTTTCGGCATGACCACTCTGGACGAACTTCTGCATCCGATCACGCGCGACCGTTTCGACGCCGACTACAACGACCGAAAACCGCTGCATGTCCCCGCGGCCGAAGGGGCGCCCAAGCGGGTCCTGCTCGACTGGAGCAGGTTCAACGCCCTGCTGGACCAGAGCTCGATCTGGACGGCCCAGAGCCTGAAGATGGTCTTCAACGGCCAGCCCATCCCGTCCGAACAGTACTGTGTCGAGGCCCGGTCGCAGTCGGGCGCGGCGCTGCGGCCATCGCCCGCCAAGGTGCAGACCCTGCTGGCGATGGGCGCCAGCGTGATCGCCGGAGACGTCCAGGACCTGACGCCCGAACTGCGCGCCCTGTCGCATCGCCTGGCCCGAGACTTCGCAGGGCTGGTCGGGGCCAACATCTATTGCTCCTTCGGCGGGGTGCAGGCGTTCGACACCCATTTCGACCTGCACCACGTCTTCGCCGTCCAGGTCGAGGGCGAGAAGACCTGGCGGCTGTACGAGAACCGCGCCGAGGCGCCGGTCAGCTTTCCCGTCGACGACGCCGAAACCCGCCGCTGGTTCGCGGAAACGCGTGGCAAGCTGATGACCGAGGTGCGGATGCGGCCGGGTGACGTGCTCTATCTGCCGCGCGGCTGGTACCACGACGCCATGACCACCGAGGGCGCCTCCCTGCATGTGACCTTCTCGGTGACGCCCCTCTACGGACGGGTCCTGTTCGGTCTGCTTGAGTCCGCGGCCATGCAGGATCCGGCATTCCGCCAGTGGCTCGCCCCCGGAAACGACGGCGGCGACCGGCTCGGCGAGCAGATCGCGGATCTCGGCCGGCGGCTGGCCGATCTGTCCGCCCTGCCCGCCTTCCGCGACGAAGTGTTGATGGCCCAGGAACGGCTCGTGCCGCGAGGCGCGCCTTATGCCCTTCCGGCCCGGGCGAACCTGACCCTCTACCGGCCGACCGGGCTGACGCCGCCCAAGGTGGACGGCCCGGCCCGGGTCGCCCTCGATTGGGCGTCGGGCCAGCCCCAGTTCGCCCTGGAAGACGTCATCGCCCAGTTCGATTTCGTCTCCGAGGCGGCGCTGAGAGACGCCTTCGAGGTCGCCATCCGCCACGGCGCCTTCAGGACGGTCTGAACGCACGCCCTGCATCGACAGCGGGCGGCGGGCGTCTTACTTGTTCCGCCATGTACAGCCTGGAAGACCTTCTCCGTCCGGTCACGCCCGACCAGTTCCGGGCCGAATATGTCGGTCGCAAGCCGCTGCACATTCCCGCCGCCGGCGACGGCCGGAAGGCCGGCATACTGACCTGGGCCGACCTTAACCGGCTGCTCGGCCAGGCCGCGCTCTGGACTGCGGACCATCTGAGGCTGATGCGGAACTATGTGGCCGTTCCGCCGGACCAGTACTGTTACCCGGTCGCGACCCCGCACGGCGAGGTGATGCGGCCCTGGGCGCAGAAGGTCGAGGTGTTCCTGTCCGCCGGAGCCAGCCTGATCGCCAATGACGTCCTGACCGTCCATGAGCCGCTGTTGAAAATCGGCGAGACCCTGGCGCGGACTTTCGCGGCCAACATCGGCGCCAACATCTACTGCTCCTTCCAGGGCGTTCAGGCCTTCGGCACCCATTTCGACAACCACGACGTGGTCGTCGTCCAGACCGGCGGAACCAAGGTCTGGAATCTGTATGAAAACCGCGCCGACAATCCGGTCGAGCATCTCCCCGACGACGCGGCCACCCGGCGCTGGTTCGAACAGAGCCGCGGTCCCCTGATGCAGCAGGTGACAATGCAGGCCGGCGACGTCCTCTACCTCCCGCGCGGCTGGTACCATGACGCCCTGGCGACCGACGGCCCGTCGCTGCATGTCACCTTCGCGATCACGCCGTTGCACGGACGCACCCTGCTGGCCCTGCTGAATATCGAGGCGATGAAGGACCCGGCCTATCGGGCCTTCGTTCCGCCGGCGACCGAAGACGGCGGCGCGGCCCTGGCGGCTCACCTGGCGGCCTATGGTCAGATACTTGCGCGCATCGCCGCCTCGCCGGCGTTCGGCGAGGAGGTCGCCAAGTCGCAGAACCGGATCGCGCCCCGGCCCGCCGCCTTCGCCCTGCCCGAGCGTAAGCCGGTGACCCTGTACCGGACGACGGGCCGATCCTTCCCGGCCTGCCCGGGTCCCGTGCGCGAAACCTACGACTGGGCGATCGAGGAACGACAGTTCGCTCTCGAGGACATGGTCGCCCAGTTCCAGTCATTGTCGGAGCAGGATGTACGCGCGGGAGTGACCGCCGCCGAAGAGGCCGGAGCGGTGCAGCGACTGTAGGCCGGACGACGCATCGACAGGGCGCCGGGGCGGCCTTAAACCTCAGCTCATGCGTACGCTCGAAGAGATCCTGCATCCCGTCACCCCCGCGCAGTTCCGCGCGGAATACGAGGGCTGCCAGCCGCTGCACGTCCCGGCCGTCGAAGGATCGGACAAGCGCGCGCTGCTGACCTGGGACGCGTTCAACGGACTGCTCAACCAGAGCAATGTCTGGACGTCCGAACGCCTCCAGCTGATGCGCCGGGACGCCGCCGTCCCGCCGGAACAGTACTGCAGGCTGAAACGGACCCCGGAGGGTCACGTCTGGCGGCCGTCGCCGGCCAAGGTCGAAGTCTTCCTGTCGGCCGGCGCCAGCATTCTGGCCAATGACATCATAACCCTGCATTCGCCGATCACCCACGCCGGGGTGGCCCTGGGAGAGGCGCTTGCCGCGGAGGTCGGGGCCAGCGTCTTCTGCTCGTTCAGGGGCGGCCGGGCCGTGGCGACCCACTATGACGTCCACGAAGTCTTCGCGGTCCAGACCGAGGGCGAAAAGGTCTGGAATCTGTACGAAGGCCGCGCGATCGATCCCGTCGGCTATCCGCCCGGGCTGACCCAGGCGGATATCGACAAGAGCCGTGGCCGGCTCGTCTCGACCATCACCATGAAGCCGGGCGACGTCCTCTACATGCCGCGCGGCTTCTACCACGACACCGTGACGCCGGATCAGCCGTCGCTGCACGTCTCCTTCACCGTCATGCCCCTGGCCGGGCGGAGGATCCTGTCGCTGCTCGAGGGGCCCGTCCTGGAGGACGCCGCCTTCCGCGCCTGGCTGCCGGCGGCCGACGCCGAGGGCGGGGCCCTGCTTCAGGCGCGACTGACGGAACTGGCCGGGCGGCTGGCCGGGATCGTCGCGTCGCCGGCCTTCCGTGACGAAGTCGCCCTGCTCCAGCGTCGGCTCATACCGCGCGCGCCGGACTTCAGCCTGCCGGTCCGCAAGCCGGCCACCCTGTACCGCACCACCGGCCGGGCCTTCCCCGACAACGGGCCGCTGATCCGCCGCATCCAGGACTGGATGATCGAAGAGCGGCAATTCGCGGTCGAGGATCTGGTGGCGGAAATGGACTCCCTCCCGGAGACCGTTGTCCGTGACGCCCTGGCCGGGGCCGAACAGGCCGGCGCCGTCCAGCGGGTCTGAGGGCCCGTGGCCTTCGTCACCCGTTTCGCCCCGTCTCCGACCGGCCGGCTGCATCGCGGCCACGCCTTTTCCGCCCTGACCGCCTGGCGCGCCGCGCGCGAGGCCGGCGGGCGTTTCCTGCTCCGCATCGAGGACATCGACCCGACCCGCTGCAAGCCGGAGTTCGAGGCCGCCATTCTGGAGGACCTGATCTGGCTGGGGCTGGACTGGGACGGGTCGGCGCGGCGGCAGTCGGAGCATCTGGCCGAGTACGCCGCCGTGATCGATGAGCTGAACGGGCGCGGCCTGCTGTACCGGTGCTTCCGCACCCGCAGGGACATTCTGGACGGCATCGGCGACGCGCCGCACGGGCCGGTCGAGGCGGCGCGGCCGGGGCCGCATCCCGCGGACGAGGAGGCGGCCCTGCTGGCGGAGGGGCGGCCGTTCGCCTGGCGGCTGTCGCTCGACCGGGCGCGGGAGGCGCTCGGCGACGCGTGGGAGGCGCTGGCCTTCATCGAGGAAGGCTCCGGCCCCGACGGCGAGCGCGGGCGGATCGGGGCGCGGCCGGAGACGGCGGGCGACGTGGTGCTGGCCCGCAAGGACGCGGGGACGGCCTACCATGTGGCGGTGACCCATGACGACGCCCGGCAGGGGGTGAGCCATGTGATCCGGGGCGAGGACCTGTTCGAGGCGACGCACATCCAGGTGCTGATCCAGGCGCTGATGGGCTGGCCGACGCCGACGTACCGGCACCACCGGCTGCTGGCCGGCCCCGACGGGCGACGGTACGCCAAGCGCGACCGGTCGGTGACGCTGGAACAGCTGCGGGCCGGGGGGATGAGCCCCGAGGCGTTGCGCGCGGAGCTGGGCTTCTGATCATCGGGCCAGCCGGTCCTTCGCCCGGGAGGCCAGACAGACCACGTCCTCGTCCGGCGCCTCGGCGGCGGCGCCGGGGCCGCCGATGGAGCGGAGGAGGTGGCGGATGATGTTCAGGCGGGCGGTCTTCTTGTCGTCGGTGGCGATCACGGTCCAGGGCGCGTGGTCGTGGTCGGTCTCTTCCAGCATCCGGTCGCGGGCCTTGCTGTAGTCGTCCCAGCGGGCCTGGGCCTCGGCGTCGAGGGCCGAGACCTTGAACCGCTTCAGCGGGTCCCCGGTGCGCTCTTCCAGACGGCGGGCCTGTTCGGCCTTGGAGATGTCGAGCCACAGCTTGATCAGGATCACGCCGTCGTCGGTCAGCATCCGTTCGAACAGGGGCGCGTCCGAGAGGAAGCGGGCGTGCTGTTCCGGCGTGCAGAAACCCATCACCGGCTCGACCCCGGCGCGGTTGTACCAGGACCGGTTGAACAGCACCGTCTCGCCGCAGGCCGGCAGGTGCGGGACATAGCGCTGGAAATACCACTGGCTGGTCTCGCGCTCGGTCGGCTTGGGCAGGGCGACGACGCGGGTCTGGCGCGGCGAGGCGTATTCGGTGATCCGCTTGATCGCCCCGTCCTTGCCGGCGGAGTCGCGCCCCTCGAAGACGATGACCGTCTTGCGGTTCTGGTCGATGGTCCAGTGCTGGGTCTCGACCAGCAGGATCTGGAGCCGTTCGAGGTTGTCGTCGTAGTCGTCTGATTTATTGGCCATGGATACACGATGCCCCGCGCCGGTCCGGGGAGCAACGCGGCGGGCCGATCGCGCCTTTCCGACGCCGCCCCCGGCGCGTAAGGCTGTCGGCGTATGAAGCGTGATTTCGCCGATTTCTGGAACCTGCTGTGGGAGGCGGCGCTCGGCGTCTGCGCGGCCTTCGCCCTGCTGAACCTGTTCGCCCCGGCCCAGGACCTGCCGTGGAAGCCGCTGGACCTGAGCCGGCCGATCGGCACGGCCACGGCGGCCAAGGTCGCCGATTTCGAGATCGCCCGCACCGCCGCCCCGGAAGAGACCACCGCCGTCACCGAGGCCTGCATGCAGGTGCTGCGCGAGGCCGGGGTGCAGGTCGAGCGGGCCGAGGACCGCGACGACGGCGGCTTCTGCCAGATCCGCGGGGCCGTGCGCATCACCGGCGGCGCCGTGACCCGCCTGCCCGGAAACCCCGTGATGCAGTGCCCGCTGGCGGTGCGCTATGTCATCTGGGAGCGGCAGGTGCTGCAGCCGGCGGCGGAGCAGACCTTCGGCAGCCGGGTGGCCAGCCTGAACGACGTCGGCACCTACAGCTGCCGCCGCATCTACGGTCAGACCGACCTGCACGCCCGGCCCAGCGAGCATGCCCGGGCCAATGCGCTGGACATCGGCGGCATGACCCTGGCGGACGGCCGCGCCGTCTCGGTGCTGACCGACTGGCCCGGAACCGGCCCGCGCGGGGCCGAGGGCGCGACCTTCCTGCGCCGCATCCGCGACGGCGCCTGCCGGGTGTTCTCGACCGTGCTGACGCCCGATTACAACGACGCCCACGCCAACCACCTGCATCTCGACGGGGCCCCGCGCTCGCTGTGCGCCACGGGCCCGTCGCGCGCCCGTCTGGCGGAGGGGTCCGCCAAGGCGGGTTGACCGTTCCCCAATTGCGCGAGAAAAAGTCGGGCAGCCCGGATTTCGCGCGGCCTCCACACCCGTGCCCGCTCCTTCGCCTGAATGAGCTCGTCCAGATGGGCTGACGGGCGTCCCCATAGGGACGTCTGCCTGGAAAGCGCGTTCAGGAGACGCATCATGGCGACCGGCACGGTCAAGTGGTTCAACCCGACCAAGGGTTTCGGCTTCATCCAGCCCGATGGCGGCGGTCAGGACGTTTTCGTCCACATCACCGCGGTTCAGAAGGCGGGCCTGCAAGGGCTCGATGAAAACGCCAAGGTCGAATACGAGCTGGAATCCCAGCGCGGCAAGACCTCGGCGATCGATCTGAAGGTTCTTTAGGCTTCGGCCGCGGTCAGAAGGCTCCGCCTTCTCGACCCGACGCGGCCTGTTTGAACCCACGGACATCGCGATCAGACGACGGGCGCGGGGGCGAAGGTTCCCGCGCCTTTCTCTTGCGTCCCTTCCCCCATTTCGGGGGAAGGGAAGGTAGTGTCGCCGAAAATCGCGAAAAGCTGTCATCCCTCCCCTTTCGCCCCCTCGTCCGCGGCCGCGCGCACGGCCTCCAGCCGGGCCAGTTCGATCTTCAGGTCCTCGTATTCGGGGGGCAGGTCGCGGCCGGCCATCAGGTCCTGGGCGAGGGTGAGGGCGCGTTCGCGCAGGAACATCCGCATCATGGACTGACCGGCCTCGAACCGTTCGTCGGCCTGGGCCGGGTCCTCCCCGGCCCATTCGAGGACGCCGTTGAGACGGGCGATCTCGGTGGCGGCGCGGGCGAGGCGGACGGCGTTCAGCCCCTCCCCGGCCTTGAGCGCATGGGCGGCGCCGGCCAGGGCCTTGCGGGCCAGATCGTCGGGCCGGATGTAGAGGGCGCGCGCCAGGCCGCCAGCACCGCCGCCTCGTCGGGCGGGCCGTCCGGCGTCGTGGGGGGCGGGCGCGGCGACGGCGGGCCGCCCCGACCGCTCCATCGCCTGCCGCGCGGCGAAGGCCCGTTTGGTCCAGCCCTCCCGGGCCGCGTGCTTGCGCAGGGCCGTCACCGACACCCCGAACCGCGCCGCCACCGTCGGCGCCGACAGGCCCGACAGATAGGCCCCCCGGATCAGGCCCCAGGTCTCCGCCGCCACGGTGACATAGCGGGTCTTCGGCAGGGCCCTCATCGCCGCCCCCGCGCCTGATCGCGCTTCAGCGCCGCCAGCGCCCGGTCGATCTCCGCCATGACCGCATCCTGAGCCGCATCGAGCGCCGCGGTCCCGGTGGGCATGTCCACTACGGCCCGCGCCCCGAGGGCGAGCCGTTCGACGGCCTCCATGCGCCGGATCGCGCGGTCGAGGGCGTCGGGTTTTCTGGTTGGCTTCTTCATCATCTCCGCTCCGTATTGAGGCGGCGGAGTCTGCGGCGGGCGGTTCCTATGGCGGGCTGAAAGGGGCGAAAAAACAGGGCGCGGGGCGCAAGGGGTTGAAAGGATTGGGGTCGGGAGGGGACGGTGGGCGGTGGATTGTGCTGACAATCGGCGGATTGTGAGCGGTCCTCCCTCTCCCATTGGGAGAGGGCTTGAGCGCACGGCGGCGCAGCCGTCGTCCTTGCGCGAAAGGGTGAGGGTTCGCTGTCCGGGGGCGGCTTCGCCGCTCCAACCAGCCGACCCACATCCGCCCCTACGGGGCACCTTCTCCCAATGGGAGAAGGGTCAGGGATGGCGCGCCGCTTGCGCTCCACCGGAGCGGGTGAAAGGGTGCGCCCACATGGGGGACTGAATGTCGAAGAAATCAACGCCACGCGACGGCGCGAAGTCGCGGTCCGTCCTTGTCTCCCCGACGCCGATCGAACCCGTCGCCGCGAAGCCCTCAGCCTTGCAGAACGCGCTGGGCGCGGCGGGACGGGCGGCGACCGGCGGCGCGGCGGCGGCGGCGGCGACCGCCTCGGG
>CALRJO020000050.1:0-22375 GCA_943367565.1 Brevundimonas vancanneytii
GGCCCCCGTCGACTGGTGCAAACGCCATCTGGACGCGTCCGACGGCGGTCAGGACGTACGGGCCCTGGTGGTCAACGCCGGCTGCGCCAACGCCTTCACGGGCAAGGCCGGCGCCGACGCCGCCCGCCGCACGGCCTCCGAGGCCGCCAAACGTTTCGGCTGCCGCCAGCGCGACGTCATGCTGGCCTCCACGGGCGTGATCGGCGTGGTTCTGGACGACCGCAAGATCGCCGCTCGCATGTCGGAGATCGAGGCGGGGCTGGATCCGGACGGCTGGGCGCGCGCCGGCCAGGCCATCATGACCACCGACACCTTCCCCAAGGGGTCCTACGCCGAATGCGAGATCGAGGGCCGCAAGGTCCGCATCGCCGGCATCGCCAAGGGTTCGGGCATGATCGCGCCCGACATGGCCACCATGCTGGCCTTCATCGTCACCGACGCGGCCATCGCCCCGCCGGTCCTGCGCGCCCTGCTGGGCCTGCACGTCCGCACAACCTTCAACAGCGTCACCGTGGACGGCGACACCTCGACCAATGACACCTGCCTGCTGTTCGCCACGGGCGCGAGCGGAGCGCCGCGCATCGGCCGGGTCGGCGACCGGCGGCTGAAGTCGTTCTCGGCCGCGCTCGACAAGGTCATGCTCGACCTCGCCCACCAACTGGTCCGCGACGGCGAGGGGGCGACCAAATTCGTCAAGGTCACGGTGGACGGCGCCGCGAGCCCCGCATCAGCCCGAAAGTTGGCCAAGTCGATCGCCGACAGCCCCCTGGTCAAGACCGCCCTGGCCGGCGAGGACGCCAACTGGGGCCGCGTCGTCATGGCCGTCGGCAAGACCGAGGAGCCGGTCGACCGCGACCGCCTCGCCATCCGCTTCGGTCCCCATGTCGCGGCGATCGAGGGCGCGCCCTCGCCCCACTACGACGAGGCCAGGATGAGCGCCTATATGAAGAACGCCGAGATCGACATCACCGTCGATGTGGGTTCGGGCCGCGCCTCGGCCACCGTCTGGACCTGCGACCTGACCAAACGGTACGTGGAGATCAACGGCGACTACCGGAGCTGATCGTGGTAGGATGCACGGTATGAGCGCAAAGCCGAAAGTCGCTGAACCCTACGCCGATGAGGCTGGCCCCTTCATCGGGCAGGCGTTGTGGGATGATCTGGAAAGCGACACCCCATCCGCAGAAGCCATTGCATGGGCGCGGCGCCAACACGACGTAGCAATGGCCGACCCACGGCCCCGGCTGACTTCCGATGAGGTCCGCGCCAATCTTCTCGCTCGGCATGAGGCTCGATTGAAGCGGGATCAGGATTGAGCCGACGCATCGTTTATCTCCCTTCGGCGCAGTTCCACCTGGACGATATCTACGACTTGATCGCCGAAGATTCTCCGCGCGCGGCGCTTGGTTTCGTCGAGGACATCAGGCGGCGGTGCGAACCCCTGATGGACTTTCCCCGGATGGGCCGGTCGCTTGATGGCGTTCTCTACCGCATCAGCCTGGATCGCCGGGTCTCCGTCTATTACGCCTTCGACGAACGAACGGTCTGGATCTCGGCCGTTCGCTACCTGGGCCAACGCCATTCATGACCGACCTCCCCACCGTCCTCGTCGTCGCCGTGGCCCTGATCGACGCCGACGGTCGGGTGCTGATCGCCCAGCGGCCCGAGGGCAAGAAACTGGCCGGCCTGTGGGAGTTTCCGGGCGGCAAGGTCGAGCCCGGAGAGCGGCCCGAACCCGCCCTGATCCGTGAATTGAAGGAAGAACTCGGCATCGACGTCACGGAGGCCTGCCTGGCCCCGTTCGTTTTCGCCAGCCACGCTTACGATTCGTTTCACCTACTTATGCCATTGTACCTGTGCCGACGCTGGTCGGGGGTGGTGCAGAACCGCGAGCACGCGGCGCTGAAATGGGTCAGGCCGAACCAGCTTTCGGACTATCCCATGCCTCCGGCCGATGAACCCCTGGTCGCCTGGCTGCGCGACCTGCTCTAGCCGCCGAAAGGAGGGGGCCGATGTTGAAACGCTTCCTCTCCCGCTTCCGGCGCGACGAAAGCGGCGCGACCGCCATCGAATACGGCATGATCCTCGCGCTGATGTTCCTCGTCATCCTCGGCGCCCTGCAGGCCTTCGGCGGCACGGGCAGCGGCATCTTCAACACGGCGATGGACAAGCTGCGCAGCGCGATGGGCGGCTAGACCCCGTCCTCGCCCGTCTGCTCCCTGACCCCCAGCGCATCCGCCAGCCGCATCTTCGCCGAGCCGCGCGGCAGCGGCTTCTGCTGGCTTTCATGCGGAGCCCAGCCGGCCAGGTGCACGATCTCGAAGGTCGCCGGAATGCGGCCGTCAGTCTCGCCATATCGCTCGCCATACAACTGCGCCGCACGACCGAGGATGCCGCGCGTCAGGGGCCGCGCCGGCCCCGCCAGCACATTGGTCTCGCCCATGGCCCGCAGGTCGCGGATCAGGGCGAACAGGTCGGGATAACGCACCGTCACCCGGTCCACGTCGGCCACCGGCAGGGCGAATCCAGCCCGCTGCAACAGGGCCGCGCCGTCGAAGCCGTCGGCGAAGGGCGACACCCGCGCCTGGGCGCCCCCACGCGCTTCCAGCTCAGCCTCGGTCAGGACCGCGCGCAGCTCCTTCAGCGTCCCGGCCCCCAGCAGCGTGCCGAGGAAAAGCCCGTCCGGCTTGAGCGCCCGCCGGATCTGGCTCAGGGCGCCGGGCAGATCATTGGCCCAGTGCAGGCTCATCAGCGAGACGATCAGATCCTGCGACCCGTCCGCCAGATCGGGGGGCGTGACGCCGGGTCCCGCCCGCGCCGCGCGGTCGCCGACGGCCTTCACCGGCCCGACCCGTGCGGCCGCCGGACTTCCGGCCAGGGTCGTCGCGAACGCGCCAGGATGGGCCGACAGATCGGCCGCCTCTGGCCAGTCCCGCATCAGGGCCTCCAGACTGCCGACCGCATTCTCCGCCGCCCGCGCGTGCAGGAAGTCGGCGCGGGCGAGTGTCTTTTCGCTCCGTTCAAGCCTTGCCGTGCGGCGCTGAACGTCGAAAATGCGGGGAGGACCGGAGGAGGGGCTCATGACGCTTCAGGATGGGGTCTGGCGTGACCGATTGAAAGCGGCCGTCCCCCGGATCGCGCTCGGCGCCCGCGCGCTGGGCCGCGGCGTCGCCGACCTGCTGCTGCCCGCGCTCGCCCACGACAGCCCCGAGGCCGCCGCCTCGCCCGGCCTGACCGCCGGGACCTGGAGCCGGGTCACCTTTCTGGAAGACCCGGTCTGTGACGGATGCGGCGCGGGGTTCGAGATGGACGGCGGGGCCTTCGCCTCGCCCCGCTGCGCCGCCTGTCTGGCCCGGCCATACGCCTTCGATCGCGCCCGCGCCGCCTGCGTCTATGACGAGGCCTCGCGCGGCCTGATCCTGAAATTCAAACACGGCGACCACCAGCCGTTCGCGCCCCTGTTCGCTCGCTGGATCGCCCGCTCGGCCTCGCCCCTGCTGGAAGAAGCCGACGCCGTCGTGCCCGTGCCCCTGCACCGGTTCCGCCTTCTGTCCCGCCGCTTCAACCAGGCGGCGGAGATCGCCCGACCGCTGGCCCGCGACGCCGGCCTCGACTATCTGCCCGACGCCCTGATCCGCACCACCCACACCACGACCCAGGGCGGAAAGTCCGCGCGTGGCCGCCGCCTGAACGTCAGAAAGGCCTTCGCGGTCAGCGAGGAGGGCCGCCGCCGGATCAAGGGCCGCCGCATCCTTCTGGTCGATGACGTGTTGACCACGGGCGCCACCGCCGAGGCCTGCGCCCGCGCGCTGATCGAGGCCGGCGCCCGCGCCGTCGACCTGGCCGTGGTGGCCCGGGTGCGCACGGCGCGGCAATTGGCTACATAAGGCTGGCCCTGCGCTCGCCGCGCGGCGGCTCGCTGCTTGAGGGCGGCGATAATTGACTGGAGTTCCGTATTGGCCGACGTCGTCATCTACACCAAGCCCGGTTGCGGCTACTGCCACGCCGCCAAGGATCTGCTCGAGCGCAAGGGCGCCGACTTCACCGAGATCGTCGCCTCGCACGATCCGGCGAAGAAGCAGGAGATGATCCAGCGGTCCGGCGGTCGCATGACCTTCCCGCAGATCTTCATCGACGGAAAACACATCGGCGGCTCCGACGAACTCCACGCCCTTGACCGCAAGGGCGCCCTGGACCCATTGCTCGAGGCCTGATGGCCACGCTTCCGATCGCCCTGATCCAGACCCGCACCCCGGCCAGTCCGGCGGCGGCCTTCGCCCATGTCGCGCCCTTGATCCGTGAGGCGGCGGCGGGCGGGGCGAAACTGATCCTGACGCCGGAAGCGACCAATTTCCTGATCAAGGACCGCGACGTCCGGGAAGCCGTCCTGACCACCGACGACCGCGACGTCGTGGTCGCCGGCCTGCGCGATCTCGCCCGGGAGCTGGGCGTATGGCTGCTGATCGGCTCGGCCATCGTCCGGTCGGGGCATGAGGGCGACGGCCGCGCCGCCAACCGCTCCTTTCTGATCGACGACAGGGGAGCCGTCGTGGCGACCTATGACAAGCTGCACGTCTTCGACGTCGACCTGCCGACGGGCGAGCGCTGGCGTGAAAGCGCCGCCATCCGGCCCGGCGACGGCGCCGTGGTCGCCGACACGCCCTCGGGCCGGCTCGGCCTGACCATCTGCTACGACATCCGCTTCCCCCAGCTCTACCGCGCCCTCGCGAAGGCTGGGGCGGTGATGATCTCCGTCCCCGCCGCCTTCACCGTCCCGACCGGAGAGGCGCATTGGGAGACCCTGTTGCGCGCCCGGGCCATCGAGACCGGCTGCTTCATCCTCGCCCCCGCCCAGGCCGGGGCGCATGAGGACGGCCGGCGCACCTGGGGCCGGTCGACGGTGGTGGGGCCATGGGGCGAGGTGGTCGCCAAACTCGACCATGACCACCCCGGGGTCCTGTTCGCGACGCTGGATTTCGACGCCGTCGCGTGCGCGCGCACCGCCGTGCCCCAGCTGACCCACGACCGCGATTTCGCGGGGCCGCAATGATCCGCTACGCCCTCCAATGCGACGCCGGCCACGGCTTCGAAGCCTGGTTCGGCGACTCAGCGGCCTATGACGACCAGGCGGCGCGAGGGCTGGTCGAATGCCCCCTGTGCGGCTCGCGCGGCGTGTCCAAACAGATCATGGCCCCGGCCGTGGCGGGAACCCGCAAGACCACGCTTTCCGCCGATCCCGCGCGGATGCGGACCCTGATGATGCAGGCCGCCCGCGAGGTCCGGTCCCACGTCGAGCAGAATTTCGACTATGTCGGCGACGCCTTCGCCCGCGAGGCCCGCGACATCCATGAGGGCCGGTCCGAGAAGCGCGAAATCTATGGCGAGGCCACCCCCGCCGAGGTGAAGAAGCTCAAGGACGACGGCGTCCCCTGCGCCCCCCTGCCGCCGCTCCCGCCCGATCCGGCCAAGGCGCACTGACTGGTGGGGGAGGGGGAACGCTATCAGGAGTTCGAACCGCCCGCGGCGCTGCGCCCCTTCGTCCGCACGATCTGGACCTGGGCCGCCCCGGCCCCCGAACCGATCGTGCAGCGGATCGCCCCCGACGGCTGTCCCGAACTGATCCTCGACATCGGCGCCCCCTATGAGGAACAGGGCGATGACGGCGTCTTCCGCCTCCAGCCGCCGGCCCTGTTCGCCGGCCAGATGACCCGCCCGCTGGCCCTGCGGCCGGCCGGACCCGTCGAGCTGGTCGCCGTCCGCTTTGAACCCGACGGCGCCCGCGACTGGCTGGGGCGCCCCGCGGTCGAGGCTGTCGACCGCCGCCTCGACATGACCACCCGCCTCGCCGGGGTCACCGCTCCTGCGGGCGATCCGGCCGCCCAGGTCGACATCATGGTCCGCATTCTCGAGGACCACCGCCGCCGCCACGACTGGTCGCTCGACCCCGCCGTCCGCGCGGAAATCGAGGCCGCCGCCGCCGACCGTCCGGGCGCCGACCGCTCGCCGGGCGAGCAGCGCGCATTGCAGCGCCGGTTCCGCGATCGCGTCGGCGTGCCGCCGCGCATCCTGCGCTCCATCTTCCGCTTCCGCCGCGTCTTCGACCTCGCCGCCGAGCCGGGTCCCGAGGCCCTCGGCTGGCTCGAGGCCGGTCTGGAAGCGGGGTATTTCGACCAGCCCCAGCTGGCCCGCGACTTCCGCCGTTTCCTCGGCTGCACCGCCACCGAATGGGCCCGCGACCAGGCCGGTCTGGCGCGGCGGCTGGCGTCGCAATCCTACAAGCCCGGACCGCTGTCGCCGCACTAGGGTGCCGCTCACGCCGAACCCAAGGGGACTACGCCATGCTGACCGCCGCCCTCGCCGCCGCCCTGCTCCAGACCGCGCCGCCCGCGAACCCCGACATGTCCTGGCTGGCCGGCTACTGGCTCGACTGCTCCAACGGCCGCGAGCAGTCGGAAACATGGAGCGATCCGCGCGGTGGTCTCATCGTCGGCCACGCCATGTCCCTGTCCGGCGCGCGCGTTTCGTTCGAGGTCGCGCACATCGGGGCGACGGCGCAGGGCTTCGCCTATTCCGCCCAGCCGCGCGGCGCCCCGCCCACCGTCTTTGTGCTGAGCGAGAGCGGCCCGAACCGCGCCGTCTTCGCCAATCCGGAAAACGACTTCCCGACCCGCATCGTCTATGAACGCGACGGTGACGCCCTCAAGGCCCGGATCGAGGGCGAGATCGACGGGCGGGCGCGGAGCATGGAATGGAATTTCAGAGCGGCCCCGCTGAACACCCGCTGCCCCGTCTGAACTGGCGGGCGATGACGGCGGCCGATCTGGACGCCGTCGCCGCCATCGCCGCCGTCGGCTTTCCCGACCATTTCGAGGGCCGCGACTGTTTCGAGAACCGGCTCACGCTGAACCCGAAGGGCTGTTTCGTGCTCGCGGGCGAGGTTGGCGAGCCGCACGGCTATCTGGTCGCCTACCCATGGACCGCCGACGCGGCGCCGGCGCTCAACACCCTGATCGGGATGATCCCCGACGATGCCTCGGTGATGTATTTGCACGACCTCGCCTTGGACCCTGAGGTGCGTGGCGGCGGCTGGTCACGTCCGATTGTCGAGCGACTGGCGCAGGATGCCCGCGCCGCCGGCTGGCCGGCCCTGACGCTCGTGGCCGTCAACCACGCCGCGCCGTTCTGGGAACGGCACGGCTTCGTGGTCCTCGAGCCGCCGGGCATGGCGGACAAACTGGCCGGCTACGGCCCGGACGCCCACTACATGATCCGGCGTCTGACCGCCTAGCTGCGGGTCCAGCCCTTCTCGGCCATGCAGCCGCGGAAGGCTTCGCTGCGCTGGCCCTTGCCGGTGGCGGCGCGGCATTCGGCGCGGGCCGAGTCGAACGGCTGCGCGTTCTGGCCGTGCCAGGCGAGGTCGTTGTCGTCGCTGGCGTCGATGACGGTGACGCAGGCCGAGGTCATCAGGGCCGCCGACAGGGCGGCGAGGACGAGAAGGCGCTTCATGGTGGGCTCCTGTTCGGGAGGTTGAGGGAAAGCCCCTCATCCCACCGTCAAGCTTCACTGTCCCGTTACTTCGAGGTCAGGTCGATGAACCGCCGATGAACCGCTCAGTCCCGCGTCGCCACCATCATGTAGTTGATCCCGGCGTCGTCGCTCTCGCTCCAGCGATCCGTGAACGGATCATAGACCAGTCCGTAGGGTCCGCTGACCGCCACCGGCTCTTCCGACAACATCAACCGGATCTCGTCCGGCTTCAGGAACTGGTTCCAGTCGTGGGTCCCGGCCGGAACCCAACGCAGGATATACTCCGCCGCGACCTTGCCCAGGGCCAGCGATTTCAGCGTCCGGTTCAGCGTCGCGACGATCATCATCCCGCCGGGCTTCACCAGCCGCGAACAGGCGCGGATGAAGGCCTCGGGGTCGGCGACGTGCTCGATCACCTCCAGCGTCAGCACCACATCGAACGGCCCCGCGCCCTCGGCCTCCAGCTGCTCCACCGTCGCGGCGCGATAGGTGATGTCCAGCCCCTGCTGTTCCGCATGGGCCCTCGCGGTGCCGATGTTCTCCGCCGAGGCGTCGACGGCGGTGACCGCGAATCCCAGCCGCCGCATCGGCTCGGCGATCAGCCCGCCGCCGCAGCCGACGTCCAGCAGGGTCAGGCCGTCGAAGGCCGCCCGCGTCTTCACATCCCGCCCGAACCGTTCCGCCGCCCGGTCGCGCACGAAGGCCAGACGGGCCGGATTGAACTTGTGCAGCGGCGCGAACGGTCCGTGGGCGTCCCACCATTCCGCCGCCTGGGCGGAAAACCGGGCCACGTCGGCGGGATCGATCGAGGGACCGGCGGCCCCATCCTCGAATTCCGCGCCGCTTTGGGGTTTGCGCGCCGATACCGTGTCGTTAGAAGCGGCCATGGCCGAGGGATGAACCCGCGCGGCCCTCCACGCAAGATGGGGCGACCCGCCACGATGACGCGGCCAGCTACGACTCGACTGGTGATGAAGTTTGGCGGCACCTCCATGGGTGACCTCGAGCGCATCCGTCGCGCCGCCCGCATCGTCGCCGCCGAGGCCGCCGCGGGCAAACAGGTCGCCGTCGTCGTCTCCGCCATGGCCGGCAAGACCAATGAACTGGTCGCCTGGACCGACGGCGCCGGCCGGCCGGCGCAGGGGATCGAACTGACCGACGACGAATACGACATCGTCGTCGCCTCGGGCGAACAGGTCACCGCCGGCCTTCTGGCCCTGACCCTGCGCAACATGGGCCTGAACGCCCGCAGCTGGATGGGTTGGCAGATTCCCATCCTCACCGACGACGCCCACGGCCGCGCCCGCATCGAGGACGTGCCGGGCGAGGTGCTGGGCGCCGCCATGGACAAGGGCGAGATCGCCGTCGTCCCCGGCTTTCAGGGCGTCAGCCGCTCGGGCCGGATCACCACCCTCGGCCGGGGCGGCTCGGACACCTCCGCCGTGGCCGTGGCCGCCGCGCTCGACTGCCCGTGCGACATCTACACCGACGTGGACGGCGTCTACACGACCGACCCCCGCATCGAATCGAAGGCCCGCCGGCTCGAGAAGATTTCCTACGAGGAAATGCTGGAAATGGCCTCGCTCGGGGCCAGGGTGCTTCAGACCCGTTCGGTCGAACTGGCCATGGCCAAACGCGTCCCGCTGCGGGTGCTGTCCAGCTTTATCGAACCCGACGAAAACGGCGTCCTGCCCGCCAAGTCCGGCACGCTTATCTGCGACGAGGAGGAAATCGTGGAAAAACGCATCGTATCCGGCGTGACCATGAGCCGTGACGAGGCCCGCATCACCCTGCTGGGTCTGTCCGACCGGGTCGAGGCCCCCGCCGACGTCTTCACCCGGCTGGCCGAGGCCAACGTCAATGTCGACATGATCGTCCAGAGCCAGGCGCGCAGCGAGGGTGCGGTCAACCTGACCTTCACCACCGGTCGCCGCGACGCGGCCCGCGCCGCCGAACTGATGCGCGCGGCCCAGGCCCAGCTGGGTTTCGAGGAGCTGCGCGTCGACGAGGACGTGGCCAAGGTCTCGGTCGTGGGGGTCGGCATGCGCAGCCACGCCGGCGTGGCCCAGACCATGTTCCGGGCCCTCGCTGACAAGGGCGTGAAATTTCAGGCCATCTCGACATCCGAGATCAAGATCAGCGTATTGATCGACGCCGCCTATGCGGAACTGGCCGTTCGTGCGCTTCATGCGGCCTATGAACTGGAAGACGTCTAGGAATTGAGCCGGACGGCGCCCATCTGCGGCGTCGTTCATCAGGAGGGGCCATGCCGGTTGGCGGATTGACGACGGGGCCACGGAACCTCCTTCGCCAGATTCGCGAAGCCATGGCCGGCGCGTCGCCCGCGCAGGACCGGCTGGACACCGTCGTGCGCATCATCGCCCAGTCGATGGTGGCCGAGGTCTGTTCGATCTATCTGCGCCGCGCCTCGGGCGACCTCGAACTGTTCGCCACCCAGGGCCTGAAGCCGGAAGCCGTCCACACGACCCGGCTGCGTCCCGGAGAGGGTCTGGTCGGCGAGGTGGCGCGCACCGCCGCCCCCATCAGTCTCTCGGACGCGCCCTCCCACCCCAGCTTCGCCTACCGGCCCGAGACGGGGGAGGACCCCTATCACGCCTTCCTCGGCGCCCCCCTGCTGCGCGGCGGCCGGGCCATCGGCGTGCTGGTCGTCCAGAACCGCTCCGAGCGGCGCTATGACGACGAGGAAGTCGAGGACATCCAGACCATCGCCATGGTCCTGGCCGAGACCGTGGCCTCGGGCGAACTGCTGGCCCAGGACGAGCTGCGCGACATCGAGGTCGCCCCGCACCGGCCCGAGCGCCTCAAGGGTCAGCGGTTCGCCGAGGGTCTCGCCTATGGCCACGTCATCCTGCACGAGGCCCCCGTCGCCCCCGAGAACCTTCTGGCCGAGAACCAGCAGGTCGAGGAAATCCGCCTGCGCGAAGCCCTCATCGGGCTCAAGGCCAATATCGATTCCATCCTCGACGGCGGTCAGGGCAAGCTGGCGGGCCTGCCGTTCGAGGTGCTCGAAACCTACCGGATGTTCGCCGACGACCGGGGCTGGAACCGGTCGCTCGAAGAGGCCGTGCGCACCGGCCTGACCGCCGAGGCCGCCGTCGACCGCGTCCGCAACGAACATCGCGCCCGCTTCGCCCAGGCCCGCGACCCCTACATCAAGGAGCGGCTGCACGATTTCGAGGATCTGGCGAACCGCCTCCTGCGGGTGCTGGCCGGCGACAAGCCGGGCGAGCGCGACCTGCCCGACGACGCCATCCTCGTCGCCCGCAACCTCGGCCCGGCCGACCTGTTGGAATACCCGCGGCACAAGCTGCGCGGCCTGTTGCTCGAGGAAGGCTCGGCCGCCAGCCACGCCGCCATCGTCGCCCGGGCGCTCCAGATTCCCTGCGTCGGCCGGGTCATGGGCCTGCGCGACCGGCTGTCCGAAGGCGATCTGGTTATCGTCGACGGCGAGACCGGCGAGGCCTATCTGCGCCCGCGCCCAGACATGCTGGCCGCGGTCCAGTCGCGCATGCAGGTTCGCAGCGCCCGCCAGGCCGAATTCGCCAAGCTGCGCGACGTGCCCGCCGTCACCCTGGACGGGACCCGGATCGCCGTCCTGACCAATGCCGGCCTGGCCGTCGATCTGGAGAACCTGGACGCCACCGGCGCCGAGGGCATCGGCCTGTTCCGCACCGAATTCCAGTTCATGGTCTCCGAGGAACTGCCCCGCCTGACCAGCCAGACCGCGCTCTACAGCCTGGTGCTTGATGCCGCCGGCGACCGGCCCGTGACCTTCCGAACCCTCGATGTCGGGGGCGACAAGGTGCTGCCCTATCTGGAGACCGAACGGGAAGAGAATCCGGCCCTGGGCCGCCGCGCGATTCGCCTCGGCCTCGACCGCCCGGGTCTGCTGCGGCTGCAGCTGCGGGCCCTGCTGACCGCCGCCGCGGGCCGCGAGCTGCGCGTCATGTTCCCGATGATCGCCACCGTCGACGAATTCCGCGCGGCGCGGGAGCTGGTCGATATCGAATGCGCCTGGGCCAAACGCCGCGGCCGGGCGCTTCCGGCCCTGCTGCGGGTCGGGGCCATGATCGAATGCCCCTCGCTTCTCTGGCATCTCGACGCGCTTCTGCCCCTGACCGACTTCGTCTCGGTCGGGACCAATGATCTGTTCCAGTACATGTTCGCCGCCGACCGCACGAACCCACTGGTCTCCGACCGCTACGATCCCCTCTCGCCCCCGGCGCTGCGGGCCCTGGCCGAGATCCAGAAGAAATGCGCCGACACCGGAACGCCCGTGTCCGTGTGCGGAGAACTGGCCGGCCGACCGCTGGAGGCTTTCGCCCTTCTGACCCTTGGATTCACCCGACTTTCGGCGCCCGCCGGCGGCGTCGGACCGGTCAAGCGGATGATCCTGTCAGCCGATCTGACCGCCGCCCGGCGCGGCATGACCAATCTGCTGGGCTCCTCCGCCGGCTCGATCCGGGGCGAGCTCGAATCCCTGGCCCGGAAGTTGAACGTCACGATCTGAACCGTCCCGGTCCGACACGTCCGGGATGGCTAACAAATCGTTGATCGGGCGGCTCTAATGAGTTATCCACAAGCTGGAACCTGGTGGTCTGCGGGGGCAGGCCGGAACTGTCATCCCGATATGATACAGGCCGCCAGTTCGAGTATGGCGACGCGTGAGGAACCCTCGCGCTCGCCCAGTGTGGGGTCAGGCGTAATGGCGCTGGATACGGGGGGCGCTCCCGAAGAGCTCAAGGCTCATCCAGACTGGAAGGATGTCGTTCCTTCCGTCACGGAGGCCCCGACTCTGGGCGACGGCCTGCGGATCGCCCGCGAACACTCCGGCCGCTCGCTGGCCGAATTGTCCAGCCTCACCCGCGTTCCCTCGCGCTATCTGACGGCGTTGGAGCAGAACGATTTCTCGACCCTGCCCAACCGCGTCTTCTCGATCGGCTATGTGCGCGCCTACGCCGCCTCCCTGGGCCTTGATGAACAGCTCGCGGTCGAGCGGTTCAAGCGCGAGAGTCCCGATCCTTCCGTGCCGCTCCAGGCCCCGGTCGGCGTCGCCTTCGAGGAGGTGAAACGCTATTCGCCGCGCCTGATCGCCGCCGGTCTTGCCCTGGTCATCGCCGTGGTCGGCTGGAACGTCTTCCAGCGCGTCAGCCTGATGCAGGCGCCCCAGCCGTCCGATCTCGCCGCCATTCCCGAAAGCTGGACCCTGGGCGCCGTGCCCGGGCAGCCCGCCGCCCTGAACCTGGCCGCCCCGCGCCCGGCGCCGCCCGACCAGACCATTCCGGCCCTCTACATCACCCCCGGCCTGGAAGCCCAGCTGACTGGCGTCGATCCGGCCTCGCCCGAAGCGATCGCCGCCGCCGCGGCCGGCGCTCCGCCGGTGCAGCGCGCCTTCAATCCGCGCGGCGCCATCTACGGCGCTTCCGCCAACGCCTCCCAGGTGGTGATCCAGGCCCGCAAGGCCGCCAGTCTGGTGGTCCGGATGGCCGACGGCCGGGTGCTGTTCGCCCGCCAGCTGGCCGCCGGGGACGCCTGGCGCGCGCCCGCCGGCGTCGCCGCGGTGGTGGACGTCTCCAGCCATTTCTCCGACTTCGACGTCTATCTGAACGGCGAGCACGGCGGCACGCTGACGGCCGAGCAGACACCGCTCAGCCAGCTGAATGCGCGCGCCCAGGCGCTGGCCCGTCAGGCCGCGGCCGAGGTTGTCGCCCGCACCCAGGCCGCCCAGGAAGAGGCCCAGACCCGCGCCGCCCGCGTCCAGACCGTGATGACGACCGCGACCGAGGGCTGATTGGGTCTGGCGTCGTGGCCATGCCGCAATCGAAGCCCTATGTTGCGCCCAAATGAGCGCTGACCTTTCGCACATCCGTCCCTGGCGCCACATCGAGCGCCGCAAGAGCCGCCAGATCATGGTCGGGTCCGTGCCCGTGGGCGGCGGCGCGCCCATCAGCGTCCAGTCGATGACCAATACGCCGACCTCGGACGCGGCCGCGACGCTGGAACAGATTCGCCAGCTGGAGGAGGCCGGCGCCGACATCGTCCGGGTCTCCTGCCCCGACGAGGCCTCGACGACCGCCTTCCGCACCATCGCCCGCGAGTCCCGCGTCCCGCTCGTCGCCGACATCCATTTTCACTACAAGCGCGGCATCGAGGCCGCCGAGGCGGGCGCCGCCTGCCTGCGCATCAACCCGGGCAACATCGGCTCGGCCGACCGCGTGCGCGACGTCATCCAGGCCGCCCGCGACCACGGCTGTTCCATGCGCATCGGCGTCAACGCCGGCTCGCTGGAGAAGGAGCTGCTCGAAAAATACGGCGAGCCGTGTCCCGAGGCCATGGTCGAGTCCGCCCTCAGCCACGCCCGCATCCTGCAGGATCACGACTTCCACGAATTCAAGATCTCGGTGAAGGCGTCGGACCCCTTCCTGACCGTCGCCGCCTATCAGCAGCTGGCCGAGGCCATCGACTGCCCGCTCCACCTCGGCGTCACCGAGGCCGGCCCCCTGCGCTCGGGCACCATCAAGTCCGCCATCGGCATGGGAAACATGCTCTGGGCGGGCATCGGCGACACCATCCGCGTCAGCCTCGCCGCCGATCCGGTCGAGGAGATCAAGGTCGGCTTCGACATCCTCAAATCGCTTGGCCTGCGCCACCGGGGCGTCAACATCATCGCCTGCCCCTCCTGCGCCCGTCAGGGCTTCAACGTCATCGAGACCGTCGGCATCCTCGAGGAACGGCTGGCCCATGTGACCACCCCCATGTCGCTCTCGATCATCGGCTGCGTCGTCAACGGCCCGGGCGAGGCGCTCTACACCGACGTCGGTTTCACCGGCGGCGGGGCCGGTTCCGGCATGGTCTATGTCAACGGCAAGATGGCCCACAAACAGCACAACGACGGCATGATCGACCACATCGTCGAACTGGTCGAAGCCAAGGCCGCCGAACTGGACGCGGCGCGGGCGGTAGAGACGACGCCGTTGGTCGCCGTAGGGTAGCAAGCGGTTGCGGCTCGTGAGGGCGAGGCGCATATTCCGTCCATGCCCGCGCTCGATCCCATAGAATCCGAGTTTGCTTCTACCGAAGACGCCGAAGCCTATGACGCTTGGTTCCGGGCGCAGGTGGAGCGGTCTCTGGCGGATACCCGGCCTCCGATTCCGCATGAGCAGGTCATGGCGGAAATGAAGGCCTTGATCGAGAGCTACCGGAAATAGTCGTGACCCGGGTCGTGTGGGCGGAAGACGCGCGGTCCGACCTGCGCTCGATTCTCGCTTATATCGCCGAGCGAAATCCCGATGCTTCCGAGGCTATGAATGACCTGTTCGAGGCCGCCGCCGACCGACTCGCCCGGTTTCCGATGGCATGGCGACCGGGGCGCAGAACCGGCACGCGGGAAATGGTCGTCCATCCCAACTACATCTCGTCTATCGCGTGGAAGGGAAACTGGTGCGGATCGTGAACGTGCTGCACACCAGCCAACAATACCCGTGACCGGCTTCCTGAGTCTGCGAAGAGTACAATGAAACTCTACATCACCGTCCCGTCCCCCTTCGCCCGCAAATGCCGGATCGTCGCCCGCGAGAAGGGGCTGATCAGCCGGATCGAGGAGATCGCGGTCGATCCCTACGCCAATGCCCCGGAACTGCTGGCTTCCAATCCGGTGGTCCAGGTCCCGACCCTGATCGCGGAGGACGGCCTGCCGCTCAACGACAGTCCGGTCATCTGCGAATACCTCGACGCACTCGGCGACGGCCCGCGCCTCCTGCCCGCCGACGGGCCGGAGCGGCTGCGCGTGCGGCGGCTGGAGACCCTGGGGAACCAGGCGCTGGAGATGGGCGTCAAACTGGTGCTGGAGAAGCGCCGGCCCGAAGCCGAACAGTCGCCGTCGTGGATCACCCGCTGGACCGCCAACATGGGCCGCGCCCTTGATGCGCTGGAGGCGGCCCGGCCCGACCCGGCCCGGCTGGACATGGGCGTCATCACCGCCGGCGTCGCCGTGACCTGGATCGGCTTCCGGCATCCCGGCTTCGATCTGGCCGGCGGACGGCCGGGGCTGGTCGCGCTTCAGGCCGCCCTGGAGTCCCGGCCCAGCTTTGCGGATACCCGGCCCGGATAAGCCTTCGGTTCAGCCCAGCAGGCCCGACAGCTGCAATCCCTGGAACCCGGCCAGCGCCAGCAGCAGCACCCCGACCGCATAGGTCAGGATCTTCCGCGGCACCTTCTTGGCGATCAGGCCCGCGAACGGCGCCGCCAGCAAACCGCCGGCCACCAGACCGCCCACCGCCGCCGCATGATTCTCCAGCGCCCCGGCCTCGGCCCAGTGGCCGGTGACCAGGGCCCAGACGAAGGTCGCGCTGATGGCCACGGTCAGGAAGAATTCGGCGGTGTTGACCGTGCCGATGGCGCGTCGGGGCTCCTGTCCAGCCGCGACCAGGGTCGAGGACACCGTCGGACCCCAGCCGCCTCCGCCGACGGCGTCAAGGAAGCCGCCGACCGCCCCGGTCGGGGCCATCAGCCACGAGGGCAGGCGCCGGGGTTTGATGTCGTGCCCGGCGCGCCAGACGATATAGGCGCCGATCACCGCCAGATAGGTCACGATGAAAGGCTTGATCACATCGCCTTCGATCCCGGTCAGAACATAGGCGCCGAGGCAACCGCCGATCACGCCCGCGACGGTCAGCGGCAGCAACAGCCGCCAGTCGATATTGCGGTGCCAGATATGGCTGCCGGCCGAGGCGGCGGTGGTGAAGACCTCGGCGCCGTGCACGCTGGCCGAGGCCATCGCGGGGGGCACGCCGAGCGCCAGCAGCACCGAGGACGAAATCACCCCATAGGCCATGCCCAGCGCCCCATCGACCGACTGGGCCAGCACGCCGACCACGAGGAACAGCAGGAAGGTTTCCATTCAGTCCGTTCGAACAGCCAAGCCTGACAAGCGCAAGCCTCCGCCGGAACATTGGTTGCGTCGTCAGCGCGCGACGGCTCCGCTGGCGACCGCGCGCGCGATGCCGTTCAGGACCTCGCGGCCGCTGTACGGCTTCAACACCAGGGCTGTGGCCAGCCGGGCGTGACGCGCCGCGGCGGCCACGTCTCCCGAGAGAAAGATCACCGGCACGCCCCAGGACTGCTTCAGCGTCCGGGCCAGGGCGACGCCGCCGCCTTCGCCGTCACCGCCGTCAGGGTCATCCGCCAGATTGATGTCGAGAAGCGCCAGATCGATGGTGTGCAGCCCCGCCGCCGTCGTCGCCGCCGCCGCGTCGGAGAACGGGCCGATCACCCCGTGCCCGGCCTCGGTCAACAGTGCGGTCAGGTCGGCCGCCATGTCCGGATCGTCCTCGACGACCATCAGGGTGAGCGGAGCGCAGAACGCCGGCGGACCGTCCACATCGGCGCCCGGCGCCGCCTGACGCGACAGCACCGCGCGCAGATCGCGCCAGACCTCGGCCGGAGGTCGCCCGGCGTCGAGGTCGAAGATTCGCGCCATGGCGGCCAGATCGGCCTCCGCCTCGGCTGATACCCCGGCGGGCGGCTGATCCAGCAGGCCGTCGTACAGTTGGCCCAGTCGGCGCAGCTCCGCCTGTTCGTCCCGTGTCGCCTTCAACGTTCCGTCAAACATGCGCCCTCCAGTTCCATGGCCAAGCTGGGGACGCGACCGCCCGGGCGAAACCCCGCCTGACGCCCTTGTGAGGCGGGGTCACGATCACGCCATCGCCGCCCCGCATCGACAGGGCGCCGTCCGTCGGAGTAAACACCGCCTCCCGTTTTGAAGAGGCGCTTCCCCCTTGCGACTTCCCCAGGCCCGGCTCGATCAGGTGCTCGACCGCTTCCATCAGGTGGAGGCGCGCATGGGCGCGGCCAGCGACGGTCAGGAGATCGTCCGCCTGTCGAAAGAGCATGCGGAGATGAAGCCCATCGCCGACGCCGTCATGGCGCTGGCGAAAACCCGGGCCGAGATGGCCGACCTCGAAGCCATGGCCGCCGATCCGGAAATGGCCGAAATGGCCGCCGACGAGTTGCAGACCCTCAAGGAAACCCTGCCGGACATGGAGCGGGACGTGGCCCTGCTGCTGGCTCCGCGCGACGCCGACGAGAACGCCTCGGCCGTGCTGGAAGTCCGCGCCGGCACCGGCGGCGACGAGGCGGCCCTGTTCGCCGGCGACCTGTTCCGCATGTACTCCCGCTACGCCTCGACCCGCGGCTGGAAGGTCGAGGTCGACTCGGCCACCGAGGGCGACGCCGGCGGCTACAAGGAGATCATCGCCACCGTCACCGGCGACGGGGTGTTCGGCCGACTGAAGTTCGAGAGCGGCGTCCACCGCGTCCAGCGCGTCCCGACCACCGAGGCCGGCGGCCGCATCCACACCTCGGCCGCGACCGTCGCCGTCCTGCCCGAGGTCGAGGATGTCGAGATCGACATCCAGGACAAGGACATCCGCATCGACACCTTCCGCGCTTCCGGCTCGGGCGGTCAGCACGTCAACAAGACCGACTCGGCCGTGCGCATCACCCACTTCCCCTCGGGGATCGTGGTGACGTCCTCCGAGAAGTCGCAGCACGTCAATCGCGACAAGGCGATGAAGAACCTGCGCGTCCGCCTCTACGACATGCAGCGCCAGATGAAGGACGACGCCCGCTCCGATTCACGTAAGTCCCAGGTCGGCTCGGGCGACCGCTCGGAACGCATCCGGACCTACAACTACCCGCAGGGCCGCGTGACCGACCACCGCATCGGCCTGACCCTGCACAGCCTGCCGCAGATCCTCGAGGGCGACATCGACCCTCTGCTCAATGCGCTGATCGCGGAAGACCAGGCGGCGCGGCTGGCTGATCTGGAAGCCGAGTTCGGGTAAAGAACGCGTTCTCCCTCCCCCGAAGTGGGGAGGGACGGCGAAGCGTAGCGGAGCCCGGGTGGGGAAGTTCGAAGCCGGTCGCCGCCGGTGCGAAACCGGCTTTCTCCACCCGGTCGCTTCGCGACCACCCTCCCCATGAAGGGGAGGGAGAAGGTCTCCGCCTCACCCCCGCCGTATCCGCCGCTTCAACAACCGGTCCGACAGCGCCTCCGCGTGCTTCAGCGTGAACGCCAGCGCCGCCGGCGACCCCCGCTTCGGCCCCACCGTATCGGCCACCACCGCTCCGCGCTCGCCAATCGCGCGGTGGTCGCCGGTGGTGGTGTCGATCGCGGTCTGGTGCTCGATCTCGGCGTTCAGCTCGGCGCCCATCAGGATGATCTGCACGCTCAGCCAGGTCCAAAGCAGGAAACCCATCATCGCCGCCAGCGGACCATAGGAGGCCGTGCGCACGAAGGTCTGCAGATACCAGCTGAACACCAGCGACAGGGTCAGGCTCAGCAGGGCGGCGAAGATGGCGCCAGGCGTCAGCCAGCGCCAGCGCGCCCGCGACCGGCACGGCCCGAAGCGGTAGATCACCGTCAGGGCGGCGACATAGACCAGGCCCAGGATCGGCCACCGCAGCGGGGCCAGATGGGCCCATTCGTCTGCCAGGCCGAACACTCCCAGCACCACCGGCACCCCCACGACCAGCAGCGCCGTCGCCAGAATGCTGATCAGGCCGGTGACGGTGAAGGCCATGCAGGTCAGGTTGTATTTGAGCAGATTGCGCCGTTCGACCTCATGATAGGCGATGTTCAGGCCGTAGAAGAGCACCTTGATCGCCCCGTTGGCGGTCCACAGCGACAGGGCCAGGGTCCAGACCAGGGTGAAGGTCAGGGTGGTGGTGGCGTTGCCGGCCAGCCGCTGCATCTCGCCGCCGAGGAACTCCGCCACCCCGGCCGGCAGGACTGAGTAGAGGAATTGCAGACTGGCCCAGGCGTCTTCCGGATCGGAGAACAGGCCGTACAAAGTGACGAAGGCCGCCAGCGTGGGGAACAGCGACAGCATGACGAAAAAGGTCACGCCGCCCGCCACGAAGCCGACCCGGTCGCCGAAATACGACGCCCCCACCCGCCAGAAGATATCGACCCAGCCCTTGTGCGGAATATGCTCCGGCCGCTGCGCCAGCCGGCCCCGGCCGGGTTCCCTGGCCTCGAATTCCTCGGGGGTCGGCGGACTGGGGGGCAGGGGCTCCGGTCGCTCCTTGCGCAGATCGAACCCGATCTTGTGCCCGCGCGAATACAGCAGATGCGCCGCCCCGGCGCCGGCCGCCAGCCCGCCCACGATCGACCCGATGACGCCCCAGGCGCCGGCCCCGCCGGCCTTTTTTGACTTTGCCTGCATCCCGGCCACAACGGCTCCCCGGTCGGCTGTGTTCCGCCGCTTGCGCAGGGGGCCACGCTCCGGCACGAAACGCCATGGCCGAGACGTCATTTCCTTCCGCCGCCGGCGCCGTGACCGCCCTGTGGCGGCATCCGGTCAAGGGATTCACGCCCGAGCCGCTGGAGGCCGCCGACCTGCCGACCGGCGGCTGGTTCCCCGGCGACCGGATGTTCGCCGTCGAGGACGGACCCTCGGGCTTCGACCGCGCCGCGCCCGAACATCTGCCGAAGCAGAAATTCACCGTCCTGATGCGCACGGCCGAGGTCGCGGGCGTCCGGACGCGTTGGAATGAGGAAGCGCGCATCCTCCACGCCGCCGTCGCGGATCACGCCGACCTCGCCGTGGCCGTCGATGACGCCGACAGCCGCGCCGCCTTCGAATCCTGGCTCGCCGCCGTCCTCGGCGACGCGGTCAGCGGCCCCCTCCGGCTGGTCTCCGCCGAGGGCCTCGACCACCGCTTCATGGATCACCCGCTGGGCCGCATCTCCCTGCTCAATCTCGCCAGCGTGCGCGATTTCGAGGCCCGCCTCGGCCGCCCCGTCGATCCGCGCCGCTTCCGCGCCAATGTCTGGATCGAGGGCTGGCCCGCCTGGATCGAGAACGAGGGCGCCGACCGTGATCTGGTCCTCGGCGGCGCGCGTCTGCGCGGGGTCAAACCCATCGTCCGCTGCGCCGCCACCCATGTGGATCCGGACACGGCGATGCGCGATTTCGATCTGGTCCCGGCGCTGTTCGAACAGTATGGCCACCGCTGGTGCGGCCTGTATGCGACCCTCGCGGCGGGCGGAACGGTACGCGTTGGCGACCGCGTGGAGATGACATGACCCAGACACTCGTGACCGCCTGGAAGGCCGCGACCGCCACCTTGAAGGCCGGCCGTATCGACAGCCCTTCCATCGACGCCCGCCTGCTGCTCGAGGTCGCCACCGGGGCGAACCGCGCCGACATCCTGACCGACCCCTATCGCGTGGTGACGCCCGACCAGCAGGCCGCGCTGGATGCCTTCGTCGAACGCCGCCTGCGCCGCGAGCCCGTCTCGCGCATCCTCGGCAAGAAGGGCTTCTGGAAGATCATGCTGAACGTCACCCCCGACGTGCTCAGCCCCCGGCCGGACACCGAGGCCATCCTCGACGTGGTCATGCTGGCCTTCCCGCCGCACAAGGCGTTCGAGATGATCGACCTCGGCACCGGCTCCGGCGCCATCCTGCTGGCGACCCTGGCCGAGCGCTTCGGCGCCCGCGGCGTCGGCACGGACATCTCCTTCGAGGCCGTGGCCGTGGCCCGCGAGAACGCCACCAACCTCGAACTGGACAATCGCGCGACCTTCATGCGCACCGAATGGGCGACGGGCTTCGGCGACCACAGCTTCGACCTCGTCGTCTCCAATCCGCCCTACATTCCCTCGGGCGACATCCCCGGCCTCGACCCCGAGGTCCGTGACCACGATCCCCTGCTGGCGCTGGACGGCGGGCCCGACGGTCTCGTCGCCTATCGTGAACTGGCCCCCGAAATCCGCCGCATCCTGAGGCCCGAGGGCATCTTCGCCGTCGAGATCGGCTGGGACCAGGGCCCGCAGGTCAAGGCCCTGTTCGAAGAGGCGGGCTTCGCTGACGTCATCATCGTCAAGGACCTGTCCGACCGCGACCGGGTGGTGACGAACGGGCCGGATCCCCGGACCAATCCCATTCCCAAGATGTAGGCCGCCCCAAAACAATCCCCTTGGAAACGCCACGATCCCGCGCTAAGTCTTCGCCTGTCTCCCACCCAAAACGCACGCCTTGGACCGCTTCAGGCCCAGACTCGCGCGCATCAGGGCAGTGACGGTCGGGCCAGGTCGCCCGGCGGACCACGGGGAGACAACGGTTTTCCGACACATCGTCAGCGGGGATTGGCCTCGCGCGAGACGGAACGACGACACGGACGGCTTCAGGCGGCATCTCGCGCGCCGGCCCGTCCCTCATAAAAAGCACGGTAGCGTCCGATGAGAGATTTCAAGGGCATGAAGCGTCAGCGCGGACGCAACAGAAAGCCCGGCAGCGGCGGCGGCAACAACAACGCCAACGCCACCAATCCGAACCGTTCCTGGGACTCGCAAGGGCCCGAGAACATCAAGGTCCGCGGCAACGCCCAGACCGTCTATGAGCGCTACATGCAGCTGGCGCGCGACGCCTCGGCCGCCGGCGACCGCGTCCTGGCCGAGAACTACACCCAGCACGCCGAACACTATTTCCGCGTCCTGCGCGCCCTCCAGCCCTCGCGTCCCGTCTCCGAGATCGCCCAGCGCGAACTGGCCGGCCAGGGCTTCGACATCGATTTCGAGGACGAAACCGGCGCCCAGGCCGCCGCCATCATGGCCGCCGAAAAGGTCGAGGCCGACCGTCTCGCCCAGATCGAGGCCCGCCAGCGCGAGACCGAGGAGCGCCAGAACGACCGTGGCCCCGACCGCTCGAACGACCGCCCCAACGACCGTCAGGCCGAACAGCCGCGCCGCGAGTGGCGCGACCGCGACGACCAGCCGCGTCAGGACCGCGAACCGCGCGAACCCAAGGCCGAGGGCGAGG
>CALRJO020000051.1:0-21719 GCA_943367565.1 Brevundimonas vancanneytii
AACTCGGCGCGGCTGACGGCGCCGTCGTCATTGGCGTCGAGCCGGTCGAAGCGGGCGTCGGCGCGGCCGGCCATACGGGCCTGCATCGCGGCGCGGCGCTCATCGGCCGAGACCGAGCCGTCGCGGTCGGCGTCCATCGCCGTGAGGCGCTGAACGCGCTGATTGACGAATTCGGTCCGGCTGAGGCGGCTGTCGCCGTCCGCGTCGGCGCGCATGGAGCGGGCGGGGGCCTGCTGGGCGAAGGCGGCGCCGGCGGCGGCGAGGGTCAGGGCGGCCAGGCCGCCGACCAGAAGGGTCTTGTGCATCGTGATGTCTCCATGGCCGCCCGACGCGGCCTCAATCCCTGTCTGGAGAGTGAAACGGCGTTGCCGTCAGTCTCCGTCGCGCGGCGGCGGCAGGGCCGATTCGAAGGCGGCGCGGGCGGCGGCCCGGACCTCCGCCAGCCGGGCCTTCAGGGTCTCGAAATCGGCCACGTCCGCGGCCTCGGCGAGACGGCGGCGGAAGCCTTCGGGCTCCTGGTCGGGATCGGGCCGGTCATCGAAGGCGGCGCTGAGGATCTGGCTCAGCGCCTGTTGCAGCCGCCACGCCTCGGCGAGGGCGGGATCGGCCGAGAGGGCGTCCAGCGTCGAAACCGTCAGCGGTCCGCCCGCCGTCGCGGCGGTCAGCTGGCGCACCTGGGCGACGAATTCGGCGTCGACCTGACCGCCGGGCGTCAGTTTGAGATCCCAGCCCCCCTGCCCCGACCGCTCGCGCGCCATCAGGTCGCGCATCCGGCGGGCGTCGGCGGCGATATCCACGCCCGGCCGGGGCCGGCGCAGGATCGACTCCAGCGCCGCGGCGGCGCGGGCGCCGAAGACCGGATCGTCGGTCCACACCACCCGGGCGCGGGTCAGGGCCATGAACTCCCAGGTGTCGGCCTCGGTCGCGTAGTAGTCCTCGACCGCCGACAGGCGCAGCGACACCGGCCCCTTGGCCGCGCCGGGGCGCAACCTCATGTCGACCTCATAGAGCCCACCCTCGGCCGTATGCGCCGACAGGGCGGCGATCAGCCGCTGGGTGAAGCGGGAGTAGAAGACGCCGGGCGCCCAGCCCTTGCCCTCGGACACCGCCTCGGCCGGGACGTCATAGACGGTCATCAGATCGAGGTCTGAACTGGCCGTCATCTCGCGCGACCCCGCCTTGCCGAGGGCGACCACGGCGACGGCGCCGCCCGGCAGGATCCCGCCCTGACGCACGGCCTCGGCCATGGCGGCGGGGGCCAGGGCGGCCATGACGGCGTCGGCCAGGTCGGTATAGGCGCGGCCCGCCGCCTCGGGCCCGGCGTGCCCTGTCAGCGTCTGGATGCCGATGCGGAACATCTGCTCGCGGTGCACCCGGCGGGCGATGTCGAGGGCGGTCTCGAAATCGGGCGCGGCGGCGGCGTCCGCCTTCATCTGGGCGACCAGGCCGGAATCCTCGTCGATGGCGCGGCCGAACCGGGCGTCCAGCATGCTGTCCAGCGCGGCCGGATAGCGGCCAAGGGTGCGCGCCAGCCGCGGAGCGAAGGCCATCACGCCGACGACGAGGTCGAACAGTTTCGGCTGGGCCAGGAACAGGGCCTGAACCTGCACCCCGCTGTTCAGACCCGCGAAGAAGACGGCGAAGCGGCGGAAGGCGGCGTCGGCCGCGCCGGTGTCGGCCAGCGCCGTCAGCAGGCGCGGCGCGAGGCGGGTGAAAAGTTCACGACCGCGCGCCGACCGGGTGGCGGGGATGCGCCCGTGGTGCCAGCTGCGGATCGTGTCGGCCACGCCCGCCGGCTCGGTGAACCCCATACGCTCCAGCGTCGCCAGGGTCTCGGGATCGTTCTCGATGCCGGTGAAGACCAGCGAGCCATAGGGTGAGGACAGGGCCTCCTCGCCCTCGAACAGTTCGCCGTAGGTGCGGTTGACCCCGACCAGCAGGGCTTCGACCCCGTGATCGAAGACGGTGAGATCGCCCTCGCCCGCCAGCGCCGCCACCGCGGCGCGTCGCGCCGGGTCGATCGGCAGGATGTGGGTCTGTTCGTCATCGAGCATCTGCACCCGGTGCTCGAGTCCGCGCAGGACCGCATAGGCGGCGGTCAGGCCGGCGCACACGTCGGCGCCGACATGGCCGGCGTCGCGCAGGGCGGCGAGGGCGTCGACGGTGCGGGGGCCGCGCAGGCCGGGGTCGCGGCCGCCGAGGATCAGTTGCTGGGTCTGGGCGAAGAATTCGATCTCGCGGATCCCGCCGCGGCCCAGTTTCAGATTGGCCCCGGCGGCGTCCATGCCCTCGCCGGTCTTGTGGACGTGGATCTGGCGCTTGATCGACTGGATGTCGAGGATGGCCGGATAGTCGAGGCTGCGGCGCCAGATGAAGGGCCGCAGCGCCTTGAGGAAATCGGCCCCGGCGGCGAGGTCGCCGATCACTGGCCGGGCCTTGATGAAGGCGGCGCGCTCCCAGTTCTGGCCGACGCTTTCGTAATAGGCGAGCGCCATGGGAGCGGCGACCACGGGCGGGGTGGACGACGGATCGGGCCGCAGCCGCAGATCGAAGCGGAAGACATAGCCGTCGCCGGTCCGCTCCTGCATCAGCGACGCCAGGGCATGGGCGAAGCGGTCGCAGAATTTCTGCGGCTCGACATCTTCGGCCAAGGCGCCTTCCAGCGCCGCGGGCTCCCAGAACAGGCTGATGTCGATGTCGGAGGAATAGTTGAGCTCGAAGGCGCCGTGTTTGCCCATGGCCAGGCCGAACAGGCCGGGGACCGGGCCGCGCGGATCGTCGGCCGCGGACACGAGTTTGCCCCGCTCGCGCTGGTCGCGGGCGACGGCTCGCAGGGCGGCCTGTGTCGAGGCGTCAGCGAAGCGGCTCAACGCGTCGGTGACGGCGTCCAGATCCCAGACGCCGCCGAGATCACACAGGGCGGTCAGGAGATGCAATTCGGCCTTGAGCCAGCGCAGGGGGGCGCGGACATCGTCGGCGCCGCCGTCCAGAGCCGTGGTCGCGGACAGGATCGCCGTCAGCCGGTCCTCGGGCGTCGCCTCCAGCGTCAGCCGAAGCCGCTCGGGCCAGCGGCGGACCAGACCGCCCAGATAGGGCGAGGCGGCGAAAACCGGGGCAAGCGCGGGCCAGGCCGCGTCCAGCGCGCCCGACCATCCCCCGTCCCGCGCAGCTTCCGTCAGACGCTCACGGGCCCGATCCGCCGCGACGGCGTCCACGACCGGGCCGCAGGGGGTGATCCGGAGGCCGAGGGGCCCGATCATTCCGCCGCCGGCAGGACCAGCGCCACCCGCAGGCCGGGGCCGAAGCCGCCGTATTCGCCGGGGCCTTCATCGAGAAGGATGCGACCGCCGTGGGCCTCCATCACCGCCCCGACCAGCGACAGGCCAAGGCCCGAACCGGCCTCGGTGCGGCTGTTGTCGAGGCGGACGAAGCGTTCGATGACCCGTTCGCGGTCTTCCTCGGGCACGCCGGGGCCGGTGTCGGTGACGGAATATTCGATCTCGCCCGATGAGCGCCGACGGGCGCGCAGCATCACGGCGCCGCCCGTGGGCGTGTATTTGATGGCGTTGTCGATGATGTTGGCCAAGGCCTGGGCGAGGAAGGGCTGGTTGCCCTCGACCATCAGGCCGCGCTCGATCTCGGCGGAGAACTCCAGCCCCTTGTCCTCCGAGGCGGGTTCATAGAGCTCGGCCATGTCGGCGGCCAGGTCGGCGGCGTCGAACACCTTCGGATCCGGCGTGCGGCCGGCGGCGGCCTGTAGCCGGGCGATGGCGAGGACGGTGTTGAAGGTCTTGAGCAGATTGTCGGCCTCGTCGAGCGCAAGCTGTACGGCGTCGACGCCGTCGATCTTGCCGGCCTCGGCGTCCATCAGGGCGACTTCCAGCTTGGCCCGCATCCGGGTCAGCGGCGAGCGCAGGTCGTGGGCGATGGCGTCGCCGGCGTGGCGGATCGAGGCCATGGACCCCTCCAGCCGCTCCAGCATGGTGTTCAGCCCGGCGCCGAGCTCGTCCAGTTCGTCGCCGGAGTTGCGGACCACGGCGCGGGCCTTGAGATCGCCCTCCTGCACCGCCGTGACGACCTTGTTCAACCGACCCATGGCGCGTTCGAGGTTGCGGCTGACCAATACCCCGCCGGCCAGACCGAGCAGGAGCACGATGCCCATGGCCGTCCAGAGGGCCTGTGTCAGGCGCGCCAGATAGGCCTCGGTGTCGCTGAGCGAGGCGCCCACCAGCAGCATTTCGCCGCCTGACAGGCGTTGCTGGATGCCCCGAACCTGGGGCCGGGTTACCCGGCCCTCGGCGTCGGTGTCGGTGAAGGGAAAGGTGACCCACTGCCGGTCGCCCTCCATCTCCTCGATCGGCGAAATGCTGAGGCTGCCCGTCACCCAGCTCTCATCCGGGTTCATCAACAGATAGACGAAGGCGCTGTCCCGCAGCGTCCGGTCGATCAGCGCCCGGTTGAGGGCGTCGATGCCGCGCGCCTCATAGATGCCGGTCAGCACCTTCATCTCGCTGCGCACATCCCGTTCGGCCTTGGTCCGGGCCTCGGAGGCCGAGGCGAAATAGACCCAGGCCAGGATGGCGCTGGCCGCCGCCGCGAACAGGGCGAGGAACAGCAGCGTCAGCCGGAAGGGAGTGCGTCTGAATAACGAGGGCAGAGTCATTCTCCCTCCCCCGCCGGGGGAGGGTGGTCGGCGCGCAGCGACGACCGGGTGGGGAGGGCTCGGCAACGCATCCGCACGTCTCGTATGACTTCCTCCACCCTCTCCTTAACGTCTCGGTTGGAGACCCGCATAGTAACGAACCCTTCGCGGCCGAGCACCGCATCCCGGACCCTGTCCTTCCTGAGGCGATCCGGATCAAGGTGGGAGCTCCCGTCGACCTCCACAATCAGTCCTCGGCCCAAGCAAACAAAGTCCAGAATATAGCCTCGTTCCGGGTGCTGACGACGGAAATGCAGTCCTTCGCTCCGAAGCTCGCGCAAACGAACCCACAGACGCGCTTCTGCGGGAGTCATCCTCTTTCGGAGATTTCTCGCCCTGGCTATCGCGCCCATCTCGCCGAGCCCTCCCCACCCGGTCGCTTCGCGACCACCCTCCCCCGGAGGGGGAGGGAGTACGTCTGCGCTCTAAGGCTCCAGCCGATATCCCGCCCCACGCACCGTCTGCAGCATGGCGTGGTCGAAGCCCTTGTCGATCTTGGCGCGCAGTCGGCTGATGTGGACGTCGATGACATTGGTCTGTGGGTCGAAATGGTATTCCCAGACCTTCTCGAGCAGCATGGTGCGGGTCACCGACTGGCCGGCGTGGCGCATCAGGAACTCCAGCAGCTGGAATTCGCGCGGCTGCAGGTCGATCTCGCGGCCGACGCGATGCACGGTGCGGGCGATCAGATTCATTTCGAGCTCGCCGACCTTGAGCATGGTGGCGACGCTGCCGGTCTCGCGGCGGCGCGACAGGGCCTCGACCCGCGCGATCAGCTCGGAGAAGGCATAGGGTTTGACCAGATAGTCGTCGGCGCCGGCGTTCAGGCCGGTGACACGATCCTCGACCTCGCCGAGCGCGGACAGGAACAGGACCGGGGTCTGGTCGCCGTCCTTGCGCAGGGTCTCGACCATGCCGATGCCGTCGAGGCGGGGCATCATCCGGTCGACGACATAGACATCATAGCCGCCCTTCTGCGCCTCCAGCAGGCCGAAGGCCCCGTCGACGGCGTGGGTCGGCTCGTGCCCGGCCTCGGTCAGCCCGCGGACCATGGCGGTCGCGGCTTCAGCGTCGTCTTCGACCACCAGGATGCGCATGGAATCAGCCCTCAGATGCGGAATCGCCGCCGATGTTAGCGCATCGGCGGCGATGGGGGCAGTTAAGGCTTATTCAGGATCGGGGAGTTCCACGACCGCCGTCGAATTGCCCTGCGGGGTCCAGACCAGCAGGAAGACGGAGTCGCGGTTGGCGCGCCGGGCCGCGGCCACGGCGGCCTGGAAATCCGCCACGGTGGCGGCGGGAGCGTTGCCGATCCGCATGATGACGTTTCCGGGCTGGAAACGGCGATCGCCGCCCGGAGCCACGCCCGTCACCACAATGCCGTTGACAGTCGCGGGGATGCTGTAGCGCTGGCGCAGGGCCGGCGTCATCGCGGTCACATTGAGACCGGCCACGACCTCACCCGAGGCGGCGCCGGCGCGCGGTTCGGTCGGCTCGGCTTCACTGCCCTGGCCGGCATCCAGTTCAGCCCGCGAGGGACGGCGTCCCGAACGCACGGTGACCGACTGGCGGCGGCCGTCACGGATGATCTCCAGCCGGATCGGCTGCCCCACCTCAACCGCGGCGACGCGACGGGTCAGTTCGGTGGAGCTGGCGATGGTGTCGCCGTTAATACGGATGACGACATCCCCCGGACGCAGGCCCGCGGCGTCAGCCGGGGCCCCCTTGGTCACTTCGTTGATATAGGCGCCGGTGGTGCCCGCAGGGAGGTCGAGGCCCTCGCGGACTTCCGCGTCGACATTGCGGATCATGACCCCCAGATAACCCCGCTGGATGGTCTCGCCCCGCATCAGGCGGTCGGTGATGGGCTTGGCGACCGAGGCCGGGATGGCGAAACCGATGCCGACCGAGCCGCCGGTGGCGTTCGGGGAGATGATGGCCGAATTCACCCCGATCACGCGACCGTAGATGTCGAACGTCGGACCGCCGGAATTGCCCCGGTTGATCGCCGCGTCGATCTGGAGGAAGTCGACGTAGTTGGACACTTCATCCGGGATGCTGCGTCCCTGGGCCGAGACGATGCCCGCGGTGGCGGTGCCGCCCAAGCCGAACGGATTGCCGACCGCGATGACCCAGTCGCCAACGCGCGGCTGGGCGGTCTCTTCAAAATTCACGAAGGGAAAATCCGTCCCCTCGACCTTGATGACAGCGAGATCGGTCGATTCGTCACGCCCCACCACCCGCGCCCTCAGTTCCCGCGAATCCGCCAGCCGGACGGTGATCTCGGTGGCGTCGGCGACCACATGGTTGTTGGTGACGATGAAGCCGTCGGCCGAGATGAAGAAGCCCGAGCCGGCGCCCATGGCGACCGCGCCGGGGCCTTCCCCGCCCTCCTCGCCCTCTTCCTGACCATTGGGGTCGGGAATGGCGAAGGGCAGGCCGGGGATCTGGATCATGTTGGGCCGGCGCACCCGGGTCTTCACATCGATCTGCACCACCGCCGGGGCGACCTGCTGGAAGATGTCGGCGAAGCTGAGGGGCGCGCCTTGCGGCGGGGCGAAGGCGAGGCCGGAGGCGCCCGCGCTGGGCGCCAGACGGCCGGAGACGCCCGCCACCGGGCCGGCGTTGGCCGAGGGCCAGTCGATGACGCCGCCGGCGGTCGCCGCGGCGGCGAAGGTCAGGCCCGCGATGGCCCCCAGCATGAATTCCTTGCGCTTCATCATAGACGTGTCTTGCGATCCTCTTGTCGGGCGTCGAACACCCGTTCGGCCTTACAGTAAGGGCTGCGATCCGTTTCACCAACGCCACGGCGCGATGATGGGTCCGCATCGTCTAGTCGTCAGACGGCTTTGCGTCAGGATCGGGGCGAACCGCCTGTTCGGCGAGTATCCGGGCCAGATCGGCCTCTTCGGCGGCCGACAGGGGCGGGGTCTCGGCGGCGCGACGGCGGGACAGGAGCCACAGGCCGCCCGCCCCCGCGAGCAGCGCCGCCAGCGGTCCGAACCACAGCAGCCAGGTCCCGCCCCGCAGCGGCGGGGTGAAGAGGACGAAGTCGCCGTAGCGGTCGACCAGATCGGTGCGAATCTGGTGATCGCTGCGTCCGGCGGCGATTTCCTCGCGGACCAGCCGGCGCATGTCGGCGGCGATTCCGGCGGGGCTGTCGGCGATGGCCTCGTGCTGGCAGACGACGCAGCGGATGTCGTCGAACAGCGCCCGGGCGCGAGCCTCCTGGGCGGCGTCCGGCAGGGGACGGTCGGGCGCGGGAGGCGGTTCCTGCGCAGCCATCGGCGTGGCGGTCAGGCCCAGAACCGCGACAGCGATCACAAGCGCCCGCTTCATGACCCCGCCCCCCGCCGGTTCACGCCCAGCCGCAGCCGGCGGTCCATCAGCGACAGCCCGCCGCCCAGGGCCATGATCGCCGGGCCGAGGAAGATCAGCCGGGCCCAAGGATTCCACCAGACGCGCACGGTCCAGGCCGGTTCGCCGGCCTCGGTCCGGCCTCGCTCGCCGAGGACGACATAGACGTCGTCCAGCCCGCGGAAGTCGAGGCCGACCTCGGTCGTCGTCTGGCCGCCGGTCGGAAAGAAGCGGCGCTCGGCCGTCACGGCGCGCGGCGCGGCGCCGTTGCGCAGGGTGACGGTCAGCCGGCCCTGTTCGGCGAGATAGTTGGGACCTTCGACCACGCGGACGGAGTCGAGTCGCACGGCCCATTTTCCGGCTTCGATGGACTGGCCGGGGGCCAGGGCGCGGGCGGCCTCGACGCGATAACCGGTCTCGACCACCGCCCCGAGGACGAAGACCCCCAGTCCGGCGTGGGCCAGGGTCGTGCCCCAGGCGCCGAGCGGCAGGCCGCGCGCCCGGCGCAGGCATTCCGTCAGCGGCGCGCGGAACAGGCGCAGCCGATCAGCCACCTCGGCGAGGGTTCCAAGGATCAGCCAGGCGCCGAGGCCGATGCCGGCGGCGGACAGGGCCTTCTTCGGCTCGAACGCCATCCAGCCGAGAAACGCGATCAGGATCGCCAGGCCAGCAGCCACGGCCAGCCGCTGACCGACGCCCTTCAGGTCGCCGCGCTTCCAGGCCAGCAACGGCCCGGCGGGCAGGATCAGCAGGGCGACGGCCATCAGGGGGACGAAGGTCAGGGCGAAATAGGGCGGGCCGACCGAGATGGCGGCGCCGTTCGCCGCCTCAAGGATCAGCGGATAGAGGGTGCCGAGCAGGACGGTGGCGGCGGCGGCGGTCAGGAAGACGTTGTTCAGCACCAGGGCGCCCTCGCGGCTGACCGGAGCGAACATGCCGCCGCCCTTGAGCCGGGGCGCGCGCCAGGCGAACAGGGCGAAGGCCCCGCCGGAGGCCGCGCCGAGGATGGCGAGCAGCATCAGCCCGCGCTCGGGATCGACGGCGAAGGCGTGGACGCTGGTCAGGACGCCTGATCGGACGAGGAAGGCCCCCAGCATGGAAAAGGTGAAGGCCAGCAGGGCGAGGAAGGTCGTCCAGCCCGCCAGCGCCCCGCGCCGCTCGGTGACCACGGCGCTGTGCAGCAGGGCCGCGCCCGCCAGCCAGGGCAGGAAGCTGGCGTTCTCGACCGGATCCCAGAACCACCAGCCGCCCCAACCCAGTTCGTAATAGGCCCAGAAGGCGCCGAGGGTGATGCCGACGGTCAGAAAGGCCCAACTGGCCAGCGCCCAGGGACGAACCCAGCGGCCCCAGGCCGGCCAGAAGCTGGAATTGGCCCGGCCCTCGATCAGGGCGGCGACGGCGAGGGAGAAACAGACGGAAAAGCCGACATAGCCGAGGTAGAGCAGCGGCGGATGGAAGGCGAGCGCCGGGTCCTGCAGCAGCGGGTTCAGGGAATTGCCCTGGAACGGCGCCGGGTTCAGCCGCGTGAACGGATTGGAGGTGAAGGTGGCGAAGGCGAGAAACATCACGCCCAGCAGCCCCTGCGCAGCCACCGCCGAGGCCTTGAGCCCGAACGGCAGGCCGCGGGCGCGCGACAGGACCGCGCCGAAGCCGGTCAGGACCAGGCACCACAGCACCAGCGAGCCCTCATGGCTGCCCCAGGCGGCGGCGACCTTGTAGAGCATCGGCTTGTCGGTGTGGCTGTTGGCCGCGACATTGGCCACCGAGAAGTCCGAGACCGCAAAGGCCCAGATCAGGGCCACGAAGGCCACGGCGACGGCGCCCGCGCAGGCGAGGGCGGCCCCCTCGGCGGCGCCGGCGAGGACCGGGCTGCGGCGCAGGCGGCCGGCCACGGCCATGCCCGTCTGCAGGGCCGACAGGACGAGCGCCAGGATCAGGGCGAAGGCGCCCAGTTCGACAATCACGTGGCGGGCGCTCCCGCGGACGGTGCGTCGTCGGGCCGCCATTCGCCCTTGGCCTTGAGCCGGTCGGCGACCTCGCGCGGCATATAGTTCTCATCGTGCTTGGCCAGCACCTGGGTGGCGCGAAAGCTGCGGTCGGGCAGGAAGGCGCCTTGCGTCACCACCCCCTGCCCCTCGCGGAACAGGTCGGGCAGGTCGCCCTGGTAGACGATGCGGGTGGTGGCCGCGTTGTCGGTGATGGCGAAGGCGACTTCGCCATTGGCGCCGCGCACCACGCTGCCTTCCTCGACCAGCCCGCCCAGACGAATGACCCGGCCCGTGGGGGCGGTCTCGGCCGTCGCCTCGGACGGCGAGAAGAAGAAGGTGACGTTGTCGCGCATGGCGTAGAGCGACAGGCCGACCGCCAGGGCCAGGACGGGAGCGACCGCGGCGACGACCCACAGGCGGCGGCGCGCCTTGGGCGATTTGGGCAGCCAGCTCATTCGATTCCTCCCGGCATTCGCCGCTCCAGGTCCGCCCGGCGCGGATCGGCCGGGTCCAGGGCGGCGATCAGCGGCCCCCACATGGCGCGAACCATGGCCGCTTCCCCGCGCGCCAGCGCCGCCTCGCCGAGGAAATAGCGTGCGCCCAGCTGGCCGGGATCGCGGCGCAGGGCCTGGGCGAAGGCGGCTTCGGCGTCGCCGCCCACCACGCCGCCGTTCGCCCGCGTCAGGCTCTCGCCCAACCGCGACCAGCTTTGGGCGTCATCGGGTCGCAGCGCCAGCGCCCGGCGGAAGGCCGAGGCCGCGCCGATCGGATCGCCGGCCTCGAACCGGGCGGCGCCCAGCATGGTCAGGGCCTGATGATCGTCAGGCCGTTCGCTCACCACCCGTGCGGCCACGGCGGCCAGTTGCGGGGCTTCCAGCGTGTCCAGTTCGGCAGCCCATTGGTCGACCCGACTCTCGTAAGCCTGATCGGGCAGGCCGGGCGCGCCGACGACGGCATAGAGGCCGACCGCCGCGGCGGCCGTGGCCGCCAGTCCGGCCAGGAGCCAGAAGCGGTCCCGGCTTCCCGCCCGGACCGGCGCGGCTGCCCGGTCGGACACGAGGATTCGGCGTCCCGCCTCGGCCCGGGCCGCGGTCCAGCCGGCCTCATCGAGCAGACCGCGCGCCTTCAGACGGTCCAGTTCCGCCAGTTCCGCGGAGGCGGACACGGCATCATCGGCATCCGCGCCGCGACGCGCGCCGGCCAGCACGGACAGACCGGCCAGGGCCGTCAGCAGCGCCGCCATGATCCAGAATGCCGTCATTACCGGCGATGTAGCCGATCAGGCGGCCCGCGACGAGGCCTCGGACCCTTTTGCAGGGGCGCCGGCGACCGCGGCCCGACGCCGCACCGTGCGGGCGGGCTCGACGGCGTCGATATGGTCGAGACAGCGCGCGGCCAGTTCGACCAGGCCGAGCGCATGGGTCTCGTCTTCAGCCTCGCCGTCGTTGATCATCCGCAGAGTCTGGTCGGCGTGGTCCGACAGCCGGTTGGTCAGGTCGTCGACCAAGGTCTTGCGGTCGGATTCGCAGCCGTAGGTCGAGGCCGGGCCGCGCGCCGAGCCGACGAGTTTCAGCAGGCTGAGGGCGGCATCGACCGAAGGTCCCTCGACCGGGGCCGCCAGGCGGGGCGCCTTGCGGGTCATGCGGCCGGCGAGCTGCACCCGCTCCAGCGGCAGGGCCTCGTCCACCGCCTTGTCCGCCGCGCGCAACAGACCGGACAGCCGTCGGGCGATGGTGACACGCGCGTCCCGCACCGACTTGCCCCAGGCGCTTTGCGGATTGAGGGTCAGGGTCACATCCAGTTCGCCGAGCACCCCGGCGCACCAGTTGAGATCAGCGATCACGATATCGACCCGATCCAGATCGGCGCCCGGTTTGAACGCCTCGATCTTCCCGGCGCGGACATCGACGCCGGCGATCAACCGGTCAATGAACCCGGCCAGTTCCGACTCGCTGAGAAATCCCTCGCGCCCGGCCGCCAGCGACGTCTGGATGACGATCCGCAGGATCAGAACGGCATCGTCCAGGTGGGCGAACAGGATCTCGAGCACGCGCTGGGCGCCGTCGAGATGAACACCGGCGCAGTCCTTGAGCAGCAGCCGCAGCTCGGCGATCTGGTCGCCGTCGGGGCGTTTGAGCCAGACTTCCAGCGAAGGCAGGCCTCGCCGCGCGAGATGCGCCAGATCGAGGCAGGCCGCGAGGTCGGCGAGGCCTTTCTGACGCGCCGTCTCATCCCCGCCGGGCGGCCACACCAGATCGGGCTGGTCGCGCACGGCGAGGGCCGCGGACTGGCAGAAGCGGTCGGCCACCGCGGCGGTCGAGGGCTCATCCCGGTCCAGGTGGAACAGAAGATCAGGCTCGCGTTCGCGGGCGGCGCGCCAGAGGCGGGGCAGGACGTGAGCCGGAAAGGTCATGGCGGCGATGCCGTCGGCGCGGGCGCGGAACATGGGAAGCAGCGGGGCCAGCACCTTGGCGCGGCGCGTCCGGTCCCGGGCTTCGTCCGCGATGATCATCCGCAGTTCGGCCGCCCGCCCGCCGCCCATCGGCGCGACCGCGGCGGACACGGCTCTGAGCGCGGCTTCGGGGCACCGCGCCAGCAGGGCCGTGAGCGCAACGCGATGGGCGACGGAAAGCCCTGACATAGGAAAACCTCGAACCGGACCCAACCCGGCCAGCCTGACTATGGGCAGTCAGGGTTAACAACCGCTATCCACAGGGGTGTTTCAGGCCTCGGCGGCCGGCAGTTCCAGCAACACCTTCAGACCGCCCATATCGCTGTCGGCGAGGGTGATCTTGCCGCCATAGGCCCGGGTCAATTCGACCACGATGGAAAGGCCGAGGCCCGAGCCCGGCGTGGTCTCGTCCATGCGGGCCCCGCGCTCGAGTGCGGCGTCCCGCTGGTCGGCGGGCAGGCCGGGACCGTCGTCCTCGACCACCACGACCATCTGTCCCAGACCGGTCGCTCCGGCGGACACGCGGACGCGCCGTTTCGCCCATTTGCAGGCGTTCTCCATCAGATTGCCGAGGATTTCCTGCAGGTCCTGGCGCTCGCCGCGGAAACCGAGCGCGTCGGGCGCGCGCCAGTCGATCTCGACGGCCTTTTCCTCGAACACCCGCTCCAGCATGACCGCCATCTCGTCCAGCACCTCGGCGATGGGGGTGCGTTCGCCCAGCAGCTGGGCCCGGGCGGCGGCGCGGGCGCGACGCAGGTGGTGGTCGACCTGGGCCTTCATCACCTCGGTTTGCTTTCGGACCATGTCGGGCAGGTCGCCCGTCTGCGATCCGGCCTCGGCCAGCATGACCGACAGCGGAGTCTTCAGGGCATGGGCCAGGTTGCCGACATGGGTGCGCTGGCGTTCGACGGTCTCCTGATTGTGGTCCAGCAGCCGGTTGACCTGTTCGGCCAGCGGCTGGATCTCCACCGGGTAGATGCGGCCGATCCTGGCGGCCCTGCCCTTGCGGACATCGGCGATCTCGTTCCTCAGGGCGAACAGGGGACGCAGGCCGATCTGGACCTGCAGGAAGACGGCGATGACCAGACCCAGGCCGAGGATCAGCAGGGACGTCCAGGTAAAGGTGGCGAACTGGCGGGTGTCGTTGTCGATGTTGGACCGGTCGATGCCGGCCATGAAGACCACCGGGGCGTCCCGGTCGGGCAACCGTTTCATGGTCGCGGCGATCCGGAGCGGCCGGCCGATCGGGCCGTCGGCGTTGTAGGTGATCATCTCGCCGAAAGCCCTCGGCAGCCGCCCGGGCAATTCCGCCGGAACCGTCAGGGATTCCCCTGCAAGGGAAGGCGAGCGCGCCAGCACCCTGAGGCCGCCGCGGCCATCCGGCTCCGCGATCGCCCAGTATTTTCCGGACAGCGGTCGCAGGGTCTGGGCGTCCTTGATCTCGGCGACCTCGACGCCGGCGGGCGTCGCATCCGACGCCAGAACGACCTCGTCGATGGTCTCGCCGAGCATATTGCCCAGCCGCCGGAGCGCGCTTTCCTGATACTGGCTGGTCAGGGTCCAGCCGGTGGCGATCAGCGCCAACACGATCCACAGCGCCGCCAGCCAGATCAGGCGGCGGGTCAGGCTTCGGCCCGGGCGCCCGAACCAGCGGCCCCAGGACCTGTCGTCGGCCGGAGCCGATTCCCCCGCCGCCCCTTCGGTCACGCTCCTTCGGACTCCCCGGCGAGCGGCGTCAGGCGGTATCCAAGGCCGCGCACGGTCTCGATGCGGTCGGGGCCGATCTTCTTGCGCAGGCGGCCGACGAAGACTTCGATGGTGTTGGAATCGCGGTCGAAGTCCTGATCGTACAGGTGCTCGACCAGCTCGGTGCGGCTGATGACGCGGCCCTGATGCATCATCAGATAGTGCAGCAGCCGGTATTCCAGCGAGGTCAAACGCAGGGGCTCGCCGTTGACGGTGGCGCGGGCGGCGCGCGGGTCGAGACGAAGGCCGCCGCAGGCCAGGGTGGCCGAAGCGATGCCGGCCGAGCGCCGCAGCAGGGCGCGCAGACGGGCCAGCAGTTCCTCGGTGTGGAAGGGCTTGGTCAGATAGTCGTCAGCGCCGGCGTCGAAACCCGACACCTTGTCCGACCAGGCCCCTCGCGCCGTCAGGATCAGCACCGGCGTGGTCTTGCCGTCCCGGCGCCAGCGTTCCAGCACCGAAACGCCGTCGATCTTCGGCAGGCCGAGGTCCAGCACCACCACGTCATAGGGCTCGGTGTCGCCGAGGAAATGGGCTTCCTCGCCGTCCGCCGCGTGATCCACGGCATAGCCGGCGTCGCCCAGGGCCAGTTTCAACTGGCGCGACAGGTCGGCATCGTCCTCAACGAGCAGCACACGCATTTCGGCTTCCCTATCGGCCAGTCATCGAAACGGCGACGTCGAACAGCTGCCCGCCGCGGTCAAAGCGGAACACATACTGACCGCCGCGGACGCCGATATAGCCGACGAAGGCGGCGCCGCGCGCACGGGACTCGGCGATGGCCTGGGCCTCGGACACACTGATCCGGCGCGGCTCAGGCCGGGCCTGTTCGCTGCGGTCGCGGCCGTCGCGAGCGCCACGGTCCTGCGCCGCCGCTGACAGCGGCGCGGCGGCGACAAGGGCGGCCAGCAGGAATGCGCAAATCCGTTTCATGGACGATGATCTAGGCCCCGGGCTCTGAACGACGGCTGAACGAGCAGTGTAGACATGTTTCACCTTTCGCGCCGCCCCCATCGCGCGCGCGATGAGGTTTTGCCGTCGGTGACGGTGTCCGGGGGCGTGACGGCGAATTCACGCCGATGAATGGAAGCTGACGCGCACCGTTCAGATCGCGCTCAGCCGGGGAATGGTCATCTCACATCAACGCCGGCCACCCGGTCCGCGTGGAAACCGCCAAGGAGACGACAGATGAAGAAATTCCTCATCCCCGCCATCGCCCTGGCCGCGGCCTCCGTCGCGGTCCCCGCCATGGCCCAGAATTACGGCCCGCAGCACCGCGATGATCGCGGCGGCCGCTACGAACAGGACCGCGGCAACGTCTGGCAGAACATCAGCCAGCGCAAATACCAGCTGGATCGCCGCATCGACCAGGGCGAGCGCAATCGCCAGCTGAGCCGCCGGGAAGCGACCCGGCTTCGGGCCGAGTTGAACGCCCTGGTGCGTCTGGAACGGACGTACATGCGCGGTGGCCTGTCGTATCGCGAACGGAGCGACCTGGATCGCCGGTATGACCGTCTGGCCGCCCAGATCCGGGACGAACGCCGCGATCACAACGATCGACGCGACCGCGACGGCCGCCGCTACTAGAGGCCCGACCTTACTCCCCGAAGGTCCGAGGGGCGCGATCCGCAAGGGTCGCGCCCCTTTCCTCGTCTCAGACCCTGAGCCGGCCTTCGACCACGGTGACGGCCCGCCCCCGAAGCAGGACACGGTCGCCGCGGGTTTCGGTTTCGATGTCGCCGCCCCGGCCGGGGAAGACCTGCCGGAACCGCACCGTCGCCCGGCCCAGCTTGTCGGCGTACAGCGGCCCGAGGATGCAGTGGGCCGAACCGGTCGCGGGATCCTCGTCGATGCCGCAGCCCGGGGCGAAGAACCGGTCGACCACATCCACGTCGTCGGAGGCGTCGGCGAGGGCGCAGACGATCACCTGACCGATTTCGCCCGCCGCGCCCTGAACGGTCGCCAGGGTTCGGATGTCGGGCGTCACGGCGTGCACGGCGGCCGCATCGGCCAGGACGGCGACGAGATAACGCCCCGCCCAGACCTCGACCGGCGCGACGCCCAGCGCCTCGGCCAGGCCGTCCGGCGCCGCGGTCCGATGCGGCGGATCGGCGGGGAAGTCCATCTCATAGCCCTCACCCGCGCGACTCACGGTCAGCGGGCCGGAGCGGGTGTCGAAAATCAGTGAGGCGGCCCCGAGACCGAGTTCCGCCAGCAACACATGGGCCGAGGCCAGGGTGGCGTGGCCGCACAGGTCGACCTCCATCCCCGGCGTGAACCAGCGCAGGCCGAATCGCGCGGGATCGCCGGTGCGCAGCAGGAAGGCGGTTTCGGCCTGGTTGTTCTCCTTCGCCAGGGCCTGCATCCACCTGTCGGACGGCCACGCGTCGAAGGGCTCGACCACGCAGGCGGGATTGCCCTTGAAGGGGGCGGCGGCGAAGGCGTCGACGGTCCACTGGCGCATCAGGCGGGCTCCGGCTCGATCACGGTCAGCTCCGGCCAACGCGCCCGGGCGCTGGCCACCGCCTTGTCCCAGCCGCGCGCAAGCGGCCGGTGCGGATTGGGCCGCAGGGTCATCGAGAACACATCCTCCAGCCCGAACGGGGCGGCGATGCTGATCGAATTGTCGGCTTCCAGCCGCACGCCGACCGCGAAGGCCGGGGCGACGAAGCGGGCCAGCGCCTCGTCCGTGCCGGCCAGGGCCTCATAGGGTTCGCCGAACCGCTCCGGAAACCAGAGGTGGACCCGCGCCTGATTGCGCACCTCGACGTCGGTGCGGAAGGGTTCGTTGAAGGCGGCGGCGACGCGTTTGATGACGGCGTCCTCGGCGTCCCAGCTGACATCCGGGTCGAAATAGCCGAGGTCATAGTCCTTGCGGCCGTAGCCGACCGGGCGGCCGGTCACGGCGTTCCAGACGCTCTGATAGACGGCGCCGGAGAAGACCCGCCAGTCGTTGAGGCCGAGGCTCCGCACCGTGGTCAGGACGTGCATCAGGCCGGGGTCGGCGCGGACGATATCGGCCAGCCGCGTCTCCAGATCGATCATGTCCGGTCCCGCACCGGCCAGCCGTGGTCGAGCGGTCCGTGCCCCTGCCCCAGCCCCGGAGCCCGGCGGATGGCCTCGGCGACATAGGCCCAGCCGTTGGCAACGGCGACCTCGAGCGGCTGGCCGAGCGCCAGACCCGCCGCGCAGGCGCTGGCCAGGGTGCACCCGGTTCCGTGGGTGTTGCGGGTGTCGAACCGCTCGCCTTCCAGCAGGGTCTCGCCCGTGGGGGTCAGCAGCAGGTCGATCACCGTCTCGCCCGGCACATGTCCCCCCTTCATCAGCACCGCCCGAGCGCCCATGGCCAGCAGGGCTTCGCCGGCGCGGCGCTGGCCGTCGAGGTCGGCGACGGCGATCCCGGTCAGGGCATCGGCCTCGGGCGCGTTGGGGGTCAGCAGGGCCGCGCGGGGGATCATCAGCGACCGCACGGCGGCGACGGCGTCGTCGGCCAGAAGGGCGGCCCCGCCCTTGGCGATCATGACCGGATCGACCACCGCCGGGGCGTCGGACGAATCGAGGATGGCCGCCACCCGTTCGACCACGGCGGTCGACCCCAGCATGCCGGTCTTGATCGCATCGGCGCCGATGTCGTCCAGCACGGCCCGCGCCTGGGCCTCTATCAGGTCCAGCGGCAGGGGATGCACGCCATGGACGCCGAGGGTGTTCTGCACCGTGATGGCGGTGATGGCCGTGGCGGCGTATCCGCCAAGCATGGTCACGGCCTTGATGTCCGCCTGGATTCCGGCGCCGCCGCCGGAATCGGAGCCGGCGATGATCAGGACGCGTCCACGGAAGGATGGCTGGTCAGACATCTCCCTCCCTTGCGGCAGACGAGCCGGGCGGACAAGTCAATCGCGCGCGACCGCGGCCAGCGCCGCCTGAACCGCCAGCGCCTGCACCATCTCGCGCACGTCGTGGACGCGGAGGATGGCGGCGCCGCGACGGGCCGCCTCCAGCGCCAGGGCCAGCGAACCGCCAAGGCGGTCGGCGGGGTCGGTCGCGGTGGGGTCGATCGACTGGATCGTCCGCTTGCGGCTGGCTCCGTAGAGGACGGGGAAGCCGGTCTCCACCAGCCGGTCGAGGGTGACGGTGAGCGCCAGATTGTGGGCCGCCGTCTTGCCGAAGCCGAGGCCGGGATCGAGCCAGATCCGCTCGCGGGCCACGCCAGCCGCCATCGCCTTGTCGGCCCGGGCGGACAGCCAGTCGGCGACCTCGGCGACCACGTCCTCATAATGCGGATCGGCCTGCATGGTGCGCGGCTCGCCCTGCATGTGCATCAGCACCACGTCGCAGGCGAGGTCAGCGGCGGCGGCGGGACTCTCGGGAGCGAGACCGAGGGCCGTCACATCGTTCCACATCGTCGCGCCGGCGGCGACGGCGGCGCGGGCGACGGCGGGCTTCATGGTGTCGATGCTGATCGCGCCGTCCCAGCGGGCGCGCAGGCCTTCGATGACGGGGACGACGCGGGCGATTTCGTCGGCCGCCTCCACCGGTTCGGCGCCGGGCCGGGTGCTTTCGCCGCCGATGTCGAGGATGTCGGCGCCCTGTTCGACCAGCCGCAGGCCGTGCGCCACCGCCGCCTCGACCGAGGCCAGCCGGCCGCCGTCGGAGAAGCTGTCGGGCGTGACATTGACGATTCCCATGACGCGGGGGGGGGTCATCAGTCCTTGCCCCCGATCAGACTGCCGATGGCGTCGAGATAGGCGGAGAAAGCCCGGCGGCCGTCGCGGGTGATCGACACCCGGGTCAGGGGCTTGTTGTCCCTGAAGCTCTTGTCGATGGCGACGTAGCCGGCCTTTTCCAGCGTCTTGAGGTGGACCGACAGATTGCCCTGGGTCGCCTCGAGCACGGTCTTCAGCTCGGTGAAGTCGGCCGTGTCGGCGTCGGACAGATAGACCATGATCCCCAGCCGCATGCGGCCGTGGATGACGTCGTCGATCCGTCCCAGATCGGCCAGACCCATGGCGCGCTCAGGCCCGTTTCGCGACGGCGCGGGCGTCGCGGAACATGACCCAGCCCGGCAGGGCGAACAGCAGGAACAGGGCGACGGTGCAGACGCCGAGGTACAGCATGGGCTCGCGAACCAGCACGCCGAGCGCCACCGCCGTGACCCAGCCGCCGAGCGCCGTGGCCAGCATCCAGCCCTTCCGCTTGAGCGTCCAGGCCATGTACCAGGCGGCGGCCTGGAGGGCGAAGACGATGGCGGCATAGTAGAGCCAGATGGCGAAGTCCTGGTCCCGGGCGGCGCCGACGCCGAAGATGATGATGACGGCCAGATTGGCCATGCCGGTGGCGTTGAAGGCGGCGTTGAGCGTGCGGGTCGCCATCGGCCCGCGATTGGCCCCGCCGTCCTTACGGTCCTTGAGAACGGCCCAGGTCAGCACCGACAGGAAGGCAATGGTGATCCCGGCGACGAAGGCGAGGTTGGCGAGGTCGGGCCAGCGGATCACGCCGATCGCCTGACCGAGGTGGAACAGGCACTGCAGGCCGTACAGCAGACCGCCCGCCAGGTAGCAGATCGCCAGCGTCATCGGCGGCCGACCGCCGCCTTCGACGATCGAGCGCATGAAGGCGAGGTCGTCCTCTGGGGAATGCAGGCGGGGCTTGGCGGACATGGGCGATTCTCCGGGGCCGGCTCGCCCTTGGGGTGGACGAGCCGGCAGGTCTTGGCAAGCTATTCGGCGGGTGAGAACTCGGGCTCCCGCTGACGGCGCCAGGGGATGCGGCGGCCGTTCAGCCAGCCGCCGACGAAGCTGTGGCGGACCAGCAGTTCATAGGTCAGCAGGCTGACGGCCATGGTCCCGCCGATGACCACGCCGAACTTGACGAACCAGGGCCAGGTCTCGTTCACGACCAGGATCTGGCCGACCATGACCAGCGGCAGGTGGACGATGTAGACCCAGTAGGACGAGTCAGCGAGGTAACGGCGGACGGCGCTGTAGCCGGAGGCGAAGCGCAGGGCCAGCGACAGGACCGCGAAGGTCGAGGCGAAGACCGCCAGGGCCATCACCGCCGCCAGCGGGGCCTTCAGCTCCGGATCGGTGACCGGCGCAAGCTCCGGGACCGGGCCGCCGACCATGACCATGGCCGCCGTCCCGACGCCCAGCGCCACGATCGTGAACACCGGCCACAGGCGCTCGATGCGGACCAGCAGGTCGCGGCGACGGTCCAGCAGGAAGCCGAGGCCGAAGGCGCTGCCGAATGCGGTCAGGGCGGTCGCATTGGGAACCAGTCCCGTGTCCGGAGTCGGAATGCCGAAGAAGGGCGTCCAGTTGGGCGCCAGCCAGAAGGCGAGCGCCAGCGGCGCGGCCATCAGCGCCGGGGTCCACGGCCCGATCAGGGCGCCGGTGATCCGGTCGACGAGCCGGCCCCAGCCGCCGTCGCGATCCGCCATGGCGAAGGGCGCGCGCAGGATGATCATGCCGACGTAGAGGATCAGCAGGACCCAGAGGAACCACAGATGGGTCAGGGGGAAGGTCTCGAGCGTCAGCGGGGCCGGGGGCGGTCCGTCGGTCGGAATGGATCCGCCGTTGCGGATGGCCGCCATCCAGATGAGCCCCGCGATGATGGCGGCGAGGATCGGGGTCCAGAAGGCGGCGAGCGGTCCGGCGATGCGGATCAGCCGGTCCTTGATGAAGCCAAGGGCCCCTCGCCGGGCGAGCATCATGTGCGCGAACAGGCCGGCGATCAGGAAGAAGGTCGTCATCCGGAACAGGTGGATGGCGAAGAATATGACGCTGGCGACCGGCGAGTTGTCGGTGTCCGGCACGATCCAGATGGTGACCGGGAACCAGGACATGGAGGCGTGCAGGACGACGCCCAGCAGCAGGGCGGTCCCGCGCAGGGCGTCGAGGCCGTGCAGGCGGCCGGACGGGTGGGTTTCGGAATGGGTCATCGAACCGTTCTCCTTCACAGACGGCGGTCGGGGGAATTCAGGGCCGCGAGAAGCCGGCGGACGGCGTCGGACACCACCTGGGGCTCATCCAGCGGAATCACATGGCCGCTGTTCTCAGCGACGATCAGCACGCTGTTTGCGGACAGGGCCGCCAGACTCTCCTGGTTCTGACGATGATCCAGATCGGCCTGGCTCGGCGGGGACATCGTTCGCCCCCGACGGATGACGATCAGCGGCAGCTGGCCCAGCACTCCCGGCGCGCCCGGAGGCAGGGTCGCCGCGTCAAGCCCGGCCAGGGCTTCGAACTCGGCCTTCACCCCTCGCAGAACTTCCGGCGTGAACGCCATCTGCACTTCCGCGGAGGTCCCTGCCGGCATGCCGATGATGGGAACCCCCGGTCGCGAGACAGCCAGCGCCGCATCGATCTGTGAGACGGTCGGCCCCCGGGCAGCCTCGAACTCGGGGAGATCGCGTTCCGAACTGGCGTCCACCAGCACCAGACCCGCCACCTGATCGGGATCGGCGTCGGCGTAGGCGCGG
>CALRJO020000052.1:0-21608 GCA_943367565.1 Brevundimonas vancanneytii
GCGTCAGGGTGGCGATCCCGCACAGCCGCCCGAGCAGGTTCAGCGCCGTCCGTTCGGCGGCCAGAAAGGCGCGCGCATCGGCCTCGACCTCGGCCAGCACGGCCCCCGCCTCGAAGGCCTCGCCGTCACGCAGCATCAGCTCGACAAAGGCCTCGGGGTCCATGGCCAGCACCGCCAGTCGCACGCAGTCGGTCCCTGCCAGCACCCCGGCCCTGCGCGCCGCGAACACGGCCCGCATCCGCGCACCCTCGGGGATGCAGGCGCGGGACGTCACATCTCCGGCCCGGCCGAGATCCTCGGCCAGCGCCGCGCGCACGACGGGTTCGATCAGGATGTCAGGGAGGGATCGGATCATCGAGCGCTCGTTCAGGCCGCGGCGACCAGGGCGGGGTCAGCGTGGAGGTGGGTATGGTCGGCGGCGGCCGCGGTCTGAGGATAGTCCGAGCGATAGTGCCCACCCCGGCTCTCGCGTCTCTCCAGCGCAGCCTCCGCGATCAACCGGGCGGCGGACACTGGCAGGGCGCCCGGCGTCGCCGCCTCCAGCCGCCCGATGACCGTCAGCGCCTCGGTCAGGCCGGCGGCGTCACGCACCACGCCGACGCAGCGGCTCATCGTGTCACGTAGTTCCTGCAACGCCTCGGGTGACAGGTCGGCCGCGACCGGCGCCGGCAGTATCGCGCCTGCGCCTGAAATCTCCGCCGCCGCCGCCCGGCCCGTGCGCCGCCCGAAGGCCGCGGCTTCCAACAGCGAGTTCGACGCCAGCCGGTTGGCGCCATGCACGCCGGTCGCGGCGCATTCGCCGACCGCGAACAGGCCCGGTAGGCTGGTCCGTCCATCGGTACCGGCGGCGATCCCGCCCATGTGATAGTGGGCCGCCGCCGCCACCGGGATCGGCGTCTCGCGCGGGTCGACCCCGGCCCGCATACAGGCGGCGAACACGGCGGGAAATTCCTCGGCCAGCTGCGCTCCGATGGCTCGGCAATCGAGAAACGCCCCCCGCCCCCCGGACCGCGCCGCATGTACCGCCCGCGCCACCACGTCGCGCGGCTGCAAATCGGCGTCCGCCGCCTCGCCGAGCAGGAACCGGCCTTCGCCGTCGATCAGCCGCGCGCCCTCGCCGCGCAGGGCCTCGGTGGCCAGCGGCATGGGGTCGAGCCCGACGTCGATGGCGGTCGGGTGGAACTGCACGAACTCGGGGTCGAGAATTTCCGCGCCCGCGCGATACGCCAGCGCCAACCCCTCGCCCAGCAGGGCGGCGGGCGTCGTCGTCTGGCCATACAGGCCGCCCGCGCCTCCCGTGGCCAGCACCACCGCCGGCGCCAATACCTCGACCAACCGACCGGATCCGGCGACGCCACGCTCGATCAGGGCGCCGCGCACCCGGCCGCTCGCGTCGTGAATCAGGCCGCGCAGCCGCCCGTCTTCCCAAACCTCGATATGCGGCGCGGCGCGCACCGCCGCGATCAGAGCCGACAGGATCGCCCGCCCCGCTCCGTCGCCGCCAACCCGCGCCACCCGGGCGCGGGAATGGGCGGCTTCCAGACTGACGGCGAAATCGCCCGCCCCGTCCCGGTCGAACGGCGCGCCCAGCGACGCCAGCCACTCAACCGTGGCGCGGCCGTCCCCGGTCAGGATGTCCGTCGCCCCGGCCTCGACCAGCCCGGCCCCGGCCGCCGTCGTATCAGCCGCGTGCAGGGCCGGCGCGTCGTTCGCCGACAGCGCCGCCGCCACCCCGCCCTGGGCCCAGGCCGAGGAACAGGCCTCCAGCAGCGGCGCGGGCGTCACCACCAGCACCTTGCGCGGCGCGGCCTCCAGCGCGGCCGACAGCCCCGCCAGTCCGCCGCCGATGATCAGCGGCCCGTCATGATGGACGGTGCGGCTCAACCGCCGATGCCCAGATAACGGCCGGCGACCGCCAGCGCGCCCGGCAGCGAGCCGCCTGCCAGCGGCATCAGCGCCGCGATCCCGACGCCGGCGCAGGCGACGGCCGCGGCCACGAACAGGCCGACGCTCTGGCCCGCCTCGCGACCGGTCAGAGGGCGTCCTTCCGGTCGCCAGGCGCCCCGGCGAAGGTGTCCGATCAGAGCCAGGGCCAGAAAGGCCGCCAGGATGAACCGTCCCGTGGTCAGACCCCAGAAGACCACCAGCGCCCCGACCAGCACCATGGCGCCGCGTTCGACATTGGGATGGATCCGCGCCAGCACGGGACCCAGCGCCTTGGAGCCGTCCAGCGGCGGCGCCGGGGCCAGATTGACCAGATTGATCAGGGCGATCACCGCCGCCCCCAGCAGCCATTCCGCCCGGCTTGTCGCGATGAAGCCGGCGAAGAAGGGTATGGCGGCCAGCAGGCCGAACCCCGGTCCGGCCAGAGACACCAGCACTCCGTCCCACTCGCTCTTCGGCAGGCGCTGGCTCTTCGCCACCCCGCCGAGGAAGGGGATGATGTAGATCTTCGCCGGCCCCATGCCGAGCCGGTTCATCGCCAGCACATGGCCGTACTCGTGCACGAACAGTCCCCAGATGGCGGCTACCGCGATCACCCAGCTCTGGCTGATCCACCAGATGAAGCCGCCCAGCAGCAGGGTCGAGACGATGGCCCAGACCGGATGCTGACCCTTGTCCAGCGGCGGTTCGTCGGTGCGCGGCGGCCCGCGGTCGGCGACGACCGCCTCGCGCGCGGGGGCGGCAGGCTCGGGCCGGGGATCCCAGGGACCGGGAGGACGGGGCGTCTTGCTGTCTGTCATCCCGACGACGTGGCCTTTTCCGGCCGCAGCCACAAGGCCAGCAGGGCGAGAAGCCGCAGGCTGCGTTTGTCGATCGTGGCCACGGCGCGGACGGGCGGGACATAGTGCATCAGATCAGCTCCACCGCTACATGATGCCGCGCCTTGATCATGTCATAGCGCGCCGGAACCGCCGGCGGCGGCAGGTCCACCATCCGCTGCACGGCCAGCCGCGCGCGCTCGGCGATATCCTCGGGCACCGTCACCTCGAACTGCATGTTCAGCAGGCAGTCGCGGATGTTCTCCAGGGTGATCCGCTTCATATAGGGGCACAGGTTGCAGGGGCCGATGAACTGGACGTCGGGCAGATCGCCGGCGACGTTCGAGGCCATCGAGCATTCGGTGATCATCACCACCTGCTTCGGCCTGCGGGCCGTCACATGGTCGATCATCGCCGCGGTCGAACCGGCGAAGTCCGCGGCCGCCAGCACGTCCTCGGGGCATTCCGGATGGGCGAGGATTTCCGCCCCCGGATACGCCGCCCGCATCTCGGCGATGTCGGCCGCCGTGAACCGCTCATGCACCTCGCAGCGGCCCTTCCAGGCGATGATGCCGACGTTCGTCTGGGCCGCCACATTCTTCGCGAGGAACTCGTCGGGGATCAGGATGACGCGGTCGACGCCCCATTCCTTGGCCGCCCATTCCACCACCTGCACGGCGTTGGCGCTGGTGCAGCAGATGTCGGTCTCGGCCTTCACATCGGCGGTCGTGTTCACATAGGTGACCACCGGCAGACCCGGATAGCGCTGCTTGATCAGCCGCACGTCCGCCCCCGTGATCGAGGCCGCCAGCGAACAACCCGCCCGCAGGTCGGGGATCAGCACCGTCTTGTCCGGGCTCAGGATCTTCGAGGTCTCGGCCATGAAATGCACGCCCGCCTGGACGATCACCTTCGCCTTCGACCGCGCGGCCTCCTTGGCCAGACCCAGGCTGTCGCCGACATAGTCGCCGACCCCATGAAAAATCTCGGGCGTCATATAATTGTGGGCCAGGATGACGGCGTCGCGCGTCTTCTTCAGCGCATTGATCTCGCTGATCAGCGCGGCCTGCGCCGGCCACTCCATGGGCGTGACATGGTCCTTGACCTTCGCCCAGACCTGGGCGGTTTCCCGCGCCAGTTCCTTCGACATTCCGAACGCGCCGTCCGCCATTTCGCATCCCTTTTGCTCGATTTGAGCAAATCAGAGGCCTGAAGAACGGCGACCGATCTCCCTGACCGTCGCCGACTTATGCTCACTTTCAGCATAAGCAGGTGCAATCTAGGCGGATGGCGGCGAAATGCAAGCCCGGATCGTGCTCGTCGGTCCGCCGCTATCGGGCGGGAAGGGTGACCAGATAATCGATGATCGTCGTGGACGGCACGCTCGTGAAGACCACCTTGCCGTCCGGCGTCGCCCCGCCGAGGGCATACATCTGTCCACCCTCCATCCGACGCAGCGTCCGAGCGGCGTCGGGCGCCGTCCCGGCGGCCGGCAGGTCAAATCGACAGCCCGTCAACTTCAGATCCTGCAGGACACAGCTGATCTGGACTTCCGCCACCGGCACGGGTGGGACAGCCGGGCCCGCCGGCTCCGGCGCATCCGGCAGGCCTGGCCGGGCCCCGCGCCCCCGCGGACGCTCGCGCGGCGGCGGCGCGTCAGGATCGCGGAAGCTGATTTCGGCACGGCCCGCCCGCGCCAACTGATCGCGGTCATCCGTCAAGCCCCAGCCGCAGGCCGACAGGACCCGGTCGAGGTTGGCGGACTGGGTCGGCAGGTCGAAATTCGTCCGCAGCACCCGCGGCGCCCCATCCACTGTACGCACCGAATAGAGACCGCCCCCGCGCATGAACCGGATGTCCCGCGCGGGCACGGTGCTCATCAGGATGCCCGGCTGCGGTCCCGGCGCCCAGGTCTGCAGGTCAGCGCGGCCGTCAGCCCGGCGCGCCTGCACTTCCAGGCCGCCGACGCCTGCAGGCATGCCGATCAGCGCCGCCGAAAGCGCACGGTCCCGGCACTGAACAACGATGGCCACGCCCGCGTCATAGCGAACGGCGGCGACCGTCTGATTCAGACTCGGCTCGTGCTGGAACTCCCAGTCGTCTTCGTCCTGGGCCAGTACGGCGGTCGGCCCCGCGCAGAGAATGGCGCACAGCGCCGCGAGCAGCGTCGGTCTCATGGTCTTGCTCCCCAGCATCCCGACGCCAGATGAAGCCCGCGGACCGGCTTCGGTCAAGACCCGAAACGGTCCCGGCCCGAACAGGGGAAACACGATCTTAACCGGAACGGGCTGCAAGGAGGCACGTCTCCGGAGAATCCCATGCGCCTGATCCCCGTCGCGGCCGCCGCCCTGCTCCTCTCCGCCGGATCGGCGATGGCGCAGTCGTCAGATCCCGGCGTCGCCGTGGGCGCCACGGCGGGAACCTCGGGGGTCGGCCTCGAGGTGCAGGTCAGGATCGGCCCGATCTTCACCCTGCGGGGATCGCTGGACCGCCTGACCGGGGGGACCGACGAAAGCTATGACGGTATCGACTACGACGCCGACCTGACCTTCGACACGGTCGGCGGATTCATCGACATGCATCCCCTCGCCAACGGCTTCCTGATCTCCGGCGGCGCCTATGTCGGCGACCGCGACATCGCCCTGGCCGCCACGCCGACCGGACCGGTCGAGATCGGGGGACAGTCCTACACGCCCGGCCAGGTCGGCACGCTGAACGGCGCCCTCAAGCTCAGCGGCGTCGCCCCCTTCGTCGGCATCGGCTGGGACGACACCTTCTACCGCAACGGCCGCTGGGGCTTCCGCGCCGTCGCCGGGGTGGCCTGGAGCGACGCACCCGAGGTCGCCCTCACCTCCACCGGCGGCAGCCTGTCCAACGACCCGGCCTTCCAGGCTCGCCTGCGCGACGAGAGCCAGGACATCAGCGACGAGGCCGAGGGCTACGGCCTGTTCCCGATCATCCAGGTGGGCTTGAACTACAAATTTTGACGCTCAGGCGCGGCGCTCGTGGTCAAGCAGCCACCGCTTCCGCTCCAGCCCGCCCGCATAGCCGGTCAGGGCGCCGTTCGCGCCTATGACCCGGTGGCAGGGCACGATCACCGCAACCGGATTCTGCCCGTTGGCCAGCCCCGCCGCCCGCACCGCTCTCGGCGAGCCGATCGCCGCCGCCAACTGCCCATAGCTGCGCGTCTCCCCCGCGGGAATGGCCCTCAGCGCCGCCCAGACCGTGCGCTGGAAATCCGTCCCCCCGGTCCTGACCGTCAGTCCGTCAAGCGCCGCCAGATCGCCGCCGAACCAGGCCTCGACCGCGCGCCGCACCGCCTCCGGCGCCCGTCCTTCCACCAGCGCCGCCCCCGGCGCATGCCGGGCCAGCAGCCGCCGCATCCGCGCCTCGTAGTCGGCGAAGTCCAGCGCCCGCACGGCGCCCTCGCCGTCGGTGACCAGCAGCACCTCGCCCACCGGCGTGGCGACCCGATCCAGGATCAGGGTTTCAGGCTGCGCGTTTGGCATCGTCATTCTCCATCAGTTCCGCGGCGCCGATCCCGGCCAGCGCGAGGTGCAGCGCCCCATAGGCCCGCCACGGACGCCAGGCTTCGGCGCGGGCGGCGAGTGTTTCATCGTTCAAACGGTCGTTGGGCGCCTCAGCCCCGTCATCGATCCAGTCGCCCGGCAGCCTCAGGCCCGGCCGCGCCGTCACCAGCGCCTTCAGCGCCGGATCAGCGGACAGGTCGCGGCCGATGGCGTCCGGGTCCGCGGACAGGTCGAACACCCGCCGCACCCGCGCCAGCACGCCCGGCAGGGCCTTGAGGTCATCCGCCTCGACGCAGACCGAGACCCGCCCCGACTCCGCCGGCTCGACCGTCACCGAGCCTTCCGCGCCATCGATGTCCTTGCACAACACCCGCGACCACCGCCGCCCCTCGACCGCATCGCCGCGCGCCGTCAGGGCCGTGAACATGGCGGCCCAGTCATAGGGCGGGCGGAACGACAGGCTGAGCCGTACCCCGCCCTCATGCACCCGTTCGCCCCGCCGCCGCAGCGCCGAGGGCGGCCGGCCGTACAGGGCCTGAAAGGTCTCGTTGAACCGCCGCACGCTGCCGAAGCCCGAGGCCAGCGCCACCTGCGCCATGCTCAGATCGGTCTGGTGGATCAGCGCCTTGGCCAGCAGCACCCGCCGCGTCTGCGCCACGCTGACCGGCGCCGCGCCCAGATGCTGGCGGAACAGCCGCCGCAGGTGCCGCTCACCGACGCCCAGCCGCCCGGCCAGTCCGTCGACGTCGCCCCCAAATTCAGAAGAACTGTCCAGCGCCCCCGCCTCGATCAGGGCCAGCGCCCGGCTGACCGTATTGGAGGTGCCGCGCCAGGCGCCCATGTCGGGCGCCGTCTCGGGCCGGCAACGCAGACAGGCGCGAAAGCCCGCCTCCTCCGCCGCCGCCGCCGAGACCACGAAGAACATGTTCTCCCGCTTCGGCGTCCGCGCCGGACAGACCGGGCGGCAGTAGATGCCCGTGGTCTTCACACAGCCGAAGAACCGCCCGTCGAACCGCGCATCGCGCGTCAGCACGGCGCGGTAGCAGGCCTCCTGATCGAGTTCGCCGGCGTTTTCCATGGCCGCAGAATGATCGCTGCGGCCATGGATGTCTCGCGGTTTTCGGACATTGGAGTGGGTCAGCCCCGCGCCAGCCGCCACATGTTCAGAAGGATGCTGCAGATCAGGCTGAGCGCCGAAATGGCCAGCGCCCAGACCATCACCACCGACAGGGTCGAGGCGACGTCCGCCAGATCCCGCGCGCCGTCCAGCCACTGCAGGGCGTTGAGGTCCAGGAGGGACCAGTCTCCTTCGACTCGGGCCGTCTCCTCGCCGCGCGTCAGGGTGAACCAGTGCCCGGCCTCGCTGATCCGCCATGTCAGCCAAAGGCCGACCCAGGCGATGACGAACCGGGCGGCCGCCCGCATCCGCACGGCGCGTGGGCGGAAGAAACTGGCCAGGTCGACGGCCATCTGGGCGAAGGCGTAGAACAGGATCGGTCCGAACAGGATCGACCAGATCGGCGCTCCGCTGACCACGGCGTCCTCGCCGCGCATCCCGATCGAGTTGAACGGCGGGAAGTGCAGCACCCCGACCCACCACAGCACGAACATGCCGGCGGCGAGGAACGAGAACAGATACTCCCCGCCCGGCCAGGCTTTCGCCCGGCCCTTCGGCATCCAGGTCGCCTTCGCCGTCTCCGTGCCCGCCATCGAGGCGCCCCAGGCCGCCGGATCCGACAGACCGAGAGCGCCCAGATCCTTCACCCGCCATTTGGTCAGGAAGGACGGACGGATTCCCTGATGTTCGAAGATGGCCGCCGCCAGGGTGGCGACGCCGATCAGCGTCAGACCCGCGCCGAAGAAACTGTGGAACGCCTGGGCGATGGCCTGTCCGCCGTCCGAGGGCCCGCCGACCAGACGGATGACCAGCAGGATCGCGTGGACCGCCCCCAGCACCATCAGTCCGGCCTTCACCCCGAACAGCCAGTAGGGAAACAGTTCCGGCCCGACCAGCGAGTCCGGCCCCTTGCGATAGCGGGCGGCCACGACAAGCGGATGGCCGATCTCGCGCAGGATCGCCTCCTGCTCGTCCTCGGTCAGGGCGCGGCCGAGTTCCTCCTCCTTCGCCTCGAACCGGCTCAGGATCAGGTCGCGCAGTTCGGCGACGATGTCGGCCCGTTCGTCCTGCGGCAGTTGCGCGGCGACGGCGTTCAGATAGCGGTCGATCATGTCCATGGCTTTTCCCCTTCAGCCCAAATCTCAGAGAATCTTGTCGAGCGAGGCGTTGATCCCCCGCCACTCGTCGGTCAGGGCGGCCAGCATCGAAACGCCGCCCGGCGACAGGACGTAAAAGCGCTTCTTCCGCTTCTCCTCCTCGCGCCATTCGCTGTTCAGCAGCCCCTGGCTCTCCAGCCGGCGCAGCAGCGGATAGAGGGTCGATTCCTCCATCTCCAGCCCGTCTGCCGCCAGGGCCTGGCGCAGGGTGTAGCCGTACCGCTCGGTCCTCAGACAGGCGAGCACCGCCAGCACCAGCGACCCGCGCCGCAGCTCCAGGCGCATGCTTTCATAAAGGTCCGGATCGAGGCTCATGCCGCTTCCCTGCATCTCACATAGTGTGTGATGCACAGTGTATGGCGCATACTATGTGAGAGAGTCAACATCTGCTCGAAGTCATCATCCTCGAGCCTGACCCGAGGATCAGACCGTCCGGTGCTCGATCAGGGCCGCACGGGCAAATTCGCGGGGCCGGCACCGTCCACCAGACTGCCCCTCGCCTCTGATCCCCGGGTCAGGCCCGAGGATGACAAAGGGGGTACGCGGGCGTCACTCCAGTATCCGGGCGCCGTCCCAGGCGAAGACACCTCCGCTGTCCGAGGGCGTCAGGCTGTCAATCACAGCCAGCAGCCGTTCCGCCGAATAGTCGGCCGCAAATAGCTTCTCCGGCTTCATCCCCTTCTGGAACGGCGCGCTCAGGCTGGTGTCGACCGTGCCCGGGTGCAGACCCGCGACCACCGCCTGCGGATGCGTCCGCCCCAGCTCCACCGCCAGATTGCGCAGGATCATGTTCAGCGCCGCCTTGGAGGCGCGATAGCTGTGCCAGCCGCCCAGCCGGTTGTCCCCGATCGACCCGACCCGCGCCGACAGGGCGGCGAACACGGCCCGCCGGTCGCGCGGCAGCAGCGGCAGGAAATGTTTGGCGACCAGCGCCGGACCGACCGTATTGATCCGGTAGTCGCGCAGCAGATGCTCTGCATCGAGGGCCCGCCAGCTGCGTTCCGGCTCATGTCCGTGATGCAATACCCCGGTGGCGATGAACACCAGCGCAGGAGCGGGCCCTTCGACCACCCGCGCTGCGGCCGCGGCGATCGAGGCCTCGTCCTCCAGATCGAACCCCGTGCCCGAGCGCGACAGGGCGTGGACCACGGCGAACCGGCCTGACGCTTCCAGCCGGCGGACCAGCGCCGCGCCGATGCCGCCTGAGGCGCCGAAAACGACCGCTGCCTTATCCGTTGAGTCCTTCATGCCGGGATCAGTCGCCGAGGCCGGCTCCGGGTCAAGGCGGCGCGTGGCCGAAGGGCTTTATGCCTCAGCCGCCCGACCTCGCGCCCGCACGTGCGCAACCACTGGACACGCCTCCCGATCGGGTGTGTCCTGACGAGTCCGGCGCAAGAAAAACAACAAGCCGGTTCGAGTGAGGAACCATGTCCAATCGTCCGAGCCACATCCGGCTCAACTCCCACCCCGGCGCGGGGACCGTCAGCCGATTCCCGATCGAATGGGGCGCACCGACCGCCAGGGAACGCGGCCCCGTCATCGGCACGGTGAACTCAGGATCCGACCGCAACGCCATCGGCGCCCACGGCGGGGCCTATTCGGTCTATCGCGCCCTCGCCGTCTCGTCCGGCGCCATGGCCGCCAACAACCGGCCTGACCTGACCAACACCGCGCCCACCACCCCCATGGGCCCCTTCCCCCAATGGACCGACGCCTCGAAGATCGTCTCGCTGGACCCCTGGGGCGCGCGCGTCGCCGAGGATTTCGCCGACCAGATCGCCGAGGGCGTCGACATCCGCCCGACCATCGCCGTCACCCGCGCCCGGCTGCAACTGGGCGAGATCGGCGAGGCCATCGGCGCAGGACGCCTGAAGGTCGACGGCAAGATCGTCTTCGAGACCGGCGACGTCGCCGTCACCAAGGCCGCCATAGATCCGGTCTGGTACCTGCCCGGCATCGCCGAACGCTTCGGCGTCACCGAGACCGCCCTGCGCCGCACCCTGTTCGAACAGACCGGCGGCATGTACGCCGACCTGGTCACCCGGCCCGACATCAAGGTCTTCCTGCCCCCCATCGGCGGCATCACACTCTACATCTTCGGCGACCCCGCCGCGATCGCCGATCCCGCCCGCCGCCTGACCTGCCGGGTGCACGACGAGTGCAACGGCTCCGACGTCTTCGGCTCCGACATCTGCACCTGCCGCCCCTATCTGACCCACGGCATCGAGGAATGCATCCGCGAGGCCCAGGACGGCGGCGCCGGCCTGATCGCCTATAACCGCAAGGAGGGCCGCGCCCTCGGCGAAGTGACGAAATTCCTCGTCTACAACGCCCGCAAGCGACAGCCGGGCGGCGACCAGGCGGCCACCTATTTCGAGCGCACCGAATGCGTCGCCGGCGTCCAGGACGCCCGCTTCCAGCAACTGATGCCCGACATCCTGCACTGGCTGGGGATCACGAAGATCGATCGCTTCGTCTCCATGTCCAACATGAAGCATGACGCCCTGACCGGCTCGGGCATCGAGATCGGCGAGCGGGTGCCCATCCCCGACTACCTCGTTCCGCCCGACGCCTCGGTGGAGATGGAGGCCAAGAAGGCCGCCGGCTATTTCACCCCCGACGCCCCGCCGTCGGCCGAGGACCTGACCCGCGTGGTGGGCCGCGACCTTGAGCAGTTCTGAAACGGCGCAGGCGCACAGCCTGCTCAACGCCGCCGCCGTCCGCGAACGCGCCCATGAGATGCTGGCCATCGGCGTCGCCGGGGGTCTCGACCACTGGACGGTCGACCTCGACCGTCTCCCGGAAACAGCCCGCTATGTCGCCGCTGTGATCCGCGACCAGTACCCGACCCTGGCGGTGCCCTTCCACGCCCGGTGGCGGCATTTCGCCGTCGACGGCGTCGATCTGTGGAGCCCGGTCGCCGAGGCGCGCGCCTGGCTCGATCCCGCCTCTCGCGCCCGGACCGAGTTCGATCTCGCCATCGTCTCCGTATTGCTGGACGCGGGGTCGGGACCGGACTGGTCTTATCAGGACGCCCGCACGAGACGCACCCTGACGCGGTCCGAGGGACTGGCCATCGCATCCCTGCGCATGTTCGAAGCCGGCGCCTTCTCGATCACCGAGGACGATCCCTGGCGCGTCGACGCCGTGGCCTTGACCTTCCTCACCGCCGCCGATCTGGCGCGCGGTTTCCAGGTCTCGGACAGGAACCCGCTGGTCGGCCTCGAGGGCCGCGCCGCCCTGCTGCGCCGTCTCGGCCAAGCCTGCCTCGCCGAACCGGACCTGTTCGCGCTCGAGGACGAGCCCCGCCCCGGCGGCCTGTTCGACGCCATGGTCGACCGCGCCGACGACAAGGACCGACTGCCCGCCCCGGTCATCCTCGAAGTCCTGCTGGAGGCTCTCGGTCCGGTCTGGCGCGACCGCCTGACCCTCGGCGGCGTCGATCTCGGCGACTGCTGGACACACCCGGCCCTCAAACGAGGCGACGCCACCGACGGCCTCGTGCCCATCCACAAACTGTCGCAGTGGCTCAGCTATTCGCTGGTCGAGCCGCTGCAGACCGCGGGCGTGGAGGTCACCGACCTCGACGGCCTGACCGGGCTGGCGGAGTACCGCAACGGCGGCCTGTTCATGGACCTCGGCGTCCTGACGCTGAAGGACCCGGCCGACGCCGCCAAACCCTGGCCCGTCTCCGACCCGCTGGTCGTCGGCTGGCGCGCCATGACCGTGGCCTTGCTGGACCGGATCGCGCCACTGGTCCGCGCCGAACTGGGCGTCACCGCCGAGGCCATGCCGTTGGCCAGCGTGCTCGAGGGCGGCACTTGGGCCGCCGGCCGCCGCGCCGCCGCCGAACGTCGTCCGGGCGGCGGACCGCCCCTGACCATCCTCTCCGACGGGACCGTATTCTGATGACGAAGAAGCCCTTCAGGATGGACGGCGTCACCGTCGTCGCCCACCCGCTGGTCGCCCACAAGCTCAGCATCATGCGGGCCAAGGACACGTCGACCGCCCGCTTCCGCCAGCTGCTGCGCGAAATCTCGACCCTGCTCTGCTACGAGGTCACCCGCGACCTGCCGCTGGAGGACTACCCCGTCGAGACCCCCGTCGGCCCGACCACCGGCCAGCGCATCGCCGGCAAGAAGCTGGTCTTCGTCCCCATCCTCCGCGCCGGCCTCGGTCTGGTCGAGGGGATGCTGGAGCTGGTCCCCTCGGCCCGCGTCGGCCACATCGGCCTGTACCGCGAGCCGGTCACGCACGACGCCGTCGAATACTATTTCCGCGCGCCCGACGACGTCGCCGAGCGGCTGTGCGTGGTCATCGACCCCATGCTGGCCACCGGCAACACCGCCGTCGCCGCCATCGAACGGCTGAAGGAGCGCGGCGTGACCAACCTCCGCTTCGTCTGCCTCGTCGCCTCGCCCGAGGGCCTCGAGCGCCTGCGCGGCTGGCACCCCGACGTCCCCATCTGGACCGCCGCCGTCGACGACCGCCTCAACGACCACGGCTACATCGTGCCCGGCCTCGGCGACGCCGGCGACCGGCTGTTCGGGACGCGGTGAGTGGCTGGTGGCTGGTGGCTGGTGGCTGGTGGCTGGTGGCTAGTGGCTAGCGGCTAGCGGCTAGCGGCTAGCGGCTAGCGGCTAGTGAGCGGAAGGCCGACAAGGACGCGACTCCGGTCAACAGCAAACGCCAACTAACCACTAACCACTGGCGCGAAGCGCCCTACCCCACCGGCCGCACATTGTCGTTCGAGTCCCGGTCGATCCATTTGTTGTACGGATCGATCCCCGCGAACCGCGGCTCCCGCGTGGTGATGAAGCGCAGGATCTGCACTCCCGACCGGATCGGCCGGCGCTCCAGCAGGACCACGTCGTCCTCGTCGAAGGCGCCCTTGCCCGGCTCGGCGGTGAAGATGCCGACGTCGAACACCTCGTTCAGCGGCGACGCCGTTTCGACCCCCTCGCCGTCCGCGTAGAGCTTGCGAGCGTCGACCGTGACCGCGACATCCCAGCGCCCGTCCGCCCGGCGCGTCGAGGTCACCCCGGTCGTCTTGACGTCATACAGGGTGATCCGCTCGAACAGGTCGCTGATCAGCGCCTGCTTGTCGGCCGGAGCCTCGGCGCGGATGGCCGCGATCAGGTCCAGCGAGCGCGGATAGGGCGCGCCCTTGAAGGCGTATTGCGTCAGCACCCGGCGCAGGGCGCGGTTGACCGCCTCCTCGCCGATCTGGTCACGCAGCAGATACATGACCAGCCCGCCCTTCTGGTAGTGGATATAGCCCTGGTTCTCGACCCGCATGAGGGGCAGTTCCTCCAGCCGTTCCGTGCCGCGCGAGCGCAGGTAGCGGTCCAGCTCCTGCTTCAGGAATCGCCGGATCTGGTCGCGGCCGTACATCTTCTCCATGACCATCAGCGCCGAATACTGGGCCAGGGTCTCGGACAGGACGGTCGAGCCCTGCTGGTCCGACCCCACGACCTGGTGCGCCCACCACTGGTGCCCGAATTCGTGGGCGCCGATGTAGGTGACGTAGTCGATCTTCTCCGGATCGCTGAGGTCGGCGATGAAGCCGAGTCCTTCGGACCAGGCGAAGGTGTTGGGATAGGACTGTGCGTAGCTGCCGTAAGGGAATTCCACGATCCGCGCCTGGCGGAACTGGTAGGGGCTGAAATTGGCCTGGAAATAATCCAGCGACGCAGCCAGGCCGTCCAGCATCCGCGGCACGTTCCGGTCGTGGGCGGGGTCGTGGAAGACCACCATCTCGACGCCGTTGTGCATCCGCGCGGTTCGCTCATAGCGGGCCGACTGCACCGAGAAGAAATTCAGCACCGGCGATTCGGTCACGAACCGGCTGGTGCGGCGGTCGCCGTCGACGACGTCCGAGACCATCTGTCCGGGCGCCACCACGATCTGGTCGGCCTCGGTGCTGATGGTGATGTCGGCCGTGACCCAGTCGGCTCCTATATAGTTGCGGCCGATAACAGACTCATCTTCCAGCTTCGCCGGACGCAGTTCGGCCGGCAGACCCAGTTTGCGGCGCTTGGTGCGGTCGGTCAGCAGACCCCGGCGGCTCATGCCGACCATCGGCGCGAACTCGAAATTGTTCACGAAGGTGCCGTTGTCGACCAGCCGGGTGGTGTTGCCGCTGGCCCTGAAGCCGCGCTGCTCCAGCACCGTTTCGAAGGTCACCGTGCGGCGCTCGCCCGGCTGCATCGGCGTGGTGAAACGGTAGATGCGGTATTCGAACTCTTCCCATTCGCGGGCGACGCTCGCGCCCTCAACGGTCAGTCCCACCATTTCCAGATCGTCGGTCCAGCGCAGATGGACCTCGGGCAGGGGCGCGTCGGTGCTGTTCACCAGCACATATGACCCCCGCGTGGTCAGCTTCGGTTGATGGGGCCGCAGGTCCATCACCAGCCGCACGTCCGCGACCGACGGCTGGGGCGTGATCTCGTAGCGCAGCAGGGCCTTCTCATAGGCCGCCTGCTCCTTCTCCTGCGCGTCCTGCGTCCGGTACTCGTTCCAGACGTTCGTATTGATGTAGATGAAGGCGCCCAGACCGACGAAGGCCGCCACGGCCGCGCCGCCGATCAGGCCCGCGGGACCCGCGAGGCGATGCGGGAGCCGCTTCAGCCGGGGCCACAGTCGTTGCTCGGTCCCCCGGCGCCACAGGCCGTAGGCCAGCACCAGAAGGATCACCGCGAAGGCGGTCCAGTAGCTGTCGAACCAGACGGCGAAGACGGCGAAGTCCCCGCGTCCGTTCATGTCCGACAGCGGCATGCCGACGCCCCCACTGTACCGATACAGCGGGTGGTCGAAGCCGAGGTTCGACAGCACGATGGTCGAGATCATGTAGACGACCATGACCGCCCAGCCGACGAATTTGTTCGGCGACAGCGCCTGGACGAAGATCGCCAGAATGGCCAGCTGCAGGAAGCCCAGCGACTGCGGGACGACATACCACATCAGGTATTTGCCGAGCTCGTAGTCGGTGTGACCCTTGATGGTCTGGGTGACCATGCCCGCCAGGACGCCGATCAGCAGGGTCGAGATCAGCACCAGGGCGAGCGCCAGGGTCTTGGGAACCAGGAAGGTCCAGTCCGGGGTCGACGAGGCGTCGACGATCTCGTGCATCTTGCGGTCGCGATCCCGCCAGACCAGTTCGCCCGAATAGTAGATGGCGATCACCATCGAGATCAGGCCGAAGGTCCCCATCAGGGCGTCGATCACGACCCGGGTCACCAGCAGGATCGGCGCCCCGTAGATTTCACCGGTGAAGAACAGGACCGCGACGGCAAGCGCCATGGCCAGCAGGATCAGGATGACATAGGCCGGGCTCTTGAAGACCAGCACCGTCTCGAACACCGCGCGCGACCACAGCTGGGTCAGACCGCTGGCGAAGCCGTAGCTCGGGCGCGGCAGGGCGCCGACGGGCGTGACGACGACGTCCTTCTCGACCAGCGCCTTCAGCCGCTCCTGCTTCCTCAGTTTGGCTCCGCGCGGGGAGGGCCGGTACAGCACATAGGCGGCGGCGAGGAAGGCCGCGCCGACGCCGGTCCAGATCACCCGGTTCCACAGCAGCACGCCTTCCAGCGGCGCGTTCAACGTGTTCCGCTCGGTCGCCGTCCAGTATTTCGTGACCAGACCATAGGCCCCCGCGCCGAAGGGTTCGGCCCAGGCCATGGCCGTCTCGAACTCGGGCCGCGAGCCCAGGACGCCGCTCGACGCGATATAGGCGATCAGCACGGCGACCACGCCGATGTAGGTCGCCATCATCGAGCGGGTGACGGTGGCCAGCATGAAGAACAGCGACGAGGTCAGGAACAGGCCCGTCAGGCCGAACACGCCATAGGCGTAGGCGTAGTCGCCGAGGCGCAACGGCCCGACGGTCTCCGGATCGACCCACGGCATGAAGGTGCCCAGCAGGGTGCCGATGGCGATGCTGAGGTAGCACAGCGCCACCGCGCCAAAGGCTCCGAAGAAGCGGCCGTAGAGATAGGCGCCCTTGGTGATCCGCGTGCTCAGGATCATCGGGCCGAAGCCGGTCTGGGTGTCCCGCGCCACCACATTGGCCACGATCGCGGTCGTCGCCAGCATGAAATAGACGTTGAAGATGATGTGGGCGATGGTCAGCGAGAACGGTGCGTTCTTGACCACATTGCCGCCCGAGCCGATCTGGACGTTGGGGCTGGCGACGGCGCCGAAGGCCAGCAGGCCGAAGACGATGGCGATGACCCAGAACGCCGGCTGGCGCAGCTGGTAGCGGAATTCGAAACTGGCGATCTTGGCGAACATGATCCGTCCCTCAGGCCGCGCGGCGCGAGGCGTTGACGGTGGCCAGATAGACGTCCTCCAGCCCGCCCGGCGCGCGCTCGAATCCGTCGCCCGGATTGGTGTCGGACAGGACGTGGATCACGGTCCGGCCCGCGAACAGCCGGGTCGAGATGACGTTGCGGCTGGCCTGCTGGGCCGCCAGATCGGACTTGTCGATGGTCTTGCGCCAGACCCGGCCCTCGAGGGCGTGGGTCAGTTCGACCGGAGACCCTTCCAGCTGGATCTTGCCGCCCGCCAGCACCGCCATGCGCGGGCAGAGGTCGGTGACGTCCTCGACGATATGGGTCGACAGGATGACCACGACATTCTCCCCCACCTCGGCCAGCAGATTGAGAAAGCGGTTGCGCTCCTCCGGATCGAGGCCGGCGGTCGGTTCGTCGACGATGATCAGTTCGGGATTGCCGATCAGGGCCTGGGCGATGCCGAAACGCTGGCGCATCCCGCCCGAGAAGCCGGCGAGAGCCTTTCCGCGCACGGGCCACAGATTGACCTGATGCAGCAGCGCCTCGACCGTCGCCTTCCGGTCCTTGCCGTTGGAGATGCCCTTCAGCACCGCCATGTGATCCAGCATGTCGTAGGCCGAAACGCGCGGATAGACGCCGAAATCCTGGGGCAGATAGCCGAGCACGCGGCGCAGCTGTTCCGGGTCCTTGACCACGTCGATGTCGCCGAACCGGATCGAACCCGACGTCGGCGTCTGCAGGGTGGCGATCGACCGCATCAGGGTCGACTTGCCCGCCCCGTTCGGCCCCAGCAGGCCGAACATGCCCTTGGGAATGGCCAGGCTGACATCGTCCAGCGCCCGCGTTCCGTTGCCGTAGACGTGGGTGAGATTTTCGATCGTCAGCATGGGAGCCCTCCGTAAAGTCAAGGAACCTTGTCATCGCCAGGGCCGGCCCGCAAGTTACGGTTCGGACAGGTTTCCCATCCAGCCCCCGGCGAACCCGCCTCTACGCGCCGTCTATCTGTAGCCGCTTCAAACCGTTAGACTGCCGGCCCTAGATCGCAGGAACCCGCCGCCGCCGTGTTGAAGAACCTGCTCCCCAGCAAGCCGGGCACCGAGCCCCTCGCCGAGGCGCTGAAGGCGTGCAAGACCCATTTCGTCTGGGCCTTCGTGTTCTCGGCCCTGGTCAATCTGCTGTATCTGACCCCCACCCTCTACATGATGCAGGTCTATGACCGGGTGGTGCCGACGGGGGGGCTGACCACGCTCGTGCTGATCACGGTGGTCGCCGTCTTCGCCCTGGCGGCGCTGGCCGGGCTCGACTGGCTTCGCGGACGGCTGATGCTTCGGGCCGGGCTCCGGCTGGACCGGCTGCTGTCGGGCAAGGTGCTGGCGCGGGTCGTCGACCTGCAGGCCAAGTCGCCCAACACCCAGGCCCTTCGGGAGTTCGACAACGTGCGCGGCGCCATCAGCGGTCAGGGCATGCTGGCCCTGTTCGACGCGCCCTGGACCCCGATCTATCTGATGTGCTGCTTCCTGCTTCACCCCGCCATCGGGGTTTTGACGCTGGTGGGGGGCATCATCCTGTTCACCCTGGCCTGGCTGAACGAGCGCGACACCCGCCCCCGCCTGCAAAGGGCCATCCAGTCGCAGAACCACGCCTACGCCGCCCAGGAGGGCGTCGCCAGCCAGGCCGAAGTGGTGCGCGCCCTCGGCATGCGGCAGTCCTCGATCGCGCGTCAGATCGAACAGCGCCAGCTGGCCACCGCCGCCCACGCCGACGCCCAGCTGACCGGCGGCCACTATTCCGGCGCGATCAAATTCCTGCGGCTGGTGATGCAGTCGGCGGCGCTGGGTCTGGCCGCGTACCTGGCGGTGAAGGGCGAGATCACGCCGGGCTCCATCATCGCCGCCTCGGTGCTGCTCAGCCGCGCCGTGGCCCCCATCGAGCTGCTGGTCGGCGTCTGGCCCAGCCTCGTGCAGGCCGTCGCCAGCTGGAAAACCCTGACCGACCTGTTCGCCCACACGGCGACGGTGGAGCGCGAACGCACCACCCTGCCCGATCCCAGGGGCCGGTTGCAGGTCGAGGGCGTGTCGGTCAAATTCCCCGACACCGAGGCGCCGCAACTGCGTGGGGTGACCTTCGCCCTGAAGCCGGGCGAGACGCTCGGCATCGTCGGCGCCAGCGGTTCGGGCAAGACCACCCTGGCCCGCGTGGTCGCCGGGGCCCTGAAACCCCAGGCCGGCGCCGTGCGGCTGGATGGCGCGGAGTTCGAGGCGCGCGAGGGCGACGAGCTGGCGCGCTGGATCGGCTATCTGCCACAGGTTCCCACCCTGTTCGCCGGCTCGATCAAGGACAATATCTCCCGCTTCTCGACCTCGACCGGCGTGGATCAGGAAACTGCCGACCGGAACGCGGTGAAGGCGGCCATGGCCGCCGGCGCCCATGAACTGGTTCTGAGGTTGCCCCATGGCTACGACACCGTGCTTGGCCCCCAGGGCCAGGGCCTCTCCGCGGGCCAGGCGCAGCGCGTCGCCCTGGCGCGGGCGCTCTACAACGACCCCGTCCTGCTGGTGCTGGACGAGCCCAACTCCAATCTCGACCAGGAGGGCGAGGCGGCCCTGATGCAGGCCATCCTGGGCGCCGCCGCCCGCGGCGCGGCCGTGGTCATCATCGCCCATCGCGCGGGCGTGCTGGCGCGGGTCGACCGGCTGCTGATGATGCGCGACGGCGTGGTGCAGCTGGAGGGGCCGCGCGAGGAAGTGCTGGAGAAGATGCGCGCGACGGCCGGCCGGCCCCCGACGCCGGCCGCCCAGCCGACCCCGCAACCGCAAGGCCGGCCGCAGCAGCGGCAGGATCAGCCCGCCCAGAACCAGCCGCGGCGCACCCAATGACCGACGTCGCTTCCCCGGGCCCGCAGGGGCCGCCGACGCCGCCCGCCGGCCCCCCCGTGGCGCTCGACAACCCTCGCCGCGAACTGGTGATCGGCGGCGCCATCATCGTGCTGTTCTTCGTCATCTTCCTCGGCTGGGCCGCCGTGGCGCCGCTGGACGCCGGGGCCTACGCCCAGGGTCAGGTCGCCGTTTCCGGCAACCGCCAGGCGGTGCAGCATCGCGAGGGTGGCGTCGTCAGCGCCCTTCTGGTGGCCGAGGGCGACACGGTGCGCGCCGGCCAGGTTCTGCTTCAGCTGTCCAGCGGCGAGCTCAAGGCCACTGAACGCGGCGTGGCCAGTCAGGTCTATGCCCTGATCGCCCAGCGCTCCCGCCTCGTCGCCGAGCGCGACAGACTGACCGGCATTCCGACGCCGGCCGAGTTCGCCAATCTGTCCGCGGAGGATCAGCTTCTGGCGCGGGAGTCGCTCCGGATCCAGCAACAGCAGTTCAACGCCCGGCGCACCGGCCGCTCGACCGAGACAGGCGTGCTGGGCCAGCGCGTCGCCCAGCTGAATGAGCAGATCGCCGGCTACGAGGGTCAGATCGCCGCCAATCTCGAACAGCAACGCCTGATCCAGGACGAGCTGGCCGGGATGCGAAGCCTGGCGGATCGGGGTTTCGCCCCGCTGACCCGGGTGCGGGCCCTGGAACGCACGGCGGCGCAGCTGGACGGAGAGTTGGGGTCCTTGAGAGCCCAGATCGCCCAATCCCGCGAAGCGGTCGGCGAAACCCGGCTGCAGATGTCGGGCGTCTCGACCAAGATGAACGAGGACGTCGCCGACCAGCTGCGTCTGATCGACGTCCAGCTGAATGAGCTGCGCCCCCGCATGGTCGAACTGCGGGCCCAGATCGCGCGCAACGAGGTGCGGGCGCCGGCCTCGGGCGAGGTCGTCGGCCTGACCATCTTCACCCAGGGCGGCGTGATCCAGCCCGGTCAGACGCTGATGGAGATCGTGCCCCGCGACGCTTCCCAGGTCATCATCGCCCAGATCGCACCCAACGACGTCGACAACCTGCGCGTCGGGCTTGAGACCGAGGTTCGCTTCCCCGGCCTGCGCGAGCGCAATCCCCCGATCATCCAGGGCCGGGTCACCCGCATTTCCGCCGACAGCTTCACCCTCGAGGAGACGGGCGCCAGCTATTTCCGGGCCGAGATCGTGGTTCCCGCCAGCGAACTGGCCAAGCTCGGCCGAGGGGCCGAAACCTTGCGTCCGGGCGCGCCCGTCGAGGTCGTGGTCCTCCTGCGCAAGCGCACCGCCCTTGGCTATCTGCTGGAGCCCCTGACCAACCAGTTGTGGCGGTCGGGGAGCGGACAGTAGGCAGGTTCCGGGGGGCTAGGGACCAGGGGCTGGGAAGGCCTTGCGGCTTTGTCGCAGCACTCCGGTTCGCCCGTTACCTGGAACCTAACCCCTAAGCCCTGCCTTCGCCCTGAGCCTGAACGCATGCAGCAGCGGCTCCGTATAGCCGTTCGGCTGGCTGACGCCTTCGAACACCAGGGCGCGAGCGGCCTGGAAGGCGAGGCTGGCGGCGGGATCGGGCGCCATCGGGCGATAGAGCGGATCGGCGGCGTTCTGGGCGTCGACCTTCGCCGCCATCCGCAGCAGCGCCGCATCGACCTGGTCGGCCGTGCAGACGCCGTGCAGCAGCCAGTTGGCCATGTGCTGGGACGAGATGCGCAGGGTGGCGCGGTCCTCCATAAGGCCGACGTCATGGATGTCGGGCACCTTGGAACAGCCCACGCCCTGGTCGATCCAGCGCACCACATAGCCGAGCAGCCCTTGGGCGTTGTTGTCCAGCTCCTCGGCGATCTCGGCCTCCGACCAGTTCGCGCCG
>CALRJO020000053.1:0-20755 GCA_943367565.1 Brevundimonas vancanneytii
GCGCCGATGTGGTCGTCATCCTGACCGAATGGGACCAGTTCCGCGCGCTGGATCTCGACCGGGTCAGACTGCTGATGCGTCAGCCGGTGATGGTCGACCTCAGAAACGTCTACCGGCCCGAGGAAATGCGCGTCCGCGGCTTCCGCTACGCTTCGATCGGGCGGGCCTAACGCAGGACGACGCGTGTCAGCTCGGGGCGTGCGGCGGCGACGGCCTCGGCCTGGGGCAGAAACATCCGGCCTGCGCCGATGACGACGGTCGCTGTCAGAACCGCGGAGACCGCGGCGATGGCGGCCAGCTTCACCCCGTCGGCGAATTCCTGATGATCCGGACGCAAACGATTCCCCTGCAACGCGCGTTTTGTATCCAGCACCAGATGCGCCGCACCGCAAGTCACGGAACGGTGTCCGGCAAAAGAAAAAGGGCGGAGCCCTGAAGCTCCGCCCTTGCTGTTTTGTGCGCCAACGCTCGCGACGCGGTCGCTCGCTGTTTGAGCGCGGACCCGATCAGCCGCGGAACGGGCGGATCAGGATCTCGACCCGGCGGTTCTGGGCCTTGCCTTCGGCCGTGGCGTTCGAGGCGATCGGGGCGCTTTCCCCGCGGCCGTCAACGTACAGCCGGTCGGCCAGCACATTGCGGCTGACCAGGTACTGGGCCACCGACGAGGCGCGCTGACGCGAGAGGTTCAGGTTGTACTCGTCCGTGCCGTCGGAATCCGCATGGCCGACGATGTCGACAATCGACTGGTCATAACGGTTCAAAACGGCGGCCACATCGTCGAGCGTGGCGTAGAAGCGGGTGTTGATCGCCGACTGGTTGGAGGCGAAGGTCACGTCCGACGGCATGCGCAGGACCAGATTGTCGCCCTGGCGGGCCACCCCGACGCCCGAACCTGACAGTTCGGCTTCCAGTTCGCGCTGCTGGCGGTCCATGTAGGCGCCGACGGCCGCGCCGCCCAAGGCGCCGATGCCGGCCCCGATCAGGGCGTTCTTGCGGCCCTCCTCGGAGTTCGACGTATTGGTCAGATAGCCCAGCAGGGCGCCGCCCACGGCGCCGGCGATCACGCCCGTGCCGGTGTTGTTGCGGCGCGGCGCGGAGCTGTAGGGATCGGTGGTAGTGCAGGCGACGCCGCCGAGCAGAATGGCGACCGTCGCGCCGGTGAGAAGCAGCTTGCTGCGCATGAGGGGTATCCCTGTCTGTGAAAATTGTATCTGGCGCCGAAACGCGACCTTACGGTGAAGGTTCCCACCTGTACCGCACCTGAACGTCCATGGCGGCGTTCGGACAGGCCCCGGCTTTGCCAAGGTCGCGCCTTAGGGCGTATGGAACCGCCATTCCCAGAATGATGAGGCCCCGACGTGAGCGAGACCCTGAACCCGGAAACCGCGACCCCCGGCCGCAAGGCGATCGAGCCGGTCTCGATGAGGCTGTATGACGCCGATTTCCAGGCCTTCGCTGATCGACTGGGCGCGTCGTTCAAACGCTACGGCTTCGCGGTCATCGCCGACCATGGGCTGGACGAGACGGTGATCGACGCCGCCGTGGCCGACACCAAGGCCTTCTTCGCCCTGCCGGAAGAGACCAAGCGCCGGTACCACCAGCCGGGTACGGGCGGCGCGCGAGGGCTGACCCCGTTCGGCGTCGAGGCGGCCAAGGGCGCGGCCACCGTCGATCTGAAGGAGTTCTGGCACGTCGGTCGCGACCTGCCCGAGGGCCATCCCTATCGCAAATATATGCGCGACAATGTCTGGCCGACCGAGGTCGAGGGCTTCCGGACGCACCTCTACGGCATGTTCGTGGCCATGGACCAACTGGGCGCGAAGATCCTGCGCGCCATCGCCCGCTATCTGGAACTGGGCGACGACTTCTTCGACGACAAGGTCGAGATGGGCAACTCGATCCTGCGGATGTTGCACTATCCGCCCGTGCCGGCGGGCGCGTCAGGCGTGCGGGCCGGGGCGCATGAGGACATCAATGTCATCACCCTGCTGCTGGGCGCCGAGGAAGCGGGTCTGCAGCTGAAGGACGCCGACGGCGAGTGGCTGGACATCGCGCCGCCGCCAGGAGCGCTGGTGGTCAATATCGGCGACATGCTGCAGCGGCTGACCAACCACGTCCTGCCGTCGACCAGCCACAGGGTGATCAATCCCGCGCCGGAGCGGGCCAGTTTCGCCCGTTATTCGACGCCGTTCTTCCTGCATTTCAACCCGGACTTCGTCATCGAGACCCTGCCGGGCATGGTCTCGGCGGAGAACCCCGACCGCTACGCCGGCAAGGCGATCATGGCCGAGGACTTCCTGACCGAACGGCTCAGGGAAATCCGGCTGATCTGAGTCCGCTAGCGGGAGATTCTCAGCTTGGTGATGTCGCGACCGATGGCGGCGAAGGCCTCGGAGAGGTCGGATCCGCTGGTCGGCAGATGGGCATGGGCCGGGCTGGTCGCGCAGTTCGCGAGGAGGTTGGCGGCATTGCCGCCCGCCGAGATCTGGAAGCCGACGGTGTAGACGATGACCCCCTGGGCCTTCATGGCGTTGCACAGAGCCGCGCCCTGGGCGAACGGGTCGCCGTTGGTGGCGTTCTGATTGATCTTGTCGCCCGTTCCACCGGATCCGGCGCCCGCGTTCTGGGCAATCACACCGCTATTGTAGGGGGTGTTGAACTCACCGTCGGTCATGATGATGACCGCCTTCAGGGTGTCCTCGGGCGAATAGGCGCCGGCCGGGCTGCTGGGCCACAGGGTGTTGAAGTTCGGCGACACCGTATACCAGCCCCAGGCCATGCCGATCTGGCCGGCGGTGGAGCCGGTGACGGTCAGACCGCTGATCAGGGATTTGAGCGTCGTCTTGTTGCTGTTGAGCGGCAGGATGGTCGCCGACGGACAGGGGTTCCCGGAGGACGCCGGATAGTTCCGCCCGACCCGGGCCGAGGCGCCGGGGGCGGCATCGGTATAGGCCTGGGCTCCGGTGCGTTCGCTGACGCAGGTGCTGATCTCGAGCGCGCGGAGCGTGCCGGACGGGTTGGTGAAAACCCGCCACTGGCAGGTGTCCCGGCCGCACCAGCTGGATCCGCCAGAGGAATAGGTTCCCCAGTTCGCGCCGTTCACGCCGATCGAATAGGTATGGTCGTCAATTCTGTCGATAATGTAGGGCTGGTTGTTGATCTGGGTCATGCCGTTGACCCCGGTGATGTAGACCCCTTCGCCATCGTTCAGGCCGTGGGTGTTGGCTGTGACCCGGACCGAGCAATCGGAAACCAGGCATTTCCGGGCGATCCCGCCGGAACTGTAGGCGCTGTAGCCATTCCCGGAGGTAGTGTTGACCGCCGACCAGCTGGAGCCGTTCCAGGCTTGCAGGGAATAGGAGCTGGTGTTGATCCTCACCACGCGGAAGGCGCGGTCGTTGATCTGGGTCATGCCGCTGACGCCGCTGATCCAGACCCAGTCACCGGTGACGAACCCATGGGAGCTGGAGGTCACCACCCCGGGGCTGGCGCGGGTGATGCCGCTGATGGATCTGGAGGAGCCTGTCGTCCACGCCGCCGCCGAGATGGACTGGGCGCCGGTGGGAGTTCCCCGGGCATTGTTGGCGTACGAGCCGAGATTGACCCCCATCGAATAGGGGATGATCGCCATCCGCGTGTAGAAGGGCGTCTGGACATCCTGGACCACGATATCGACGAGCTGGGTCGCCGCCGCCTTGAGGTCGATGATCCGCTGGCCGGACATTGAGCCGGTGATGTCGAGCACCAGTCCGACCTCGATATTCTTGGATGACCGATCGACCTCGGAATGGGCCCCGACCGGCAGATAGTCGTCCATGAACTTGCCGTACGGCGGCAGGAAGATGTTGGCGACCAAGGTCTTCACATCGACCCTGGAACTGGCGACCACCACATTGTCGTCGTTCAGCACGAAACTGGTGTCGGCCTCGCGCAGGGTGATCTCGGGATAGGCCTTGAGGTTGGCGCGTAGCGATGTCAGGCCGACCCTCTGGATGTCGGCCGCGTCGCTATAGGGCGACCGGGCGGCCGCCAGAGCCGCGGCGTCCAGCGCATCCTGCAGGTTCACCCGCACCGTCGAGGCGCGATGGATATCGACCCCGCCGACGGTCATCAGGATCAGCACCGGCAGGCTGAGGCCGAACAGCATGGCGACATTGCCGCGGGCATCGTCGGCCATGCCGCGCGCAAAGGCACGCAGACCCCGTCCCACGCCGTCAATCCAGGTTTTCAGCCCCATCGCCGCGCCCGCCGTCAGCCGCGGGCGCAATCCGCCCACGCTTGTCCGGGTGAAAATGGACCAGGCTGGTTAAGAGAAGGCCCAACGCCAAAGGTTAATGGACAGGAGGTGGACCGTCCCCTCCACCGCCCGCGTCAGGCCTCCCAGCCGCAGTCCTTGCCGCGGTTCTGGGCCGTCAGCCAGGTGTTCAACGGGGCGAAATAGGCGGCCACGGCCGAGGCGTCGTTCTCCCGCTGGCCGGTGAAGGCCTGCATGGCCTCGGGCCAGGGCCGCGACTGGCCCATCTCCATCATGGCGTTGAATCGCGTCCCGACCTCGGTGTTGCCATAGACGGAGCAGCGATGCAGCGGCCCGGTCCAGCCGGCCTGTTCGCAGGCGGCCCGGTGGAACTGGAACTGGTAGATGTGGGCCAGGAAGTAGCGGGTATAGGGCGTGTTGCCGGGGATATGGTATTTGGCGCCCGGATCGAAGGCGTTGGCCGGCCGGGGTCCCGGCGGGACGAGGCCCTGGTAGCGCAGCATATTCGCCGACCAGGCGTCATTGTATTCGGCCGGGCTGGTCTCGCCGTTGAACACCCCCCAGCGCCAGCGGTCGACCATCAGGCCGAACGGCATGAAGGCGATCTTGTCCAGCGCCATCTTGAGCAGGAAGGGGATGTCCTCCGCCTCGCCGGGCACGGATTCCAGCAGGCCGATCTGGTTGAGATAGGTGGGGGTCAGGGCTGACAGGCCGACGAAATCGCCAATGGCTTCGTGGAAGCCGTCGTTCGCGCCGTTCTTGAACAGGAAGGGCTGATCCTTGTAGGCGCGCTGGTAGTAGTTGTGACCCAGCTCGTGGTGGACGGTGTAGAAGTCCTCGGCGTTGACCTCGGTGCACATCTTGATGCGGATGTCCTCGAGGTTGTCGAGGTCCCAGGCCGAGGCGTGGCAGACCACCTCGCGGTCGCGCGGGCGGGTGATCTGGCTGCGTTCCCAGAAGGTCTGCGGCAGCGCGGGCAGGCCCATGGAGACGTAGAAGCCCTCGCCGGTCTCGACCATCTTGCGCGCGTCATAGCCGGAGGCGACCAGCCGCTCGGTCATGTCGTAGCTGGAGGCGCCGCCCGTCGCCGGGGCCACGACATCATAGATATTGCCCCACTGCTGCGACCACATATTGCCCAGCAGGTCGGCGCGGATCGGGCCGCTGTCGGGCTGGACGGCGTCGCCGTAGCGATCGTTCAGACGTCCGCGCACATAGCAGTGCAGGTTTTCGTAGAAGGGTTTGACCTGCGCCCACAGCCGGTCGGTCTCGGCGGCGAAGGCGTCCGGCTCCATGTCATAGCCGGAGCGCCACATGGCGCCGGTGTCGGCGAAGCCCAGCTCGGCGGCGCCCTCATTGGCGATGGCGACCATGCGGGCGTAGTCGTCGGCCATGACCGGGGAAATCGTGCGCCAGCCTTCGTACAGGGCGCGGGCCTCGGCCGGATCGCGGGTCGTGGCCAGCAGGGCGGAGGCGTCCTCCAGCGTGATCTGGCGGCCCTGGTATTCGAACTTTCCGGTGGCGTAGGTCGAATCCAGTCGGGTGGTGATGTCGGCCAGCTCGCTCGCGGCGCCGGGGCGGTTGGGGGCCGGCAGGACGATGCCGAGCCGCAGCAGGTTCAGCTTGCGGCGGACATCGGCGGGAACCTCGACGTCGTTGAAGCGGGCCGCGCCATTGGCCAGCTCGACCTGCAGTTCGGTGTATTCGGCGTTGATCCGGCTCTCCAGCCACATGGTGTCGAAGGTGATATTGGTGGCGCGTGTCCACTGGATGCGCGCGGCCTCCTCGCTCAGGGCGGCCAGCCTGGTCTCGGCGTCGGCGACGAAGGCGACGGCGGCTTCGGCGGTCGCGGCCTGGACGGCCGGAGCGATCATGGCGCTTTCCGACGCTTCGGCGCCGTTCATGCCGAGGGCAGCGCAGGCAGTCAGGCCGAGGCCCAGGGCGCCGAGGGCGGCGGCGGTCATCAGGGTGCGTTTCATGGGGCGGTCCTCCTTGCGCGGCGTTCCCCGCGTCGTTCGGCGCGCAGGTGAGGGGAGGGAGGCGGCTGCGTCAAGCTGGGCCGTTGGGCCGGGCGTCAGCCGAGGACGCAGGCCGCCAGCCCCTGTTCGCGCACCGTGCCCATGGCCGCCTGGATGCGCGAGGCGCGGCGGCGGACATAGGGGCCCGGCGAGGCGGCGTTGTAGCGTCGGGGCGAGGGCAGGATGGCGGCGAGGCGGGCGGCCTCACGGGCGCTCAGATCGGCCGCCGACTTGCCGAACCAGTGCTGCGAGGCGGCCTCGGCGCCGTAGACCCCGGGAGCCCATTCGGCGACGTTGAGATAGATCTCCATGATCCGCCGCTTGCCCCAGACGGTCTCGATGGCGACGGTGTAGCCGGCTTCCAGTCCCTTGCGGACCCAATCGCGGCCCGGCCAGAGGAAGGCGTTCTTGGCGGTCTGCTGGCTGATGGTCGAGCCGCCGCGGATCCGGCCGCCGCGCTCATTGGCCTTCAGCGCCTTCTCGATGGCCTTCATGTCGAAGCCGCGATGGGCGCAGAAGGTCGAGTCCTCCGACGCGATCACCGCCTGGACCAGCCGGGGCGAGATGTCGTCCAGTGACCGCCAGCGATAGGACAGTCCTTCGCCGCTGAGGGCGCGGCTGACCATCAGAAAGGTCGTCGGCGGGGCCAGGAATCGCTGAATCACGACGCTGCTCGAACCCAGCAGGATCAGCAGCAGGAACAGGGTCAGGAGGGGGCGGCGTTTTCCGCGTTCGGAGTCGCTCGCCGTAGACAACGGTCAAGCCTCGCCGGTGTCGAAGAAGTCGACGACGCCGTCGTCCAGATCGTAGCGAGCGCCGACGATGCGCAGATCACCGCTGGCCTGTCGCTCCAGCAGGGCGGGCGAGGCGGTTTCCCGCAGGTGCTGGACCACCTGGCGAACATTCTCGCGCACGGACCGGTCCACGAGGTCGCCTTCGGGATGGGCGGCCTGGGCCGAGAGGACGGCCGGGATGATGGGTTGGAGCATCGCCCCCACGGCGCCGGGGAAATGGGCGTTCCGTTCCACCACCTCGGCGGCCGCCGAAACGGCGCCGCAACGCTCGTGCCCCATGACCACGACAAGGGGCACGCCCAGATGCTCGACGGCGTATTCGATCGAGCCCAGAGCCGTGGTGTCGATGGTGTTGCCGGCGACGCGGATCGTGAACAATTCGCCCAGTCCGCGGCCGAAGACGATCTCGGGCGGTACGCGGCTGTCCGAACAGGAAACCAGTACGGCGAAGGGTGCCTGGCCTGCGGCGAGCGCGTGCCGACGCTCTCCGCCCAGGCTCAGGGGGAGCGGGTGATCCGATGCAAAGGCCTGGTTGCCCTGGCGCAGTCGCTCCAGCGCCTCATCGGGCGTCAGACCGCTTTGGCCGACGTGGGGATCGGCGCCTGCGAGGGCCGGAGCCGCGAGGGCCGTGATCGGCGCCGCAAAGGCCCACTGGACAAGAGACCGCCTGGACAGGCTTGTATGCGTAGCGTTCATCGTCTTTCCTCCTGTGAGGTCACTGTGACGCTTGCCGCGGGAAGGCGCTAGCCTGCTTCGGCCACCCCGGCGTTCCCGTCCTCGTCGGCCCAGGCCACGCGGCGGGCGTCGGGGCTCATGGCCAGGGCGGTGATCGGGGCGCCGCGTTCGGCCTTGAGGAAATTCAGACCTTGACCGGCCGGATCGGCCAGCCAGACGCGGCCGTCGTTCAGGCCGGCGGCCAGCAGGCCGTGTTTCGGCCGCGAGGCGACCAGGGCGACCTGACTGCCCTCGTCGAAGCCGATCTCGGTGGCCTCGCGGCCCATCGGACCGTTGGCGCCGACGAACGGCCACAGCACGGCGCCCGAGGCGCCCGCCGTGGCCAGCAGCTGTCCGTTGGACAGGAAGCTCATCGCCCGGACCTTGGACGGATAGCCGCCCATCCGCATGTTCTTCTGGTCCTTCAGGCGCCAGCCGTGCAGCTGGGCGTCCTGCATGGCGGTGACGACGAAGGCGCCGTCCGGCGAGAAGGTCACGGCGATGTGCGACCCGGCCCATTTGAGGAAGGTCGGCTTCTGTTCGGCGATCCGCGCGAACCACAGGGCCGCTCCGCCATAGGTCGAGGCCGCGATGCGCCGGCCCTTGGGCTCGAAGGCCACGCCGGAGACGGTGCGCTCGTGCTGGAAGTCGCGGCGGAAGCCGGCGTCCTTCGCATCGACGACCGAAAGGGTCTTGCCGGCCGAGAAGGCGATCAGGCCGCTTTCGACCGAGGCGTCGACGGCGTCGATCCACTGGCCTTTCGCGGTGGCCAGCACCCCGGCCTCGCTGCGCCGGTGCCAGACCAGACGGCCGTCGTCGCCGCCGGTGACCACGCCGGCGCCGGACGGGTGGGCCACGGCGCACAGGATCGCCCCGTCATGGGCGGCGCTGAACGCGCCGCCCTCGAACCGGACCGAGCCGTCGCCGAGCGCGAAGATCGCGCCTTCGGCGTCGAAGACGATGGCGGTTATCTGGGCGTCGAAACTGCTGGTTCTCACGCCGCGCAGGCCTCGAACCCGGCCTTCAGCGCCGCCTCGTCGAGGTCGCGGCCGATGAAGACGGCGCGGGACCAGCGGCGCTCGTTGGCGCCCCAGGGCTTCTGAAGGTCGCCCTCGAGGATCATGTGCACGGCCTGGAAGACGAGGCGGCGGTCCTCGCCGTTGACGTCGATGATGCCCTTGGCGCGCAGGATGTTCTGGCCCTGCTCGCCCAGCAGCCGGTCGAGCCAGGCGGTGAATTTCGTCCCGTCCATCGGCCGCTCGAGCGACAGGGAGATGCCCTTGATGTCGTCCTCGTGGGCATGACCGCGCGCGCCATGGGAATGATCATGGTCGTGATCGTGATGTGCGTGGTCATGATCGTGGTGGTCGTGGCCGCAGTGTTCGTCGTGGACGTGGCCGGCCTCGCCGTGGGCGGGGTTGGCGAACTCGGGATTGATGTCGAGGATACGGTCGAGGTCGAAGCCGCCCAGACCCAGCACCTGATCGAGGGGCACATTGGCGCGTTCGGCGCGGGTGATCGGGGCCAGCGGATTCAGGCGGCGCAGGCGGCGCTCGACCTCGACCAGCTCCGCCTCGGTGACGAGGTCGGTCTTGTTGAGAATGATGCGGTCGGCGAAGGCGACCTGTTCGCGCGCCTCCTTCGAGTCGTCCAGCCGGGCCATGACGTGTTTGGCGTCGACCAGCGCCGTGACGCTGTCCAGCTGCGTCTTCGCCTTGACGTCCTCGTCGACGAAGAAGGTCTGGGCCACCGGGCCGGGATCGGCCAGGCCGGTGGTCTCGACGATGATGGCGTCGAAGGCGGGCTTGCCGGGACGCTGACGCTTCATCAGGCCGGCGACGACGCGGATCAGATCGCCGCGCACGGTGCAGCAGACGCAGCCGTTGTTCATCTCGAACACGTCCTCGTCGGCGCCGACGACGAGGTCGTTGTCGATGCCGATCTCGCCGAACTCATTGACGATGACGGCGTAGCGCTTGCCGTGGTCCTCGGTGAGGATGCGGTTCAGCAGGGTGGTCTTGCCGGCGCCGAGGTAGCCGGTGAGGACGGTGACGGGGATCTTGTCTGACATGGGGCTCATCTAGGGCGTGGGAGGCGGCGGCGAAAGGCCGACCCATCCTGCTTTCGTCATCCTCCGGCGAGCGAAGCGAGACCGGGGGACCCAGCGGCGCGCGAGAGCGCGAATCTGTCACAGCGCCGGGCGAAGGGATTCAGCCTGCCTGAACAGATCGCCTTCGGCGCCGCTGGGTCCCCCGGTCTGCGTCGCTTCGCTCCTTGCCGGAGGATGACGAAAGCAAATCAGCAGGTCGGACAGTCGGCCAGCGGTCCGGCTTCCAGCTGCAGGGTGGTGTGGCGGATGCGGAACGTGCCCCGCGCCATGGCCTGCGCCTCGACCAGAAGGGCGTCCGCGTCGGGACGGTCGTGGCACAGGTGGGCGGTCAGCGCCGTCTCGGTGGTCGACAGGCCCCAGACATGCAGATCGTGCACGGCGGTGACGCCGGGCAGGGACAGGAAGGCGGCGCGGATCGCGTCGACGTCCACGCCGCGCGGGGCCGCGTCCAGCGCCAGATTGACCGAGTCCTTGAGCAGGCCCCAGGTCCCGATCAGGATGACGGCCACGATGACGATACTGACCAACGGGTCGATGATCGACCAGCCGGTGAACATGATCACGGCGCCGGCGATGACCACGCCGATGGAGACGGCGGCGTCGGCCATCATGTGCAGATAGGCCCCACGGGCGTTCAGGTCGCTGTGCTGGTCGCGCATGAACAGCAGGGCGGTGCCCAGATTGATGACGAAGCCGATGGCGGCGACGATCATGATCAGCCCGCTCATCACCGGGGCGGGCTCGGCCAGACGCCGGACGGCCTCGAAGGCGATGGCCCCGCAGGCGAAGATCAGCAGCAGGGCGTTGCCGAGGGCCGCCAGCACCGTCGCCTTGCCGTAGCCGTAGGTGTTCCGCGACCCGCTGGCCCGTCGCGCCAGCCAGGCCGCGCCCCCGGCCATGGCCAGACCGAGAACGTCGGACAGGTTATGGCCCGCGTCGGCCATCAGGGCGGTCGAGCCGCTGAAGACTCCCGCGCCGAACTCGACGGCGACGAAGGCCAGGTTGACGATCAGGCCGACGGCGTAGCGCCAGTCGCCGGTGTCGACCGGCCCGTGGTGGTGGCCGCCCGGTCCGTGAGCGTGGCTGTGGCCATGGTCGTGCCCATGCCCGTGCGCATGGCTGTGGTCATGACCGTGATCGTGGGAGCCGTGCGCCATGCGGCTATCCTTAGTGCTGGCGCAGGATGACGAGAAGCCCGATCAGAATCAGGGCGAGGCCGAGGACGACGCCTTCGTAGCGGGCCCAGCGTTCCAGCCGCAGCACCGACCATCCGGCGCGGGCCAGAAGGGTGAACAGCGCCATCCCCACAACGGTGCCGGCGGCGAACATCAGGGTCAGGGCGGCCAGCACCAGCGGTCCCTGCGTCGCCTGCGACAGATAGATCGGCAGCAGCACCTCGCCCGGCGACAGGGCCATCATGACCACCAGCCCCCAGAAGGCGGCGGCGTGGGACACGGTCGGCTCGGACAGGGCGAGGGACGGTCCGCCGGCCATGATCGCCGGGCGCAGGACCGCGCGGCCCAGGTAGAAGGCGCCGAACAGGAACAGGAAACCGGCCGAGGCCCACGGCAGAAGGCCGGAGATCCACTGGTCCATGACCAGGCCCGCGGCGACGATCAGGCCCCCGACGACGGCGGTGGTCACGATATGGGCCAGGCCAGCGGCGGTCACGGCGCCGAGCACCTGCGGCAAGGTCCAGCGCTGGCCACGCCCGACCAGGACGAAGGGCAGCCAGTGGGTCGGCAGGGCCGCGTGCAGGAAGGCCGTGGCGAAGCCCGCCCCGAGAAGGGACAGGAGGACGGGTTGCTGGAAATCGGCCGGCGTCATCCCGGCGCTCATAGTGTGTTATCTTATAACAGTCGAGAGGTCTGTTTCATTTCCGCGACGCGATCGGCGCAGCCCCCTTTTTTCGCCCGTCCGCGTTGACTCGGACACCCCTCTGCGTCTATGTCGCCGCTCTTCGCCCGAGGGGGTCCCCCGTCGGGCTTATTCTTTTTGCGTTTCGCTGAGGCTTCAACATGTACGCGGTGATCAAGACCGGCGGCAAGCAGTACCGGGTTCAACCGGGCGACGTCATTGTGGTCGAGAAGCTCGACGGCGAGGCCGGCTCGAACGTTTCGTTCGGCGACGTGCTGATGCTGGGCGGCGACAAGGGCGTGACCCTGGGCGCTCCCCTGATCGCCGGCGCCGCGGTCGCCGCGACCCTGGTCGAGACCCGCAAGGGCGAAAAGATCAAGATCTTCAAGAAGACCCGCCGTCAGGGCTATCGCCGCACCAACGGCCACCGCCAGATGGAATCGGTCCTGCGCATCACCGGCATCGACGGCGCCGGCGAAAAGGCCAAATGGGACGGCGAGACCTCGCTGATGACCAAGGCCGAAATGAACCTGCGCGCCCGCGGCCTGGCCCCGCGCGTCGAAGCGACCGAAGCCAAGGCCAAGCCGGCCAAGTCGCCCAAGGTGATCGACGCCGCGCCGAAGACCGAAGCCAAGGCCGCTCCGGCCAAGAAGGCCGCGGCTCCGAAGGCTGAAGCCGCCGCCGCGAAGCCGGCAGCCGCCAAGAAGGCCGCGCCCAAGGCCAAGCCCGCCAAGACCGACGAAGCCTAAGAACAAAGACGAGTTAGGACAGCCCCATGGCTCACAAGAAATCCGGTGGTTCGTCGCGTAACGGTCGCGACTCCGAGTCGAAACGCCTCGGCGTGAAGAAGTTCGGCGGCGAGCAGGTGCTGGCCGGCAACATCCTCGTGCGCCAGCGCGGCACCACCTTCCACCCGGGCGACAACGTCGGCCTCGGCCGCGATCACACCCTGTTCGCGACCACCCACGGCGCGGTGAAATTCACCAAGAAGGCGAACGGCCGTTGTTACGTGTCGATTCTTCCGGCCACCGAACAGGCCATGGCCGCCGAGTAGCGCGAACCGACTGACACCCGGATCGCGCAAGGCTCGAGAGCCGCGATCCGGACCAGGGACAAGTTTCCGCGGGGAGTCTGGATCACCAGGCTCCCCGTTTGCGTTTCCCCGCCTCGACGCCGCCCGAGCCCTCCAAGGAGGCGGCAGATCGAACGAGGCCCGTGTCATGTGCGTGATTGAACCCTCTCCCGTCGTCGAGACGCGGCGCCTGGTGCTGCGTTCGCCGGGCGCGCAGGACGTTTCCCGTCTGGCGGCCTTCGCCAATGATCCGGCTATCGCCCGCATGACCCTGCGCATGCCGCATCCCTACGGGATCGAGGACGCCGAGGACTTCGTGCTGAAGGTGGCGGTGCAGGATCCGGCGCGCGCCCGGACCTTTCTGATCGAACACGAGGATCACGGCCCGGTCGGGGTCATCGGCCTGTTCGAGGACGCCGATCCGGCGCCCGAGGTCGGCTACTGGATCGCCCGTCCCTTCTGGGGCCGGGGCTTCGCCACCGAGGCGTTGCAGGGCGCCACGGCCTGGGCCAGCCGGGCGTGGAGGCGCCGGGCCTTGATGGCGGGGCATTTCAGCGACAATCCGGCGTCAGGCCGGGTGCTGGAAAAAGCGGGCTTCCTCTACACCGGCGAGGTGCGCAAGGGCTTCAGCCGCGCGCGGGGGGCCGAGGCGGAGACGCGGCGGATGGTGTGGCTGGCTTGATGAGAAAATTCTGTCCGCTCATCCCGGCTTTCGCCGGAATGAGCGGAAAAACTTGAGTTAGCCGAACAGCGTGGGCCCGAAGATCGCCGCCATTGCGATCGCGCCGCCGACAACGGCGACGACCGCGCCGGCGATGAAGGCCGCCCAGGTGCGGGCGGCGCGCTGACGGCGCAGGCCGCTGGTCTTGACCGACCGGACCATGACGCCGGGCTTGGGTCCGAAGACCTCCGAGCCGGAAATATTGTGCTGGGACATTAACGCGCTCCCTGATCCACCGCCCCTGTGCGGGTCAGGGGGACCGAAGCGGGTCCGACAAGGCGAAACAATGGCGAACGACGGTTATCCACTGATCCGTGATCGGATGAGCGTCGTTTGGCGGGCGCTATCGCTCGACGCGCGGCGTCTCGCGACTTGAGCGCGGCCTGCCCTCAGCCGCAGTAGATCAGCCGGCCGCTGTAGGCGCGGTAGTAGCCGGTGCGCGGGTCATAGGACCGGTAGTTGGCGCGGCACCAGTCGGACCGCGACCCGTGGCCGCTGCTGTACCCGCCGCCATAACCGCCGCCGTAGCCGCCGTAGCTGACCCCGCCGCCCGGATAGACATGGTCAGGCCGGCCGTAGGCCCCATGAAAGGTCGTCGATCCCTGAGCGTGGCCGTAGTTGTAAGCCGAGCCGTAGCCCCGGCGGTTCGAGTAGCCGTACCGCCCGTGGCCGTACCCGCCTCCGTAGCCGGCGAGCTGGCGATAGTCGCGCCGGGCCTGGGGGCTGGCGCGATGGCGCTGGTCACGCCATCGGGCGCCGCAGTCATCGCGGCCGGCGTCCCAGAACTGGTCGCAGCGATAGTCGCCCGGCCGATCCAGCTGGCTGCGCCAGTCGAAATTCGACGGGACGGCGTTGGAGCGGCGCGAACCGTAGTCGTCGTCGTACGACCGGTCGCCATGACCGCTGTAGTAGGGACGCTCGCCATAGCCGTCATGGGCGCGATAGCTGTCCCCACTCCGATAGCCGCCGTCATAGGTCCCCCCCCAGCTCTGTGCGGCGGCGGGGGCGGCGGCCAGGGTCAGGCCGGCGGCGGCGATCAGGGCGAGGCGGACCATGGTTAACTCTCCGAAGCGGCCCGATACGCGGCCCCAAAGACAACAGGCACTGGCAGGCGAGGCTCTTACAGGGTGACGGACACGCGACCGCCGCGGGTGCCGATGTGACGCATCAGGACGATGCGGTCCCCGCCGGCGCTTACGGGGGTGATGATGAACCAGTCCCCGTCCGGGAGTCCCGTGAATTCGAAACGGCCGTTCTGGCAGGTCGTCGAGCGGACGAAGGAGCGATAGTCGGCGTTGGGATCGGGCACGGTGCGGGCGCGCACCACGGCCTCGGGGATGGCGGCCCGGTCGGTCGAGCCGTACAGGGTCCGGAACCGGGCGCGGGTGTAGGGGGTGTCCGGCGTCAGGGCCACCGAGCCCGTGCAGTCAAAGGACTGACCGTCGCGGCTGAAAGCGACCCGCCCGTCGATCGATCCGCGCCCGGGGTGGGTCGACCAGGCGAAGTCCCCGGGGTTGAAGGCGGCCGCCGACGGTCCTGCGCCCGGGCCGTAGTCGCCCATCGGCACGGTCTCGCAGGCCGCCAGTGCGGCGCCGGCGGCGACGAGAAGGATCAGGTGGCGGGCGGACATAGAGGCTCTCTCCGTCAGGGGTGCGGGTCGAACGTCCCGATCAGACGCTCAACGCCGACATAAGGTCAAGGTTGCGGCGCATCGGGCCGTGGGCCAAAAGCGCGCATCAAGCCGGCTGGATGCTGGAGCGATGTTCTGGGTTCGGATGCAGGAACATCCGAACCGAAATCGCTTCAGACCGGCTATAGGGACGATCAATGACAGTCACGTTTGACGACATTCTGGCGGCCCGCGACCGCATCGCCGGCCAGGTCGACCGTACGCCGGTGCGTTATTCGCGACGCCTGTCGCAGCTGACCGGCGCCGAAGTCTGGGTCAAGTTCGACAATCTGCATTTCACCGGCAGCTTCAAGGAGCGCGGGGCCCTGAACCGGCTGCTGCAACTGACGCCGGACGAGCGCAAACGCGGCGTGGTGGCCGCCAGCGCGGGTAACCACGCCCAGGCTCTCGCCTATCACGGCGCCCGGCTGGGCGTGCCAGTGACCATCGTCATGCCCGAGGGCACCCCCTTCGTGAAGGCTGACGGCACCCGGGCGCACGGCGCCACGGTGGTGATCAAGGGCCTCGACTTCTCCGGCTCGACCGAGGAGGCGCACCGGCTGCGCGACACCGAGGGCTTCGTCTTCGTCTCGGCCTTCGACGACGAGGGGATTGTCACCGGTCAGGGTGTTTGCGCTGTCGAGTTTCTCGAGGACGCGCCCGACCTCGACTGCCTCATCATCCCCATCGGCGGCGGCGGCCTGATCGCCGGCTGTTCGGTGGCGGCCAAGGCGATGAAGCCGGACATCCGCATCTTCGGCGTCGAGGCGGCCATGTATCCCTCGTTCAGCGCCAAACGGCGCGGCGAGACGCCGAAATGCGGCGGCCAGACCATCGCCGAGGGCATCGCCATCAAGGCCGTGGGCGACATCCCCTTCGCCATCGCCGACCCGCTGGTCGAGGAGGTTCTGGTCTGTCAGGAGGCGGATTTCGAGACAGCCGTGGCCTATTACGCCACGCTGGAGAAGACGGTCGCCGAGGGCGCGGGCGCGGGCGGGCTGGCGGCCCTGCTGGCGTATCCCGACAAGTTCCGGGGCATGAAGGTCGGGCTGGTGCTGTGCGGCGGCAATATCGACGCGCGGATGCTGGCCGTGGTGCTGAACCGCGAGCTGGTTCGCGAGAAGAAGATGATCGTCTATCGCATACTCGGCGACGACCGGCCGGGCATGCTGTCCAAGATGAGCGCGGTCATTGGCGGACTGGGCGGCAATATCATCGACGTGGTGCACAACCGGCTGGCGCTGGACGTGCCGGCCAAGGGCGCGGAGTTCGACATCATGGTCGAGACCCGCGGCGAGGCCCACGCCATCGAAATCAGACATGGACTGGAAGAGGCGGGATATGAACTACGGATGGGCTAGGGGCGCGACGGCGCTGGCGATGGTCGCGCTTCTGGCCGGATCTTTGGCCGCCTGCGATCGCGCGCCCGCGGCGCCGGACGAGACCGCGGCCCAGAACCTGCGCGCGGCCGAATTCTTCCTGGCCTCCAACGCCCGGGCCGAAGGCGTGCGGACCTTGCCGTCCGGCGTCCAGTACAAGGTCATCCGTTCGGGCCCGGCAGGCGGCGTAAGCCCCGACCGCAACGATCTGGTGCGCGTGGACTATGAGGGCACCCTGACCGACGGGACGGTGTTCGACAGCTCGTTCAGCCGCGGCGCCCCCTATGTGACCACCCCCGGGGAGGTGGTGCCGGGCTGGACCGAGGCCCTGCAGCAAATGAAGGTCGGGGACGAATGGCTGGTCTATGTGCCGCCCGCCCTCGGCTATGGGGAACAGGGCCGGCCGGGCATTCCGCCGAATTCGCTGATGGTGTTCCGGCTCAAGCTGCTGGAAGTCGCGCCGGTGCCGGGCGGCGACCGCGGCGGACCGATCGCGCTGGGGTAGGATGCAAACGTTCTCCCTCCCCCGAAGTGGGGAGGGCGATCGCGCAGCGATCCGGGTGGGGAAGTCTGAAGCCCGGCGCCGCCGGTGCGGGACTGGCGTTCCCCACCCGGGCTCCGCTGCGCTCCGCCGTCCCTCCCCATGAAGGGGAGGGAGAACGCGCTACCTTGCCGGCCTCAGCCGCTCCACCGCCCATTCAGCCGCGTCGCGCACCACGGCGTCCGGATCGTCCAGCAGCCGCTCGGCCGCCGGGATCAGCCCCGCGTCGCCGCTGTTGCCGATGGCGTAGAGGACATTGCGCACGAACCGGTCGCGGCCGATCCGCTTGACCGGGCTCTTCGAGAACAGCGCGCGGAAGGCAGCGTCGTCCAGGGCGGCCAGGTCGGCCAACCGGGGGGAGACCAGGGCCTCGCGGGCCTGAACGCGTGATTCCCGCGAGGCGGCGGCGAATTTGTTCCACGGACAGACCGCCAGACAGTCGTCGCAGCCGTAGATGCGGCTGCCCGTCGCGAGGCGGAACTCGACCGGCCAGGGGCCGGCGAATTCGATGGTCAGATAGGACAGGCACCGGCGCGCATCGAGCTGGAACGGGGCCGGGAAGGCGTGGGTGGGGCAGACGTCGAGACAGGCGGTGCAGGTGCCGCAATGGTCGCCCTCGGGCGGATCCGGCTCCAGCTCGGCGGCGGTGAGGATGACGCCGAGGAACAGCCAGTTGCCGTGGGTCCGGCTGAGCAGATTGGTGTGTTTGCCCTGCCAGCCCAGGCCGGCGCGCTGGGCCAGGGGCTTCTCCATCAGCGGGGCCGTGTCGACGAAGACCTTGACGTCCTCGCCGGTGCGGGCGGCGATCTGGCCCGCCAGCGTCTTCAGCCGGCCCTTGATGACCTCGTGATAATCGTCGCCGCGGGCGTAGACCGAGATGTAGCCGGCTGAACGGTCGGCCATTTCGGGCAGGGGGTCGTGTTCGGGACCGTAGTTGAGGCCGAGCACGATGGCGGTGCGGGCGCCGTCCCACATGGCGGTGGGATGGGCTCGGCGCTCCAGAGTCGTCTCCATCCAGCCCATGTCGCCGTGCCGCCCCGCCTCGACGAAATGCGCCAGCCGCTCGCCGGCGCTCCACGGCTCAGAGGCCGAGGCGAACCGGCAGGCGTCGAAGCCGAGGGCGGCGGCGCTGTCTCGGATATGACTGCGGGGATCGGCCAGCATGGCCCTCTCTCCCACACCGCCCCGTCCGGTGAAATCAGAAATCCAGGTCAGCGTACCAGGCGGAGGCGTGAACGCCCGGGAAGCGGTCTGCCAGCAAGGGCCGGAAGCAGGGGCGGGATTTCAGCTTCATGTACCAGGTCTTCAGGCCCGGCCAGTTGGCCCAGGGGACCTCGCCGAAATAGTCCAGGACCGACAGATGGGACGCCGCGATGAAGTCGGCCTGCCCGACCCGGCGGCCGGCCAGCGCGTCCCGGCTCGACAGCAGGTCCTCCAGCATGGCGAGGTGCGATTTCAGCGCCTCGCGCCCGGCGCGCAAGGCGCGGGCGTCGGGTGATCCCAGACGCAGCAGGGGCTTCTCCATCCGTTCGTGGAGCAGGACGGCGTTGACCTCGTCGGTGAAGCGACGGTCGAACCAGCCGACCAGGCGGCGCGTCTCGGCGCGCTCGGCGGGATCGGTCGGCATCAGGAAGGGTTCGCGCGAGCCGTCCTCGAGCCACCCCAGGATGGCGGCGGGTTCGCACAGTGTCAGCGACCGGCTGTCCTCGGTGACCTTGAGCACCGGCGGCATTCCCGAGGGGTTCAACCCGGCGACCGGGCAGTCGGTCTCCCAGGGACGAACCAGCGTCTCGGTGAAAGGCTTCCTGGCTTCGCCCAGCGCCAGCCGCACGGCGCGCGAGCCGGGATCGAAGGCGAAATGGTACAGGACGCAAGCCGACATGGCCGTTTGCATGCACCGGCGGGCGTTAAGCTTGCGTTAGCTGTCTTGACGCGTTTCCGGCCCGACCGGCTCGTGACGTTCGGCGCGGCCGCGCGGGTCGGGGTGGATCAGGATGTCGGCGCGCGGGAAGACGGCCAGCAACCGGTTCTCGGCCTCGACCACGATGGCGTGGGCGGCGTCCAGGGTCAGGGTCGGCTCGAGGTCGACATGCATCTGGATCATCGTCACGGACCCCGCCATCCGGGTCCGCAGCTGGTGTACGCCCGATATGCGCGGATCGGCCAGGACGGCCGTGGTGATGGCCACCCGGTCCGCATCCGGCAGGGCCTTGTCCACCAGATGGTCTGCGGCGGTCCTGAGAATCGCCACGGCGCCCCAGAACAGCCAGACCGCGACCACCAGACCCGCCGCGGCGTCCAGGCCGGGGGCGGCCAGGAAGGATCCGGAGATCACCCCGATCAGAACGACGCCATTGGCCGCCAAATCGCCGGCGTAATGGGCGCGGTCGGCCGCGATCGCCATTGAGCCGCTCCTGCGCATGGCGCGGCCCTGCATCCAGACCAGCCAGCCGGTCAGGGCGATCGAGATCAGGATGACCAGAACGCCCCAGTATCCCGAGGTGATCGGGCGGGGGTCGAAGATGCGCTGGACGGCCTCCCAGCCGATGAACAGGGCCGAGGCGAAGACCAGTCCGGCCTGGACCAGGGCGGCCAGCGCCTCGCCCTTGCCGTGACCAAAGCGGTGGTCCTCGTCGGCGGGGGCGGCGGCCCAGCGCACGGCGAAGAACACCCCCAGGGACGCCACCAGATCGAGGGCCGAATCGGCCAGCGAGGCCAGGATCGACACCGAGCCGGAGGCGCCCAGGGCGAAGGCCTTGAGCGCGATCAGCACCACGGCGACACCGACCGACAGCCGGGTCACGGCGCGGGTGGCGGCATGGCCTTCGGCGTGGAGAACATGGGTGGCGGCGGCGGACGTCATTGACGCCTTGTCGCGGAAAGCCCGCGCCCTGCCAAGGTCAGGCTGATCAGTCTGTTAGCGGGATCGTCACGAAACGGCCCCATGGTGCGAGCCCGATAGTGGCAGGAGTCCGACGCTCCTGCGGAGGTTGCGACTTTGGAGCCTGCCGACCCAGCCATGGAGACCGTCCGGTGGATCGGACGCGGAGAGGCCCTGGCCCGTCTCGGGGTCAAGACCCAGACCCTCTATGCCTATGTCAGCCGGGGCCGGATCGCCGCCCGGCCCGACCCGTCGGATCCGCGCCGCAGCCTCTACGCCGTCCAGGACATCGCCCGTCTGAGCGGCGAGGTCGTGGACGAGGACCCCTTGGCCCTCCCCCATGTCCGCGCCTCGCGCGCCGCGACCCGGGGCGAGGCCGAAGTCTGTTCGTCGCTGACGGTGATCGCGGACGGGCGGCTGTTCTATCGCGGCCTGGACGCGGCCCAGCTGGCCGAGACGGCGACGCTGGAGGATGTGGCCCGTCGCCTGTGGGACGCGCGGGCGGCCAATCCCTTCGCCGAGATACGGCCGCGCGTCGGCGCCGTCCCCGGCGGCTCCATCCGGGCCAGATTGTTCGCGGCCCTCGCCCGCCGGGCCGAGGAGGACGCCGACCCCAAGGCGCGCACGGCCGAGACCCTGAGACTGGAGTGCGCGCGGGTGCTGGACGAGGCGGTGGACGCGGCCGCCGGGTCCGGCCCACGCCTGTTCCTGCATCAGCGGCTGGCCCGGTCGTGGAAGACGCCC
>CALRJO020000054.1:0-20464 GCA_943367565.1 Brevundimonas vancanneytii
GCTCATCCGTGTACGGAGGGCTCGCGTGGCCCGCCGACGGCGGGCCGGGCAGGGGAAGGGGCAGGGCGGTCATGGCTGTCTCCCTCACGCGGCTTCGGCGGCGAGCGGAAGCGGCACGGACCGGAGCGCCGCGGCCAGATCGGTCAGCAGATCGTCGGCATGCTCCAGGCCGATGGACAGGCGCAGCAGGCCGTCGGTGATCCCCGCCGTGCGGCGGGCTTCGGGCGTCATGGCCGCGTGGGTCATCAGGGCCGGATGGGCGATCAGGCTTTCGACCCCGCCCAGCGACTCGGCCAGGGTGAAGACCTCCAGCTTGTCGACGAAGGCGCGGACGGCGGCGATGTCGTGCAGTTCGAAACTGAGCATGGCGCCGAAGCCCGACTGTTGCCGCGCGGCGATCGCATGGCCCGGATGGGACGTCAGACCCGGATAGTGGACCGCGCGCACCGCCGGTTGCTGGGCCAGCCATTCGGCCACCCGATGCGCCGTCGCCTGCTGCCGCTCGATCCGGGCGAACAGGGTGCGGACGCCGCGCAGGGTCAGCCAGGAATCGAACGGGGAACCCGTGACGCCGAGGCAGTTGGCCCACCAGGTCAGTTGTTCCAGATCGGCCGCGTCCCTCGCCACCACGCAGCCGCCGACCACGTCCGAATGGCCGTTGATGTATTTGGTCGTCGAATGGATCACCAGGTCGGCCCCGAGGGCGATGGGCTGTTGCAGGGCCGGCGACAGGAAGGTGTTGTCCACCGCCGCCTTGCAGCCGACGGCGCGCGCCCGGGCGCAGATGTCGGCCACGTCCACCACCCGCATCAGCGGATTGGACGGGGTCTCGATCAGGATCAATTTCGGCTTCAGGGCGAAGGCGGAGTCCAGGGCGGCTGGGTCGTTCTGGTCGACGAACCGGACGTCGAAATGGCCCCGTTTCGCGCGAGCGGACAACAGCCGGTGGGTGCCGCCGTAGAGGTCGTGCGGGGCGATCAGCAGGTCGCCGGACTCGAGGGAAAACAGGGCCAGATCGACCGCCGCCATGCCGGTGGCCGTGACCACCGCGCCGCAACCGCCCTCGAGCTTCGCCAGCGTCTCTCCGAGCACGTCGCGGGTCGGATTGCCCGAGCGCGTGTAGTCGTAGCGCCGTTTTCCGTCGAGGCCGTCGAAACTGTAGTTCGAGGACAGATAGATCGGCGGCATCACCGCCCCGTGCGCCGGGTCATTGTTCACGCCATGGCGCGCGGCGGTCGTACAGGGGTGGGGGTCGGACGGACAGGTCATGCGGCGATCTCGCGGGTCTGGAGGAGGGTGAGGAGGGAGAGCAGGTCGTGGAGGGCGCGGCCGATCAGCTCGCGTTCCTTCAGGAAGGCGTCGTGGCCGAAGATCGACGGGGCCTCGATCAGGCGGCGCAGATTCGGCGCGCGGAGGGCCAGTTCGCGGCTGTCCTCGATCGGCGCCAGACCGTCCGAGGTGAAGCCGATCACGGTCAGGGGACAGCGCACCGCCTCGGGCTCAATGGCGTGACGGTCGAGGGAGTCCGACAGGGTGATCCAGCGGTCGGCGCTGGTCGCCCCGGCATAGTCGGCGCCGCGCGAGATCAGATAGTCGCAGACGGGATAGGGGCCGCCGGCCTCGGCGGGCGGAGTTGAGGCGAAGCGCAGGGCGAATTCGTCGGCGGTGCGATAGGTGGTCATGGCCAGTTCGCGGGCCAGGGCGATCCCCTCGGCTTCGCGGCCGCAGTCACGGGCGAAGGCCAGCAGGCGGCGCTGCACCCCGCGCCGGGCCGTGGCCGCGGGATGGGTGCGGTGGGCCGCGGAGATCACCGCCAGCTCTCCGACCCGTGCGGGGAAGGCGACCGCGAAGGCCAGGCCGATGCAACCGCCGTAGGAGGCGCCGACAAAGGCGTCGATCCGCGCCTCGCCAAGGCTGTCCAGCAGGATGGCCAGCAGCCGCGCCTGATCGGTGGTGGTCAGGGTGACGCCGGGATCCTCGCGTCCGGGCAGGAGGTCAAAGGCCAGCACCCGCACCCGGTCCAGATCGACCGGCCCGCCGTGTCGCACGGCCCAGGACCACCAGCGCGCCGCGAACCGGTCGCTGGAGATGCCGCCCGCGACCACGACCAGCGGACCCGGTTCGGAGCCATGCAGCCGGCCGACGACCTCCGTCGCCGACAGCCGCTGGCCCGACTCCAGACGGAAGTCCTCGGGAATTGCGGCCCGGACGTCATGTCCCGGCGCCTCGTCGATGTTCCAGTTCGTGGACGCCACGGTCCGCTCCGCTCTCGCTCAGCGAAACCGATGGGGCGAACCAATTCGTGCGTGACAGACCCGTGAAGTCAGCCGGTCCCCGGACGTGAGGGGGCCGTCGCTTCACTCATCTCTCGCGGCTTCCGGGGAGGCCTCGCAGGAGTTGGCACCATCTCCGGGACTGGGTAGTCCCGGAAGGTTGCCCCGGCATCAAAGGGCCTATCCCTCCGCCGGTCTTGATGAGTGCCCTTACGGTGGCGAACACTTCCGGCGGCGTCAATCCCCCTTGTTGCGGTGCGAAGCCGGGGGCGCTTTGCGGCCGCCGCCGACCCGGGTCCGACGCGCTTTCGCTTGTCGAGGGTGATGACAAAGCCATAGGGTTATTGGGGCTATTGCGGAGATCACCATTTGTTTTGCCACGTCGCGCCCCGTCCCCGGAACGCCGAGGCGACCCGCGCCGCTATCCTGGCCGCCGCTCGCGATCGTTTCGCGCGCGAGAGCTATGACGACGTCGGCATGCGCGATGTCGCCGGGGACGTCGGCGTCGACGCCGCCCTGGTGTCCCGCTATTTCGGGTCCAAGGAAGAACTGTTCGTCTCGGTGCTGGACAGCTGTGAAAACGGCGCGGATCTGATGACCGGCGATCGCCATGATTTCGGGCGACGCGTCGCCCATGAGGCGATCTTCGAGGCCAAAAGCGAGAGCAAGCTGCGCGGCCTGCTGATCCTGCTGCGCTCGATCGGCTCCGCCAAGGCCATGGAGCTGGTCCAGCGCACCGGCAATGAGCGGTTCTTCAATCCGTTCGCGGAATGGGTCGGCGGGGAGAACGCCGCGGTGCGCGCCCGGCTCGCCACGGGCTTCATCATGGGTATGGCGGTCAGCCGCGAGATCACCGGGGGCTACGGCCTGACGACCGCCGAATGCGAATTGATGTGCGACCGGATGGCCGCGATCCTCCAGGATATTATCGACGGCTGAGGCGGGCGGACGCCCGCCCGCCGCGTCTACGATCGCTTCTGGAATTTCCGGATCACCCCCGAGTACGTCATCAGCACCCGCTCGCCGGCGTGGATCTGGCCCCGGACGAAGATCAGGCTCTTGCCCGCGCGCACCACTTCGCCCGTCGCCTCGACCAGTTCGCCCACATAGGCCCCGTCGATGAAGGTGGAATCCAGCGACACGGTCACGCCCGAGGCGCCTTCCATCTCCTGATAGGCGGTCTGGAACAGGGCGATGTCGGCGAAGGTCATCAGACAGCCGCCGTGCATCCGGTCGCCGGCGTTCATGTGCTTGGGCTCGGCGCGGAAGGCGCAGCGCATGCCGCCATCGGGATCGGGCTTGAAGTAGAAGGGGCCGACGACCTGATCGAAGGTGCCGTGCAGGTCGTACATTTGCCAGCCGGCGAACTCGCCTTCGGTGACGGTGACTTTCTCGACCATGCGACCCTTGCCTTCTTATTGCTCTCGCAATGCAGCATATAGGCGCGATGAGCGACCCCATCGAATCCGCCATCTTTGAAAAACTGGCGAAGGCCGACCCCAAGGGCGTCGGCGGCAAGAGCATCGAACCGGCCGATGTGGCCAAGGATCTTCAGCCCGAGCAGTGGCAGCGGATGCTGCCCAAGGTGCGGCACTGCGCCCTTGCATTGATGCGTCAGGGCAAGCTGACCATCACCAAGAAGGGCAAGGCGATCGATCCGAACGCCTTCAAGGGCGTGATCCGCCTGCGCCTGCCGACCGAGGCCGAGACCGCCGCGGCCCTGGCGGCCCTGCCGCCGGTCGTTGAAGGCGATGACGACTAGGGTCTCCCCGGTCCGCTCATCCCGGCGAAAGCCGGGACCCAGTCCTGTCCAGCCTGACACCGGCGTTTCAGGACCGGCGATCGGGCAGGATCGAAGGGGCCCGTCACCCAAAGCTCCGGGTCCCGGCTTTCGCCGGGATGAGCGGAGGGTGGGTGTATGAGCCTCGACGCCATCCTTTCGGATATCCGCGCCTGTCGGGCCTGCCTGGGCCAACTGCCGCACACGCCACGCCCGGTCGTCCGCGTCTTCCCCGAGACCCGGCTGCTGATCTGCGGTCAGGCCCCCGGCCGTCGCGTTCATGAGAGCGGCCTGCCGTTCACCGATCCGTCCGGCGATCGCCTGCGCGACTGGCTGGGCGTCCACTACGAGACCTTCTATGCCGACCCGCGCATCGGCGTCGCCGCCCAGGCCTTCTGCTATCCGGGCACGGCGCCGAAGGGCGGCGACTATCCGCCGCCACGGCGGTGCGCCGAGTTGTGGCGGCCCCGCCTGCTGTCCGAATTGCCCAGGGTCGAACTGACCCTGCTGGTGGGCGGTTACGCCCAGGTCTGGGGGCTGGGCGATCGGGCGAAGATCAATATGACCGAGACGGTGCGGGCGTGGCGGGAGTATGCACCGGACATCCTGCCCCTGCCGCATCCGTCGTGGCGCAATACGGCGTGGCTGAAGCGGAACCCGTGGTTCGAGGCGGAGATCCTGCCCTGTCTTCGCCAGCAGGTGCGTGGCATCCTCGGCGCATGATGCGTTCGCTGGCAGCCCTGTTCGCGGTCTTCGTCCTGTCCGCCTGCGCCACGCCGGCCATCCAGCCGCCGCTGACCCCGCCGCCCGGCTTCGCCGGCCCGGCGCTGGAGGCGCGGAGCCTGCTGATGGACGACGGCGCGCGCCTGCCGCTGGCGCGCTGGACGCCCGGGACCGGCGAACCCTGGGCGGTCATTGTCGCCCTGCACGGCATGAACGACAGCCGGGCCTCCTTCCGGCTGGCCGGGCCGTGGTGGGCCGAGCGCGGGATCGAGACCTGGGCCGTCGACCAGCGGGGATTCGGCGAGGCCCCGGGGCGCGGGGTCTGGGCCGGGCAGGCGCGAATGACCGAGGACCTGCGCACCGCCGTCGCCCTGGCCCGGGCCCGCCATCCGCGCGCCGTCATCGCCGTCGCGGGCGAAAGCATGGGCGGGGCGGTCGCGATCGCCGCCTTCGGTTCGGACCGGCCGCCGGACGCCGATCGGGTCGTGCTGCTGGCGCCCGCCGTCTGGGGCTGGTCGGCGCAGGGGCCGGTCAATTCCGCCGGTCTGTGGATCGCCGCGCGCGCCATGGGCGACCGGGCGGTCGATGCGCCGGAGTGGGCGGTTCGCGCCCTGCCGGCTTCGGATAACCGGATGGAGCTGTTCCGCAACTATCGCGACCCGAACAGCCTGATCTCGACCCGGTTCGACGCCCTGTACGGTCTGGTCGACCTGATGGAGACGGCGTCGCTGCGGCTCGGCGACATTCGCGCGCCGACGCTGTTGCTGTACGGGGCCAATGACAACGTCATCCGGCCGGATCCGATGCGGCGGGCGCTGGAGCGCGCGGGGGAGCGGCCGGGCTTTCGCACCGGCTTCTATCCGGACGGCTGGCACATCCTGAACCGCGACCTCCAGGCCGGGGTCATGTACCGCGACGTCGAGGCCTGGCTGCGCGACGCCGCCGCGCCGCTGCCCTCGGGGGCGAGGTCGGTGCTGCCGGCCTTGCGAGGCGGCAGGTCGTAGGCCGTAGAGGCCCGGCGGGCGCCGGTGGCTTCGTGCCTCCCTACCGTCCGACTCCCCCAGCCGCGAAACCGCCACGCTTGCCGTGTTAAGCGTCCCGGCGTATCAGCCGCCGAAATAAAAAATACCCCGGGAGACGCCCAAGTGAGCATGACGCTGTTTGATTCCCCATCCTTCGCGAACCACGAAGGCGTCCACGCGGTCTTTGACGAAAAGACCGGCCTGCGCGCTATTATCGCTGTTCACTCATCCGCCCGCGGCCCGGCCGTCGGCGGCACCCGGATGTGGAACTACGCGTCCAGCGCAGAGGCGCTCGAGGATGTGCTGCGCCTGTCGCGGGGCATGAGCTACAAGAACGCCGTCGCGGATCTGGAGATGGGCGGCGGCAAGTCGGTCATCATCGGCGACAGCCGCACCCAGAAGACCCCCGAACTGTTCCGCGCGTTCGGCCGCGCCGTCCATACGCTGGGCGGCCTCTACTATGCGGCGGAGGACGTCGGCGTTTCGGTCGACGACATCGCCGAGGCCCGCAAGGTCACCCCTTGGGTGCTCGGTCTGAACGACGGTCCCGAGGCTTCGGGCGATCCCAGCCCGGTCACCGCCGAGGGCGTGTTCCGCTCGACCCTCACCGTGGCGCGGCGTCTGTGGAATCAGGACGACCTGACCGGCCTGACGGTCTCCCTGCAGGGCATCGGCCATGTCGGCGGCTATCTGGCCGACAAGCTGTACGCCGCCGGCGCGAAACTGATCATGACGGACGTCAACACCGCCCTGCTGGCCGAGGTCGCCGCCCGGACGAATGCCGAGATCGTGGCCCCGGACGCCATCTATGACGTCAAGGCCGACATCTACGCCCCCTGCGCCCTGGGCGCGACGCTGAACCCCCAGACGCTGGACCGGCTGACGGTCAAGGCCGTGGTCGGCGCCGCCAACAACCAGCTGGCCACCCCCGACATCGGCCAGATGCTGTTCCAGCGCGGCGTGCTCTACGCCCCCGACTATGTCGTCAACGGCGGCGGCATCATCAACGTCGCGTCGGAACTCAAGGCCCGCCAGACCGGCGGCGCCTATGACGCGGCCTGGGTCGAGAGCAAGCTGTCCCGCCTGATGGACACCCTGGAAGAGGTTCTGGAGCGATCGGAAGCCGAGAAGCGCCCGACGCACGAGATCGCCGACGCCATCGCCGAGGCCCGCATCAATGCGGCCCGCGACGAGAAGGCGGAGAGGCTGAAGGCGGCCTGATCTCCTCGGAATCCTGCAAAATCTACGGGTTCATGGCGCAGACCGTGGCGGCCAACTCCTGGAATCCGGTCGTACTGTCGGTCCAGGGCAGAGCCGGCGAAGGAGATGCGGGATAGAGGACGACGCCGCTCTGCGAATAGTTCGAACCGCTGATAAAGGCCGCGGTGCGCGCCTGGCAGTCGAAGGCCACCCGATGGATCGAATAGGCGACTGGCGTGGGATTGCCGTTGAAGGCGGTCGGTGTGTTGTAGAGGGTCTGGACTGAAGTGGTGCGCAAGGAACCGCTGACCGCCACCTCCCCCGACGTGAAAGACCAGGCGGCGAATGAGTCCCGGGCCACGCCCTCATAACCCTGCTGAAGCGACGGCCCTGTCTGGAGGACGAGCGCCAGACCCGCAAACAACATCATCATCGTTCAGTTCTCCTGAGGATTTCCATCCGGAACGGATGGTCAAGAACGGTTAGAGATCATTGTTATTTCTAACGGCGCGCGAGAAATCAAGACGGGAGAACCGGCGTTTCAGCGACCCCAGTCGCGGCCAAATCCTCAACGGCGTTTGAGAGAACCGCGGTTGTTGACTCTCAAGCTTGACCAAATGCACATTCCATCCGTCGTCGCGCCCCATGCAGGCTGTCGAAACGACAAGGGGCCTTCGGGCAGGGAGGGATAACGAGATGAATTCGATCAAGCTGTCGGCTTTGACAGCCGTCCTGGCTGCGCTGGCGTTTCCGGGCGTGGCGTTGGCTCAGCATGGGCCTCAGGTCGGAGGTTCGATCACCGGGTCGGCGTCAGCGCATGACAATATCTTCGCCGGCCCCAACAACGAAGTCAGCGATACGGTCTGGGGGGTGAGCGGCCGGATCAACTGGGGCTCGAAGGACGACAGGGGCTCCTTCGGCGTCTGGGGCAGCGTCGACCTTGAGCGCTACGCCGACAACTCCGACGAAGATGCGGACGACTTCGGCGTGGGCCTTCACGGCTCGCGGAGCTTCGACGGGGGCGGCCAGCTGTCCTTCAGTGCAAGTCACGAAGTGAATACGGAGGACCGTCGGGATCGGATGGCTCGCCGCGACACCAACGAGCGGGTCGAGTACTCGACGAACTCCGCCGAGGCCAGCCTCGGCCACCGATTTTCGGGCGTGATGTTGACTGGCAGCGTCTCCATCGAAGCCTTCGACTACGACGACGCGCGGCTCCGCACCACCCTGGTTGCGGTGGATCAGGACCATCGCGATCGCACATCGTTCGGGCAGTCGATCAAGGCCAGCTTTCCGGAGTCCGGCGGCGCCTCATGGTTCATCTCCGCCAGCCGCCGCGAGATCGACTACGACCTGTCTCCGCCCGCCAGCCTTCACCAGCGCGATTCCGAGTCCGCCTCCATTACCGGCGGCGTGGATTTCACGGCGGCTTCGAATGTGACCGGGTCGATCTCCGCGGGCTGGACGTCGCGCTCATTCGATCATCCCGCGTTTGACGATGTGTCGACGATCGAAATTGACGTTGGCCTGAAATGGGCGGCAGGCCCGGATACCAACTGGCGCGTCTTCGTCGATCGCTCCATTGAGGAATCGACGCTTGCGAACTCCTCATCCTATGTTTCAACGGTCATCGGTGGCAGCCTGAACCATAGCTTCGGCAACCGGCTCGGCGTCCGCCTGTCGCTTGAGAAAGAATGGAACGCGCACGAGGGCATCGACCGTGACGACGATGTCTGGGAGGCTGCGGTGGGTGTGACGGCCCGACTGACCTCGTCCGTCGAGGCGGCCTTTACCTACACGATGACGTCCGAGGACTCCGACGGCGTGTTCGCGTCTCCCGGCTACGACGTGGGCGTGGCGGCCTTCAGCCTGACCGCTTCGTTCTGATTAGGCGCGCCTCGGCGGCATACGGTCCAATCTGTCGTATGCTTCCCGATCTGATTCGGGCTGAGGCGCCATGACCGCAACCGCCGTGACCTCGACCAAGAGCCGCCCCATCGACCCGCTGTTGATCGTGATGGCGGTCGGTTTCGTGGTCGCGGTCGGGGCCCTCGCCTATCCGGCGTTCCGCGCCGATCCGACCAGCGCGCCGGGTCTGGTGCTGATCTTCACCGTGGGCGCCGTGGCCCTGATCGGCCTGTTCGCCTTCGCCCGCAGCGAGACGCGCAGGCCCCTCGGCGACGCCGCCATCGATCTGCTGGACGCCATGGCCGAACCGGCGGCGCTGGTCTGGTCGACCGGCCAGGTGCTGGCCTTCAACGGGGCCTGGGCCGAGGCCAACGGCGCCACCGTGGCCCTGCCGAAGGGCAAGTCCGCCTCCGCCCTCTACATGGCCTTCGCCCAGGCCCGCGCCGGCGAACAGGGTCGCGCCATCGTCGTCATCGGCGACCGCGAGCAGGAGGTCCTCATCGGCCCGGCCGGAGAGGGGCGTTTCCTCGTCCGCGCCGCGCCCGAGGCCGTATTGCCGGTCGGCGCACCGGTCATGCCGCGCCATGCCGCGGCCTCCAACGCCGTCGAGAGCCGCGCCATGGCCGCCGGCGCCCCGTTCGGCTCGGCCGTGATCGCCGCCGACGACCTGTTCTCCGGCAAGGTGGAGGAGCCCAACGCCGCCCTGTCCGTCCTGACCGGGCCCGCCGCGGCCCGCGACGCCGCCTTCGGCCATCTGTTCGATCCCGCGGGCGTGGCCGAGGCGCGGCTGAAGCTGGACGCCGGTTCGTCCGGCCCGATCGAACTGGTCGCCCGCGCCCATCCCGACCGGATGCTGCATCTCTATGTCGCCCCCGAAGGCGACCGCCGCCGCATCTGGCTGTTCGAGGTCACCGCCCAGAAGTCGATGGAGCTGCAGCTGTCGCAGGCCCAGAAGATGCAGGCCGTGGGCCAGCTGGCCGGCGGCGTGGCCCACGACTTCAACAATCTGCTCACCGCCATCCAGCTGCAGCTATCGGGCCTGCTGGAGCGCCATCCCGTCGGCGATCCCTCGTATGAGGGCCTGAACGAAATCCGCCAGACCGCCATCCGCGCCGCCGACCTGGTGCGCAAACTGCTGGCCTTCTCGCGCAAATCGACGGTGCGGCGCGAGCGCCTCGATCTCGGCGAACTGGTCGGCGAATTCGCCGTCCTGCTGCGCCGCCTGCTGCGCGAGGACGTGCGGCTCGAGACCGATTACGGCCGCGACCTGCCGGTGGTCCTGGCCGACAAGAGCCAGCTGGAGACGGCGGTGATGAACCTGGCCGTCAACGCCCGCGACGCCATGCGCGGCGTGGTCGAGCCCGGCGCGGGCGTGGTCACCATCCGCACCGCCCGCCTGACCGCCGACGAGGCCCGGCTGCTGGGCTGGAGCGCCGTCTCGACCGACGCGGTCGCCCTGATCGAGGTCAGCGATTCCGGACCCGGCGTCCCGCCCGAACTGATCGACAAGATCTTCGAGCCCTTCTTCACCACCAAGCCGGTGAACGAGGGAACGGGCATGGGTCTGGCCACCGTCTACGGCATTGTCGAACAGGCCGGCGGCCACATCAATGTGTCGAACGCCGCGGCCGGCGGCGCCGTCTTCCGCATCTTCCTGCCCGAGGCGGCCGAGGCCGAACTGGCCGAGACGCCGGTGGTCGAGAAGGTCGCCAAGGCGCCGCGCGACCTGTCGGGCGCGGGCCGTATCCTGTTCGTCGAGGACGAGGCCGCCGTGCGCGGCATCGCCGCCCGCCTGCTGCGCCAGCGCGGCTATGAGGTGATCGAGGCCGAGGACGGCGAGCAGGCGCTCGAGCTGGCCGAGCAACACGCCGGGACGATCGACATGATGATCTCGGACGTCATCATGCCCGGCCTCGATGGCCCCGCCCTGCTGAAGAAGGCGCGGCAGTACCTCGGCGACGCCCCGGTCCTGTTCATCTCGGGCTATGCCGAAAGCGACTTCTCCGATCTGCTGCAGGACGAGGTCGGCGTCTCCTTCCTGCCCAAGCCGCTGGACATCAAGACCCTGGCGGAACGGGTGAAGCAGGAACTGCACGCGGGCTGATGGCCTGACAGAACCGTAACTTGCCAATCTCCGCCCGGCGCCATCCCTTGGCGCCCTCGCGCCACGGGAGCTGAAGCCATGATCGATCGCCGCCGCCTGATGTTCACCGCCGCCGCCGGAGCAGGCCTCGCCGCCTGCGGTCAGGCCCTGGCGCAGACGCCCGCCGCGGCCGCCTCGGCCTCCGCCGCCCTGACCGCCCTGATGGATGCGATCGTTCAGAGCTTCCTGCTGGAGTCGCCGGAAACCCTGACCTCGCTGGGTATGGACAAGGGGCCGATGGCGGCGATGAAGTCGCGGCTCGACGACCGGTCACAGGCCAAGATCGACGCCGACCGCGTGGTGTTCCGGCGCCAGATGGACCAGCTCCGCGCCATCGACCGCGCGGCGCTGCCCGAGACCGAAGGCGTCTATCACGACGCCCTGAGCTTCTTCGGCGAGACCCAGATGATGGGCGAACGCTTCCCCTATGGCGGCGGCGGTTTCGGCCCGGCGCCCTACACCATCTCCCAATTGACCGGTTCGTACCAGGGCCTCCCCGACTTCCTCGACACCCAGCATGCGATCGAGACAGCCGAGGACGCCGAGGCCTATCTGTCGCGCATCGCCGCCTTCCCGACCGCGCTGGATCAGGAAACCGCGCGGATGCAGGCCGATTTCGCGGCGGGGGCCGTGCCCCCGGACTTCGTCATCGACAAGACCCTGCTCCAGCTGGCGAACCTCTATGAGACCCCCGCCGACCGGATGGTCCTGACCACCTCCGTCGTGCGGCGGACAGGCGAAAAGAACATCGCCGGCGACTGGGGCGCCCGCGCCCGACGGATCGTCGAGGGCGAGGTCTATCCGGCCCTGCGCCGTCAGGCCGACGCCATGCGCGCGCGCCGCGCCGAGGCCACCCACGACGCCGGCGTCTGGCGCCTTCCGGATGGCGAGGCCTATTACGACTGGGGCATCCGCAGCTACACCACCTCGACCCTGTCGGGCGCCGAAATCCACGCCCTCGGCCTGGAGCAGGTGGCCGAGCTTTCGGCCCGCGCCGACGTCCTGTTGAAGGCCCAGGGCCTGAGCCAGGGCACGGTGGGCGAGCGCATCTCCGCACTCGGCAAGGACCCCAGCCAGCTCTATCCGAATACCGACGCCGGCAAGGAGCAGCTGCTGGCCGATCTGAACGCCCAGATGGCCGAGATGGCCGTTCGACTGCCCGAGTATTTCGGCCGCATCCCGGCGGCCCCGGTGGAAATCCGTCGCGTGCCGACCTTCATCGAGGCGGGCGCCCCGGGCGGCTATTACAACTCACCGGCGCTCGATGGTTCGCGGCCCGGCGCCTATTACATCAACCTGCGCGACACGGCCGAATGGCCGCGGATGCAGCTGCCGACCCTGACCTATCACGAGGCGTCGCCGGGCCATCACCACCAGATCGCCCTGCAACAGGAACAGGCTGACCGGCCGCTGCTGATGAAGGTGCTGGGCTTCTCGGCCTATTCCGAAGGCTGGGCCCTGTATTCCGAACAGCTGGCCGACGAGATGGGCGTCTATGCCGACAATCCGATCGGCCAGATCGGCTATCTGCAGTCGCTGCTGTTCCGCGCCACCCGGCTGGTCGCCGACTCGGGCCTGCACCACGAGCGCTGGAGCCGCGAACAGACCATCCGCTACATGGTCGAGACCCTGGGCGATTCCGAAACCGCGGTGACCACCGAGGTCGAACGCTACTGCGTCTGGCCGGGTCAGGCCTCCAGTTACAAGGTCGGCCACAACAAATGGGTCGAGCTGCGCGCCCGGGCCCAGGCGGCGCTGGGCGACCGGTTCGACATCCGCGCCTTCCACGATGCGGGCATGAACGCCGGCGGGGTGCCGCTGACCGTGCTGGACAAGATCATGACCGACTGGATCGCGGCCCAGCGCGGCTGACCGCGTCCATCAGGCGGGGTCAGACAGAACTCCGCCGCAGATGTTTGACTTCGGAGAGCTCGCCATGATCGATCGCCGTCGCCTGATGATGACCGCCGCCGCCGGAGCAGGATTGGCCGCCGCCGGACTGCCCGCGCTGGCGGACGAAACCGAGGGCGATGCGGCGCTGGACGCTCTCCTGACGCGTTGGTTCGACGAGGACATCGACGCCTCGCCCGAAAGCGCCACCAACCTCGGCCTCGACCGCGGCCCTCGGGCGGGACTGTCGTCCCGGCTGACCGACGTCAGCGATTCCGCCTGGCGCGAAAACCGCGCGCAGGCGATCCAGCGTGATCGGGTCCTGCGCGATGTCGACACGGAAGGCCTGAGCGAGGCGGGCCGGATCAACCACGCCATCGCCGCCTTCCGCACCTCCGGCGCGGCGACCGGCGCGGGCTTCGACTACGGCTCCGCCCTCGGCGGCGGGCGGATGGGCCCCTATCTCGTCAACCAGATGACCGGCGCCTATTTCACCGTGCCGGACTTCCTGGACAGCCAGCATCGCGTCGAGGACCGCGACGGAGCCGAGGCCTTCCTCGCGCGGCTCTCGGCGCTGGCGCCCAATCTCGACGCCGAGTCCGCCCGGATCCGGGCGGACGCGGGCAAGGGCGTGGTTCCACCGGACTTCGTCATCGACCTGACCACGCGCCAGCTGGGCGCCTTCGCCGGCCAGGCGCCCGCCGACATGGCCATGATCCGCACGCTCGAGCGCAAGGCCTCGGCCCTCGGGCTGTCGGGCTATGGCGGGCGGGCGGCGGGGATTGTCGAGGCCGAGGTCAAGCCGGCCCTGGCGCGCCAGATCGCCCTGTTCGAGTCGCTGCGTCCCACAGCGGTTCACGAGGCGAGCCTGAGCCGCCTGCCGCAGGGCGAGGCCTTCTACGCCCATGCGCTGAACTACTGGACCACCACCACCCTGTCGGCCGCCGAGATCCACGCCATCGGTCTGGAGCAGGTCGCGAGCATCAGCGCCGAGATCGACACGATCCTGAAGACCCAGGGGATGACCCGGGGCACGGTCGGCGAGCGGATCGACGCGCTCAACAAGGACCCGGCCCAGCTATGGCCCGACACCGACGCGGGAAAGGCGGCCCTGCTGGAATCCCTGAACCGCCAGGTGGCGGCGCTCGATCCGTTGCTGCCTCGCCTGTTCGGCCGCCTGCCGCGCGCTGGCGTCGAGGTCAGGCGGGTGCCGCCCGCGATCGAGGCCGGGGCGCCGGGCGGCTACTATCAGGGGCCGCCGCTCGATGGATCGCGGCCGGGCGCCTACTACATCAACCTGCGTTCGACCGCGAACTGGCCGAAATTCTCGCTGCCGACCCTGACCTATCACGAGGCGTCGCCGGGCCATCATCTGCAGGTCGCCCTGCAGCGCGAGACCGCGAGCCTGCCGGCCTGGCGCCGCGCCAACGGCTTCTCGGCCTACAATGAGGGCTGGGCCCTGTACGCCGAGGCCGTGGCCGCCGACGATCTGGACGTCTACGCCGACGATCCGCTGGGCCGGGTCGGTTTCCTGATGTCCTATCTGTTCCGGGCGGTGCGGCTGGTGGTCGACACCGGCCTCCACGCCCAGGGCTGGAGCCGGGAACGGGCGGTCGACTATATGGTCGCCTCGGGAGCCAAGCCGGTCGGCGCCGCCAACAGCGAGATCAACCGCTACACGGTGATGCCGGGCCAGGCCTGTTCGTACAAGATAGGCCACACCGTCATCGCCCGGCTGCGCGCCGAGCAGCAGGCGACACCGGGCTTCGACCTGCGCGCCTTCCACGACAAGGTGCTGGTCAACGGCTCCGTGCCGCTGGCGGTGCTTGAGGAACTGATCCGGGGCTAGCCGACCGCGGCCCTCGCCTCGGCCACCGCCGGATCCGCTTCGGCCTGGGCCATCAGCCAGTCGCGGAACCGGGCGATCTTGGGCGACCGCCGGCGGCCCTCGGGCCAGACCAGATAGTAGCCGCTGTGGAACGACACAGTCTGGGCGAAAGGCCGGACGAGCAGACCGTTTCGAATCTCGCGCGCGAACAGGATCGGCGAGGCGAGGGCGACGCCCTGGTCGCCGAGGGCCGACGCCACCTCCAGCACCTGATAGTCCGCCGTCAGTCGCGCCGCCGCCCGCGTCGGGCTCGCGACCCCTGCCGCCGCGAACCAGGCGGCCCATTCCTTCTCCAATCCGATGCGCGGCGCATCCAGCAGGTCGGCGGGATCGACCAGCTTCAGCCGCTCGGCCATCGTCGGCGTGCACAGGGGCATGAAGACGCTGGGCATCAGCAACTGGCTCTCGAGACCCGGCCAGTCGCCGTGGCCGGAGCGAATGCCGACGTCGAAGCTTTCGCGCGACAGGTCCAGCAGGGTGGGGTTGGTGTCGAGGCGGACCGCCAGCCCCGGATTCGCCACCTGGAAGGCGCCGAGCCGCGGCGCCAGCCATTGGGTCGCCAGCGTCGCCAGGGTGGTGATCGACAGGATGTGCTCATCCGCCTCGGTCAGGTCGCTGACCGCCCGCCGCAGCAGGGTCATGGCCTCGGTCGCGGCGCGTGACAGCCGCTCGCCGCCCTCGGTCGGCTGGACCTCGCGCGGCAGGCGCCGGAACAGGCTCTGTCCCAGCCGGCCCTCCAGCGCCTTGATCTGCCAGCTGACGGCGGCCTGGGTCATGCCCAGCTCTTCCGCAGCACGGGTGAAACTCTTCAGACGCGCCGCGGCCTCGAACACGCGGATCGAGGCGAGGGGGATGCCAGCGAGGGGATCGGCCATAAGCAAACCTTATGTGAGGTGTCCACAATCTGGTTTGTGACACGCCCCTGTCAAGCTCATCCTGTCTTTATCACCAGAGACGAGATCAAGGAGGCCAGGATGGAAGAAGCGCATCACACGCATAAGGAAGTCGCATGGGGCTGGGCGTCGGTTCTGAAGGACTGGCGTCGCAGCCGGACCCGCCAGCGTCTGCGCACGCCATTGCGCATCGTGACGCCGTCGAGCCGCTGACGGTCCACCTGATCCGGTCGATCGCAGGAGAATTCCCTTCCCCCGCCCGTGACCGTCGGTCCCGAAAGGGACCGGGACCCGAACCCCGGAGTCTCCTGCTCCCGGGTTCGGGTCGAACCCGTTTTCAGAGCAGGACAATTCGCCCGCGACACCATCAGCTTATGGTCCAGCCGTCCGCTTCTCTCAGAGCGTTGTGGATGGCGGTGGCGGCGACCGCGGCCTCGGCCGAAGCCACGGCGATCTGGTTCAACCCCCGCACCACGTCGCCGGCTGCGTAGAGGCCGGCGACGCTGGTCTGCTGGTGGGGATCGACGACCCGCCGCCCGTCCTCGCCTGTCCGCGCGCCCAAGCCGTCCGCCAGGGCCACGTTGGGCGAGGTCCCCAGCGCTGAATAGACCAGGTCAAAGGCGCGGGTGGCGCCGCCCCAGCCGAGCGCCGTCACCCGGTCGCCCTCCAGCCGGACGTTGTCGATCGGCGCGCGGATCAGTTCAATGCCCAGACGCGTCAGTTCGGCCTGGTCACCCGGCGCATCGTCCGGGCCGATATGGATCAGGGTGACCCGGTCGGAATAGGTGCGCAGGAAGGCGGCCTCGCGTACGCCCTTGTCGTCATTTCCGATCACGGCCACGGCCTTGTCGATCGCTTCATAGCCGTCGCAGATCGGGCAGATGCGCACCAGCGACCGCTCGATCGCCCGCTCAACGCCGGGCAGGTCGGGGTGGTGGTCGATGACGCCGGTCGCCAGCAGGACCGCGCGCACCTTGACCTCGCGGCCGTTCAAACGGGCGAGGAAGCCGTCGCCGTCCCGGACCAGCCCCTCGACGCACCCCGCCTCGATGACCGCGCCGTACTCCCGGGCCTGTTCGGTCATCCGCTTCAGGATGGCGTCGCCGGTGATGCCTTGGGGAAAGCCGGGCATGTTGTGGCTGACCGGGATCCAGCAGGCCCGCGGCGCGCCGCCGTCGGCCACCAGAACCCGCCGCCGGAACCGCGCCAGATAGGTCGCCGCCGTCAGACCCGCGGGGCCGGCGCCGACGATCAGGACTTCGGGGTCATCGCTCACGGGTGCGCCAGGTCGTGGGCCAGAGATCGGCGGGTACGCCCCAGCATTCCTGCATTTCGGTCTCCGCGGTCAGGACGAAGGCGCGGCCGGTCCAGGTCCAGGTCTGGGCCGTGCCGCAGTCGCCGATGCCGCGACCCTTGGCGAAGGCCGTCAGGGTCCGGCTGTTGGCCGCGTAGCCTCCGTTGATCGTGCCGCTCCCCGTCTCGCCGTTCGCCGACGGCAGCCGCAGCGGGCGCGGATTCCGTCCGCCGATGTCTGCCAGATACCAGTCCTGGCCCATGTTGTAGGCGCCGACGAAACAGGGGACGGCCCACAGTTCGGTCGTGGCGTTGAGCCGCGCCGACATGACCTCCTTCTGAACCCACTCGCTGTGGCTGGTTTCCTCGCGGCACGCCTTGACGGCGGGCAGGGCTTCAAGCGCGGCGGGCAGGGTCTGGCCGGAGTCGCCGTAACCGGTCTGGGCGACCGACGGGGCGGGGGTGACGACCGGCAGGGCGGGGGCGGCGGGAACGGCTGTGGCGGGACGGCGGCCCCGACGCACCAGGGCCGCGACCGTGTCGAGCCGTCCCTGGCGTTCATCGATCCACAGCAGGGCAGCCGTGGCGCCGGTCAGGGACACGGCCTGGGAACTGCCGCCGGCGTTCACGGACATCGAGCGGCCCGCGGCGAGTCCCGAGATGACGGACGGCGCGTCGGCGGCCGCCACCCGGAAGTCGTCCGAGCCCTGTTCGGATCGGGCGACGTAGCGGCGACCGTCCAGGTCGAGCGTGACGGCGTCCGCGGGGGCCTCGCCTGGCCACAGACCCACGTTGACGGACAGGGCGCCGGCGGGACCTGGAGACGCCCCCACCCGAATCCAGCCGATACCTCCGGAGGCCGGGCCGAAGGCGACGCATTCATTGCTGTTGTCGCAGACGGCCCGCCAGTCGCGGAAGGCGCGGCTCTCTGATCGCGTGGGCGCATCCGGCGAAGAAGACCGGGTTTCGGCCGGGGACCCCGGTTGCGCAGCGGCCTGTGCCGGCGGCTCATCGCCTCCACAGCCGACCAACAGGCCCACCGCCGCCAGTATCCCCGTCCGTCCCATGTCGCGCTCGCCCTGGAAGTTTCGCCCTGTCCGGGTTCCGGGCCACAATAGCCCCGGTCGTCGGGCGTGTCGCTACTGCGCCGGATCGTCGGGCCGCTCTTCAACATCGGCGAGCACCTGGCGCATCAGGTCCGCGTCGACGAGAATCGGGGTTTCGCAGAATGCGATGATCCAGCGCTGAACCAGCGCTTTTGTTTCGGTATCCAGGATCGGTCCTCCCCACACATGCTTCCGGCCACCACAACCACCCGGGGACCGGGCGGTTCACCTTGACCGTGAAAGACTTTTTCGAGGCAGGGTTAACTCCTGCCCGCCGCCCTTTGCGCCCGCCCGCGCGCCCCGCTATACCGCCCGCCACACTCCCATTCCCAATCAGAGGCGCGAACCCGCATGACCAGGATCAAGGTCGCCAATCCCATCGTGGACATCGACGGCGACGAGATGACCCGCATCATCTGGCAGATGATCAAGGACAAGCTGGTCTTCCCCTTCCTGGACGTCGAGCTCGACTACTACGACCTGGGGATGGAGCACCGCGACGCCACCGACGATCAGGTGACGATCGACGCCGCCAAGGCGATCCAGAAGCACGGCGTCGGCGTGAAATGCGCCACCATCACCCCCGACGAGGCCCGGGTGAAGGAGTTCGGCCTGAAGAAGATGTGGAAGTCGCCCAACGGCACGATCCGCAACATCCTGGGCGGCGTCGTCTTCCGCGAACCGATCATCTGCTCGAACGTGCCGCGCCTGGTGCCGGGCTGGACCCAGCCGATCGTGGTCGGCCGACACGCCTTCGGCGACCAGTACAAGGCCACCGACTTCCTGGTCCCCGGCCCCGGCAAGCTGATGATGACCTTCACCGGCGACGACGGGAAGGTCATTGAGCACGAGGTGTTCCAGTTCCCGTCGGCCGGCGTGGCCATGGGGATGTACAACCTCGACGACTCGATCACCGAATTCGCCCGCGCCAGCTTCGCCTTCGGACTGGGCCGCAATTTCCCGGTCTATCTGTCGACCAAGAACACGATCCTGAAAGCCTACGACGGCCGCTTCAAGGACATCTTCCAGGACGTGTTCGACAAGGAGTTCGCCGACAAGTTCAAGGCGGCGGGCCTGACCTATGAGCACCGTCTGATCGACGACATGGTGGCCGCGGCGATCAAATGGTCGGGCGGCTTCGTCTGGGCCTGCAAGAACTACGACGGCGACGTCCAGTCCGACGTGGTGGCCCAGGGCTTCGGCTCGCTGGGCCTGATGACCTCGGTGCTGATGACGCCGGACGGCAAGATCCTCGAGTCGGAGGCGGCCCACGGCACGGTCACCCGCCACTATCGCCAGCATCAGAAGGGCGAGGCGACCTCGACCAATTCGATCGCCTCGATCTACGCCTGGACGCGGGGCTTCTCGCACCGCGCCAAGCTGGACGGCAACGCCGAGCTGGCGACGTTCGCCGAGACGCTGGAGCGCGTCGTCGTCGAGACCGTCGAGGCCGGGCACATGACCAAGGATCTGGCGCTTCTGGTCGGCGACCAGCAGGGCTGGCTGACCACCGAGGGCTTCCTCGACAAGGTGGCCGAGAACCTGACCGCGGCGATGAAACAGGCATAAGGGGCGCTCGCCGCGCGGCGGCTCGCTGCTTGAGCGCAGAGCATGCGCGAAGCGCCAGGCCGCCCCCGGGTCCGACCTTCGGTCGGCCCGAGGACAGGCTCCGGGTCGAGAAGGCGGAGCCTTCTGACCGCGGCCCTACGAACAAGGCCCGCCGGATTCGCGTCCGGCGGGCCTTTCGTTTGAGCCGGCGGCGGGTTCGTGCATGATGCCGGCCTAAGAGGGAGGACGGTCTTGAACGCGCCAACCGACGAGCACCATCAGCCGGTCTGGGCCCGGAGCCCGCGGCGGCGCGGGGGTGGGGGGCTGTTCGGCAAGCTGATCCTGTTCGCCCTGCTGATGGCGGCGCTCGCCTTCTTCGCCGCGCCCGCGGTGGCCTTCTTCGGCATCCGCTCGGCGGCCGAGGCCAGCGACGCCGCCGGGCTGGCGCGTCTGATCGACTACCCCGCCGTGCGCCAGTCGCTGCGGCCGCAGCTGGACGGCAATCCGGCCGCCGCCGCTCCGGCTCCGACCTTCATGGAAGATCCCATCGGCGCCGTGCGTCGCCAGCTCGAACAGGCGACGGCGGCCCCGGCGCCCGATGTCGACGCCTATCTGACGCCAGCCGCGCTGGCGGCCCTGACCCGGGGCGAGGGGCGCTACGCGTCGCAACGCGCGGTCGGCCCGCAGCCGTCGCCGGACGCCACGGCCACCGGCGGGCCGATGCCCAGGCCGGTCTATTGGGGCATGAACCGCGCCCGGATGAGCGTCACGGATGAAGGCGGGTCCGAGACGATCTT
>CALRJO020000055.1:0-20065 GCA_943367565.1 Brevundimonas vancanneytii
GGCGGCTGACCTTCGACGGCCGGGGCCGCGGGCTGGCCATCGGCATGGCCGAACTGGACCGGCTGCTGGGCGCGACGCCGCGGCTGCAGCTGACCGGCGCGCTGGATGACGGACGGATCGCGGTCGAGCAGGCGCAGTTGACCGGGGCCAAGGGTTCCGCCGCCGCGCGGGGATTGATCGAAGGCGACGGCCGGCTGCGTCTGGCGCTGAATTGGAACGCCGAGGGTCCGTTTGGCGTGGGGCCGGTCGCCATCGACGGAGCCATGACCGGCCAGGGCGCCCTGACCGGCACCCTCGCCGAACCGCGCGCCGATCTGACCGCCGCCTTCGCGAAGGTGAACGCCGGCGCCCTGGCCCTGACCGATGTCGACATGATCCTGAGCTTCCGGCGCGGCGCCGACGCCTCCGACGGACGAATCGTCGTGACGTCGGGATCGAACTACGGGCCGGCGCGGGCCAGCGGAAACTTCTTCCTCGGCGGCGACCGCATCTGGTTGACCGACGTCGATCTGAACGCCGGGGGCGTGGCCGCCCAGGGCGCGATCGCCCTGTCGAACAATGTCCCGTCCAGCGCCGATCTGACCTTCACCGCCCGCCCGGGGGCCTTCCTGGCCTCGGGCACGGCGGACGGCCGCATCCGCCTGACGGAGGGCGCGGGCGCGGAGACGGCCATCCTCGATGTCACCGGACGCAATGTCCGGTTCGCGGGATCGACCTGGATCATACGCACCCTGGACCTGAACGGTCGCGGGACGCTGGAGCGGCTGCCCTTCACCCTGAAGGCCGATGTCGGCGGGGCGACGCCGGTGTCCTTCGACGGAACCGGGGTCTATTCGCGCGACGGGCCGTCGCAGTCCGTGGTGCTGGAGGGCGGCGGCCGGGTGCGCGAGATCGCCTTCACCACCCGCAATCCGGCTGTCATCGCCCTGTCGGGCGACGGCCGCGTGGCCCGCGTGGACCTCGCCGTCGGCGGAGGCGTGCTGCTGGGCGAACTGCGTCAGGATTCCCGCGCCGCCATCATCGAGGCCAATCTGACCAGCGTCGATCTGGGCTCGCTGATCCAGGACATGCGCGGACGGGTGACCGGCCGGCTGTCGTTGAGGGGCGCCGGGGACGACCTCTCGGGGTCCGCCAACATCACCCTGAACGGCATGCGCAGCATCGACGCCCCGCGCGGGATCGCCGTCGACGGAACGCTGAACGCCCTGCTGGTCAACAACACCCTGCGCATCCAGGCCAACGCCGCCGACGGCGACGCGGTCCGGGCCGTCGCCGACCTGACCCTGCCCGTCGAGGCCTCGGCGGCGCCGCTGCGGCTGGCCATCGTGCGGACCCGCGACATGTCGGGCGAAATCTCCATCCAGGGCCAGATACAGCCCATCTGGGACCTGCTGGCGGGCGGCGAGCGTTCGCTCTCGGGCCAGATCAACGCCCGCGCCACCGTCGCCGGGTCCCTTGCCGAACCGCGCCTCAACGGACGACTGGACCTGCAGCAGGGCAATTTCCGGGACAGCGCCACGGGCGTCCGCCTGGAGAACATCACGCTGGCCAGCCGGTTCGACGACACGACCGGCCTGGTCGAAGCCTTCAGCGCCGTCGACGGCACGGGGGGCACGGTCAGCGGCAACGGGCGGATCGGCCTGAGGCAGGGTTCAGGCTCCAGCTTCCAGCTGCTGCTTAACCGCTTCCGCATCATCGACAATGACATCGCCGAGGCCACGGCGTCGGGGCCGCTCACCGTGACCCGCGGCGAGGACGGCAACATCACCCTGACCGGCCGGATGGATATCGACGAGGCCCGTATCCAGGCCGATCCGCCCGGCTCGACCGGCATCGTTCGAATGGACGTCATCGAGATCAATCGGCCCGGCGGCGACATTCCGGAAGAGGAACAGAACACCCAGCGCGGCCTGCAGATCGGCCTCGACATCGCCCTGCGCTCGCCCGGCGGCGACGTGCGGGTGGTCGGCCGCGGACTGAACGTCGAGATGAACGTCAATGCCCGGGTGACCGGGACGATCGCCCGCCCGGTGCTGAGCGGGACGGCGGGGGTGGTGCGCGGCGACTATGATTTCGCCGGCAAGCGGTTCGTCTTCGACGAGCGGGGCACGGTCAGCCTGTCGACCAATCCCGACCAGATCCGGCTGAACCTGACGGCCACGCGCGACGATCCGGCCCTGACCGCCACCATCCGGGTCACCGGAACGGCGAGCCGACCCGAAATCCTGCTGACCTCGACCCCGGCCCTGCCGCAGGATGAGATCCTGTCCCAGGTTCTGTTCGGCCGCTCGGCCTCGCAGCTGTCCGCCTTCGAGGCGGCCCAGCTGGCGGCGGGCGTGGCGGCGCTGGCCGGCGGCGGCGGCTTCGATGTGATCGGAAACCTGCGGGAGCTGGCCGGACTGGACCGGCTGTCGTTCGGCGGCGAGGCCTCGGGCCTGACGGTCGCGGGCGGCCGCTACATCACCGACGACGTCTATCTGGAGATCATCGGCGGCGGCGAGAACGGCGCGGCGGTCAATGTCGAATGGCAGGTGCGCCGGAACCTGACGGTCAGTTCGAAATTCGGCGGACAGGGCGAGGCCAGCCTGTCGATCCGCTGGCGCCGCCAGTCACGCCAGCCGGGCGTCGATCGCGAGGACCGACGCCCGAACCGGTGATCGGCCCTATTGGGCGGCGGCCATGCGGATCTTATTGAGCGCGCTGACGCCCCGGATCGAGGCGATGTGCATGATCGCGGCGATCGCCATCGTCACCAAGCTGAATAGCATCAGCCACATCGGTCGGCCGCCGCTGAAGGCCGGCATGATCAGTCCCAGACAAACGCCGCCGAACGCAAAGATCACCAGGACGAGAAACAGGATCGGTAGGACTGTGTTCGGTTTGCGCCATTGGACAAAGGCAAGGATCAGGGCAAGCACGATAAATGCGCCGGCGACCATCAGACCCCCTTCTGACTGCTGAGCCAATTCAGCCGCGTCCGGGGTTTGACCGGTCAGTTGCTCCATCATCGCCGCGGTGGCGGCCGCGGTCGCGGCAGCAGCTTCGGGAGTCGAGGCATACCAAGCCTCAACGGCTTGGTTGATCACGCCGATCACCATGCCCACCGCGCTGACCTTGGCGGCGGCCAAGGCTGCCTCCTCGGTGGCCAGCGAGGCCGTCGGGTTCATTGCCTTGATGATATCAGTCACGAATGCCTCCCTTGAGTGTGAGGCCGACCCTACCCCGGCTCCGCGACGAGTCGATAGCCGACGTCGCCTTCACCTTTGCCGTCCGTACGGCTAGGGTCCGGCGGCATGCGGATTCTGCCCCCCGACCAGTTGGTGCTCGACCATGTCGCGGCGCGCGAGACCGCCATCGTCGGCCGCGCCATATCCTGGGCGAACGTCAATTCGGGCAGCCGCAACGCCAGCGGACTGGCGCATGTGCTGGCCCTGCTCGAGGCCGAGGCGCGGCGCCTGCCGGCCGAGGTGGCGCGCATTCCGACGCAGGGTTCGACGACGGTGGGCGACGACGGCGCGGTGCGCGCCGAGGCCCATGCCGACGCCCTCAGGATCACCGCCCGGCCCCAAGCCCCGATCCAGGTCGTGCTGACCGGCCACTATGACACCGTCTTCCCGGTGGAGAGCGGCTTCCAGTCCGTCATCACCCGCCCCGACGGCGCCCTGAACGGGCCCGGGATCGCCGACATGAAGGGCGGCATTTCCGTGCTGCTGGCGGCGCTGGAGGCGTTCGAGACCCATCCCGACCGCGAGCGGGTCGGCTGGACAGTCCTGCTGTCGCCCGACGAGGAGATCGGTTCGCCCGCCTCCGCCCCCCTGCTGGCCGAACTCGGCGCGCGCGGCCACATCGGCCTGACCTACGAGCCGGCCCTGGCGGACGGCACCCTGGCCGGAGCGCGCAAGGGCAGCGGCAACTACCATCTGATCGTCAGCGGCAAGGCCGCCCACGCCGGCCGCGCCTTCCACGAGGGCGCCAACGCCGTCGCCGGGGCCGCCATCATCGCCGCCCGACTGCACGCCCTCAACGGCCAGCGCGAGGGCGTGACGGTCAATGTCGCCAAGATCAGCGGCGGCGGCGCCCTGAACGTCGTCGCCGACAACGCCGTGGTCCGCTTCAACGTCCGTGTGCCGGACGCCCAGTCGTCCGCCTGGGTGGCCGAGACGGTGCGCGGCGTCGCCGCCGAGCCGCCCTTCCCCGGCCTGACCCTGGATCTGCACGGCGGCATGACCCGCGCGCCCAAACCGATGGACGCGTCCCAGACCGCCCTGTTCGAGGCCGTGCGCCAGACCGGAGCCCTGCTGGGCCAGGCCCTCGCCTGGAAACCGTCGGGCGGGGTCTGCGAAGGCAACAACCTGCACGCCGCGGGCCTGCCCAATATCGACACCCTCGGCGTGCTGGGCGGCGACATCCATTCGGATCAGGAGTTCGCCTGGCCCGCCAGTTTCGTCGAACGGGCGCAGCTGAGCGCCCTGATCCTGTGCAAGATCGCCTCGGGCGAGATCGATGCGCTGAAACTGAAACAGCTGAGATTGGAGACCATGTGATCTCACTTATTTCGTCATCCCGGCGAAGGCCGGGACCCAGCGGCGTCGAAGGCGATCTGTTCAGGCAGGGTGTCCGCGACAGCTTCGCGCTCACGCGCGCCGCTGGGTCCCGGGGTCGCTACGCGCCCCGGGATGACGACAGCGGTGGGGGTGTGTTTTAGATGCTCGTCGTCCGACCCGCCGGCCCCGCCGATCTCGACTACCTGCTGGAACTGGCCATCCTGTCCGGCCCCGGCTTCACCAGCCTGCCCGAGGACCCCGACCAGCTGGCAGAACGGCTGGACCTCAGCCGCGACAGCTTCGCCGGAGGGCTGGAGCCGCGGGCGCGCTGGTACACATTGATGCTTGAGGAGACCGAGACCGGCGACGTCGACGGCATCGGCTCGGTCAAGGCGGCGGTCGGGCTGAACCGGCCCTTCTTCTCCTTCCGGGTGGTGACCAACACCCAGTCCTCGCCCTCGCTGGGCATCAAGCTGGAACAGAAGACCCTGGTGCTGGTCAATGAATGCTCCGGCTGGAGCGAGGTCGGCTCCCTGTTCCTCAAGGCCGACCGACGCAAGGGCGGCGCCGGGCGGTTGCTCAGCCAGTCGCGCTACATGCTGATCGGGGCCGAGCCGGACCTGTTCGCCGACACCGTCCTGGCCGAGCTGCGCGGCGTCTTCACTCCCGACGGCGCCTGCCCGTTCTGGGACCATGTGGCGCACAAATTCTTTCCCATGGAGTTCGACGAGGCCGACCGGATGACCGGCTCGACCGACAAGCAATTCATCCTGGACCTCGCCCCCCGCCATCCGATCTACATTGACCTTCTGCCCGAGCCGGCGCGGGCGGTGATCGGCAAGGTCCATCCCCAGGGCGTGCCCGCCATGGCCCTGCTGGAGAGCGAGGGTTTCCGTCCCAACGGTCTGGTCGACATCTTCGACGCCGGCCCCACGGTCACCTGCCACCGCGACAACATCCGCACCGTCCGCGACGCCCGCCGCCTGACCGTCGCCGTGGCCGCCGAGGTCGAGGCCGAACTGCCCGCCCTGATCTCGACCGACAAGGCCGCGAATTTCCGCTCTGTCCGCCAGCGCGCCCATATCGAGGGCGACACGGTCACCCTGACCACCGAGACCGCCGAGGTTCTGCGGGTCAAGGCCGGCGATACCGTGCGGGTGAAAACATGAGGGACAGCATGACCAGGTTCCAGTCCATCGACCCCGCCACCGGCGACACCGTCTGGGAAGACGCCGCCGCCTCCCCCGCGGAGGTCCAGGCCGCCACGGACCGCGCCCGCGCCGCCTTCCCCGACTGGGCCGACCGCCCGCGTCAGGACCGGATCGACGCCGTCAAACGCTATCAGGCCGTGCTCAAGGCCCGCGCCCCGCAGATGGCCGAAGCGATCAGCCGCGAAACCGGCAAGGCCCTGTGGGAGACCACGGCCGAACTCGGCGCCATGGCCGGCAAGGTCGACATCTCGATCCGCGCCTATGACGAGCGCACCGGCGAACGCTCGACCGAGACCGGCTTCGGCCACGCGACCCTGCGCCATCGCCCGCACGGCGTGGCGGCGGTGCTCGGCCCGTTCAACTTCCCCGGCCACCTGCCCAACGGCCATATCGTCCCCGCCCTGCTGGCCGGCGACACCGTGGTGTTCAAGCCGTCGGAAGAGACCCCCTTCATCGGCCAGCTGATGGCCGAGGCCTTCGCCGAGGCGGATCTGCCCGACGGCGTGGTCAATGTCGTCCAGGGCGGGCGCGACACGGGCGCGGCCCTGCTGGACAGCGGCATCGACGCTCTGATGTTCACCGGCTCGGGCGCGGCGGGCGCCCATTTCCGGCGCAAATTCGCCGACGACCCGCATGTCATCCTCGCCCTCGAACTGGGCGGCAACAATCCGCTGGTGGTCTGGGACGCCGCCGACGCCGAGGCCGTGGCCGGGATCGTCGTCCAGTCGGCCTTCGTCACCACCGGCCAGCGCTGCTCCTGCGCCCGCCGCCTGATCGTGCCCGAAGGCCCGCGGGGCGACGCCATCGTCGCGGCCGTGGACGCCATGGTCGACCGCCTGATCCTCGCCCCGTGGAATTCGACGCCCGAACCCTACGCCGGCCCCCTGATCTCGGTGAAGGCGGCGGAGGCGGCGCTGAAGGCGCTTCAGGACCGCATCGACATGGGCGCCAATGTGATCCGCGCGTCCGGTCCCGTCGACAACCTTCCCGGCGCCTTCGTCAGGCCGGCCATTATCGACGTCACCGGCGTGGACGTGCCCGACGAGGAGATGTTCGCTCCGTTCCTGTCGGTGACCCGCGTGTCTTCGTTCGACGCCGCCATCGCCGAGGCCAACGCCACCCGCTACGGCCTCTCCGCCGGCCTGGTCAGCGACGACCCGGCCCACTGGGACCGCTTCATCCGTCGCATCCGCGCGGGGGTAGTCAACTTCAACCGCCCGACCACGGGCGCCGCCGGCGACATGCCCTTCGGCGGCCTCGGCGCCAGCGGCAATCACCGACCGTCGGCGTACTACGCCGCTGACTACTGCGCCTATCCGGTGGCGAGTTTCGAGGCGGGGGCGATCAAAAACATTGAGAGTGAGATCAAGGGACTACGGCGATGATCTCGGATTGGCGCGGAGATCGACGGATCGGGCCGGCCTCTCACTGGGAAGGCGCCGGAGAGCACCTACGCTTCGCCATGCTCGCCATCGCGGTCCTCGTGGCGGTTTCCATTTTCGTAACCGTCATCCGGGCATGGGGGCATCCGCTGAGCCCGGCAGGCTACATCCGGATGGGTTCCGCGACCTTTGGCGTTCAGGTGGCAGTGATTACGATCGCCGGGCTTTTTGGTCCCAACAAGGGGCGCGCTATCGTCTTGGGCCTGACCGGGGGCGCGCTGACAGCTTTTTTCTGGTTCGGTAGCCTTCCAGTCTTGGTCGCGCTCGGGATCGTGGAAATTCTGCCCATCACGCCGGTGAACCCATGATCTCTGCCGTCGAAGCCAACGCCGACGGCCTGATCGGCCCGACCCATTCCTATGCGGGCCTGTCGCCGGGCAATCTGGCGTCCAGCCTGAACAAGGGCGAGGCGTCGAACCCGCGCGCGGCGGTGCTGCAGGGCCTCGACAAGATGAAGCGGCTGGCCGACCTCGGCCTGCCGCAATACGTCCTGCCGCCGCACGAACGCCCCAACATCCCCTTCCTGCGCAGCCTCGGCTTCACCGGCTCCGACGCCCGGGTCCTGGAACAGGCCTGGAAGGACGCGCCGTCGTTCGCCGCCGCCGCCTGTTCGGCCTCGCCGATGTGGGCCGCCAACGCCGCGACGGTGACGCCGAGCGCCGACAGCGCCGACGGGCGGGTGCATTTCACCCCGGCCAACCTCGTCACCAACCTGCACCGCTCGCTGGAGCACGCCCAAACGAAACGCGCGCTGGACGCCCTGTTCCCCGACCCGGACCGGTTCGCGGTGCATGACGCCCTGCCCTCCGTCGCCCACCTCGCCGACGAGGGCGCGGCCAACCACGTCCGCCTGTGCGCCGACCACGGCGAGCCGGGCGTCAATCTGCTGGTCTGGGGCCGCGAGGCCTTCGAGCCCTGGGCCGACGCCTTCCCGGCCCGCCAGACGCGCGAGGCCTCGCAGGCGGTCGCGAGCCGTCACGGGGCGTCCGGTGTCGTTCTGGCCCGCCAGTCCCGGGCCGCCATCGCCGGTGGGACCTTCCACAACGATGTGGTCTGCGTCGGGGCGCTGGAGACCCTGTTCTTCCACGAGCTCGCCTTCGAGGATACCGAGGGCTCGAAGGCCGCCATCCGCGCCGCCGCGGCCGGCCGGTTCGAGCCGATCTTCGTCGAGGTCTCCTCCGCCGACCTGCCGCTGGCCGACGCCATTTCCAGCTATCTGTTCAACTCCATGCTGGTGCGGATCCCGGGCGAGGACCGCCTGACCCTGATCTGCCCGACCGAGACCCGCGACAACCCGCGCAGCCATGCGGTCGCCGAACAACTCGCCGCCTCCAACGGCCCCATCGGCCGGGTCGAATACGTCGATGTGCGCCAGTCGATGCGCAACGGCGGCGGCCCAGCCTGCCTGCGCCTGCGCGTGGTGCTGACCGAGGCCGAACAGGCGGCGACCAACCCGGCCATGCGGTTGACCGACGATCTGCACGCCCGGCTGTCGGCCTGGGGCGCCGCGCACTATCGCGACCGGTTGACCCCCGTCGACCTCGCTGACCCGGCCTTGCTGGATGAGAGTCGCGTCGCGCTGGATGAACTGACCGGCCTGCTCGGCCTCGGCGGCGGCTTCTATCCGTTCCAGCGGGGCTGAATCGCATGCCCGTGATCCTGCGCAGGGCCGTCGAGGCGGACGCCGGGGAGCTCCTGACGCTGCAGCGGGCCGCCTATGTGACCACGGCCCAATTGTATCGCGATCCGTTCCTGCCGCCCCTTCTGGAAACCCTTCAGGAGGTGACCGAAGCCATCCGGTCCGAGATCGTTCTGGCGGCGGTCGACGGACATCGCATCGTGGGATCCGCGCGGATCCGCATCGAAGGATCCGTCGGCCATATGGGACGGCTGGTGGTCGCACCGGACCGGGAGGGTACGGGGTTCGGCATCCGCCTCGTCAAGGCGGTACAGGAGCATGCGCCGCCGTCGGTGAAGCGTTTCGAGCTCTTCACCGGCTCTCTGAGCGAGCGTCATATCGCCCTGTACTGGCTTCTCGGGTTCGAGGAGTTTGACCGGAGATTCTCGGACGAGGGTATCGAACTCGTCTATATGGCCCGCGACCGGACATAGGAGCCGGAGCCGTGACCGACTTCACCCACCGCATCGCCACCGAAGCCGACATCCCGGCGCTGGTCGCCCTGATGGACCGGTCGATCGCCGGCCCGCTGGCGGCCTTTCTGACGCCCGAACAGATCGCCGCCAGCCGCAGGCTGATGGGGATCGACAGCCAGCTGATCGCCGACCGCACCTACATCATCGTCGAGGCCGACGGCGTCCTGGCCGGCTGCGGCGGCTGGAGCGGGCGGATCACGGAGTACGGGGGCGACCACACGCCGGGGCGGATGCCCGCGCCGCTGACCCCCGGCGTCGACGCCGCCCGCATCCGGGCCATGTACACGGCGCCCGGGTTCGTTCGCCGGGGCGTGGGCCGACTGATTCTCGGCCTGTGCGAGGACGCGGCCCGCGCCGCCGGCTACGACCGCGCGGAACTGGTGGCCACGATGGGCGGCGAGCCCCTGTATCTGGCCGCCGGCTATGTCGAGATCGAACGGTTCGAAGATGACCGCGGCGGCGTCCCCGTACCGCTGGTCAGAATGGGAAAACAACTGGATGATGGCGCGACCGCGGCCCGGGGGGACTGAAACCGTGCGCACCATCGCCTTCGCCAGCGCCCTGCTGAGCCTGCTGATCCTCGCCGCCGCCACCATCGTCGGCGGCATGGCCTATCCCGGCTATGACCACCTGCGTCAGTACATCAGCGAACTGGGCGCCACGGGCGCGCCGACCGGCGACTCCGTCAGCCTCGCCTTCATGGCCTCGGGGGTGCTGCTCGCCGCCTTCTGGCTGATCTGCGCGGGCCTGTTCCGCGACTCGCGGCTGGCGGTGCTCGGATTCGCCCTCAGCGCCCTGAACGGTCTCGGCCTGTTCTTCGGAGGCGTGTTCCAGTGCGATTTCGAATGTTCGCTGGCCTCGCCCAGCCGGGAGGCCGTGCTGCACGACGTCTTCGGCGGGCTCGGCTATCTATGCGGCATCATCGGCGTGCTGGTCGTGGGTCTGGCCTGGCGGAACCGGCCCGAGCGACGCGATCTGTTCCGGCTCAGCCTGCTGTGCGGCATCCCGGCGGCCATGGCCATCTGGCTGATCCATCCCGGCTTCGAATGGTACGGCGCGGCCCAGCGGGTGGTCGAGCTCGCGCTGGCGGTCTGGACCCTGGCTGTGGCCTTTCGGTTGCGCGCGCCGACGGAGGCGACGCCATGAAACCCGCCCGCAACCCCGCCCTCGTCATCGGCGGCCTGCTCAGCGTCGCGGCCTCCCTGTTGCACATCGGCTGCATCATCGGCGGACCCGCCTGGTATCGCTTCTTCGGCGCCGGAGAGGGCGTGGCCCAGGCCGCCGAGCGGGGCGAACCGCTACCCGCCCTCATGGCCGGCGGCATCGCCGCCATCCTCGCGATCTGGGCCGCCTACGCCTTTTCGGGCGCCGGCCTCCTGCCCCGCCTGCCGCTGCTGCGCACCGGCCTGGTGGTGATCAGCGCCGTCTATCTGCTGCGCGGTCTTGTCCTGATCCCGGCGCTGGTGGTCAACGGGGCCGACGTCATGCCGTTCATCCTGTGGAGCTCCCTGATCGTCCTCGTCTATGGCCTCGCCTATGCCATCGGGACCTGGATCGCCTGGCCCCGTCTGAAGACGCATCGATGAACAGGCAGGACGGGAACACCTAACCCTTGAGGCGCGCCAGGGCTTCCGGGAACCGGCGCGACAGGGGGACGCGGACCTCGCCCAGTTCGACGGTCCAGTCGCCCGAGCCGTCGGGGGCCAGGCCCGTGACCCGGGCGTGGTTCACCAGCCATGACCGGTGGGCCCGCACGAATCCGTAGGACTCCAGTTCCATCTCGATGGCGGCCAGGGTGGCGCGCATCAGCGGCCGACGTCCGTCAGTCAGCCAGAATTCGACGTAGTTCCCCGCCGAAGACACCGCCAGGATGTCCTCCACCGGGGCGCGGATGATCCGGGTCCCGTCGCGGATATCGAAACTGACCGGCCGCAATGTCTCCTGATCCGTCGGACGCAGCCGCCGCAGAATCCAGAACAGGGCGACGAAGGCCGCGTAGCTGAGCAGATCCTTGCGGAACTCGTACAGATAGACCTCCCCGGCGGGGCCCGGCTCATAGGGACCGGCGTCAGCGAGGCCGTAGATGGCCAGCCGCAGGCTCATCATCCCGACGACGTGCAGGGCGCTCCAGATCGCCGCCGCGGCCAGGTGGACGCCGACGAAGGCGGCCCGCGCGCGCCAGCCGTCCCGCACCATGTCAGGCGGGGCCCCGGCCGTGCTGAGCCATGGAAGCCAGGCCAGAAGCACCACAACAAGGGCGCTCGTGCCTTCCCAGACCCAGGGCTTCCAGGCGCTGATATCAGGGTTGTCGACCTGGACGGTCAGCGAATTGACGACGGTGACGGCCGCCGCCCCGACAGCAATGGTCACGGCGCCGATCATCAGGTCCCGCGTCCCGACCCCGCGCAGACGCTCCAGTCCGCCTTCCAGCAGGCCGCCCGTCCCGCGCGACGCGCCGCCCGTCCCGGTCGGAGCGCGTCCATCCCTCGCCCGCGGCCGCCCGCCCCGTCGTTCTTGCGCCAACCGGCCCGGCGCCGACGATCCCGAAACGTCGTCGTCGCTCATGGAGTTCTCGCCCGTGTCATCCCCGCCCGTCGCCCCCTCGTCCGACCGTCGCCACGACCTCGACTGGATCCGGGTCGGGGCCTTCCTGCTGCTGATTCTGTATCACGTCGGCATGTTCTACGTGCCCTGGGACTGGCACGTGAAGTCCGGCCACGAGATCGAGGCGCTCGAGCCGATCATGCAGCTGACCAATCCGTGGCGGCTGACCCTGCTGTTCCTCGTATCGGGAGCGGCGACGCGCTTCCTCGCCGACAGCCTGACCCGCGATGGCGGCGTCGGCGCGGCCCGCCTTGCCGGATCGCGCACCCTTCGGCTGCTGCCGCCGCTGCTGTTCGCCATGTTCGTGATCGTGCCGCCGCAGAGCTATTACGAGATCGTCGAGGCCCTGGGCGGTCTGGCGCCCCAGGCCGACGCCTATCACAACGCCTTCACCGCCGACTTCTGGATCCGCTACGCCACGGCCGCGGGCGGCTGGTGCGACGCCGACGGTTGCCTGATCACCCCGACCTGGAACCATATGTGGTTCGTGGCCTATCTGCTGGTCTACAGCCTGATCCTCGCCGGTCTGCTGGCGCTCAGTCTCGGCCGCCTGCGCGGGCTGGGCGGCCTGCTGGAGCGCGGTCTGAGGGGCTGGGGCCTGCTGGTCTGGCCGATCGTCTTCCTCGCCGCGATCCGCTGGGGGCTGGCCTACCGGTTCGAGATCACCCACGATCTGGTCAACGACTGGTACAATCACGCCCTGTCGTTCACCGCCTTCCTGTTCGGCTTCCTGACGGCCCGGTCCGAGGCCCTTCGCCAGGGGTTCATCCGCCTGCGCTGGCCGGCCCTGATCCTCGGCCTCGTCGCCTGGGCCGCCTGGGCCGGCTACGCCTGGGAATATCGCGCCGAGGACGCCCTGCCCGCCGATGCCCTGCGTCGCGTGATGCGGGTCGTCTATGCGGCGGACCAGTGGGCCTTCATCGTCGCCATCCTCGGTTTCGGCGCGAAACACCTGAACCGCGGCGGCCCGGTGCTGCGCTATCTGACCGTTGGGGTCTTCCCCTTCTACATCGTGCACCAGACCGCCATCGTGGTGGTCGGCCATCATCTGGCGCAGCTGGGCCTGCCGCTGGCCGCCGAGGCGGGCATCCTGATCGCCGCCACCTTCGCCACCTGTTTCGTGGCGTATGAGCTCGCGCGACGGCTGGGTTGGGCGGGTCTGCTGCTGGGCGTCCGCCCTCAGGCCGCGAACCGCCCACCCCGGGCCGCATAGGCCTGGGTGCCGCGGGTGAAGACCCGGTCGGTCGGCAGGATGGCGTCGATGGCGATATCCGACGCGCCCTTCAGCCGGCCATAGATCGGGCCGAAATCCTGCAGCGTCTCGCGCTTCAGCTGTTCGATGGAGTCGACGACGAAATAGACCTGCTGGAAATCGTCGATCCGGTAGAGGGTCCGCATCACCCGCTCGAGGTCGAAGCCGAGGCGGTTGGGGGACGCGTCCTCCAGCGAGAAGACGCTCTCGGTCGCCGAGGAGACGATGCCGGCCCCGTAGATGCGCAGGCCGTCCGTGTCCCGCATCAGGCCGAACTCGACCGTGTACCAGTACAGCCGGGCCAGGTTCTGCAGCACGCCCAGCGAGGCGGCGCGCTGCCCGCCCTTGCCATAGGCCTCCATATAGTCCGCGAAATCGGGATCGGAGAGCATCGGCACATGGCCGAAGACGTCGTGGAAGATGTCCGGCTCCTGCAGATAGTCGAGCTGGTCCGGCTTGCGGATGAACTGGCCCGACGGGAAGCGGCGGTTGGCCAGATGGTCGAAGAAGACCTCATCGGGCACCAGGCCCGGCACGCAGACGACGGTCCAGCCGGTCAGGGCCTCGAGCTTGGGGTTCATGACGGCGAAATCGGGAATCCCGCCGGTGTTCAGATCCAGCGCCGTCAGCCCCTTGAGGAAGACGTCGGCGGCCCGGCCGGGCAGGATCTTCATCTGCCGGGCGTACAGCGTGTCCCAGGTCCCGTGTTCGACCTCGCTGTAGGAGGCCCAGTCCTGCGGGATGGTCCAGTCGGCGGCGGCGCCTTCCGGCGGGGCATCGAACACGTGCTCGAAATCGGACATGGACGCGCTCCTGCTCACGGCGGGCTCTGAAGGACCCTTGCCGACAATCTAGGCCCGTCGCGCCGACGGCGCCAGCGCCGGTCAGTGAATCGCGTGCGCCCGGGGCGCGTGGCGGCCCATGGAATCGACCGTGAACCAGCGCGCTTCCGCCTCGCGCGTCAGGGCCGACAGCTCCGGGTCATGCTCGAGAGCGGCCTCGGCCGCATAGGCGACAAAGCCGCCCTCGGGGCCTATGGCCAGCACCTGATAGAAGGGCTGGTCCGGCTCGACCTCGCCCGTCTCGCCCGGCAGGCCGGCATAGGAGGCGTCGATGTCGATCACCACGCCGCGAAAGGCGGCGTCGCGGTGACGGACGATCTGGCCGAGGCCGAATTTGGCGACAGTCTGCTGGGTCATGGCGGGAGCATGCCCGAGCCAACCTGAGCCTTGTCCGGGTCACGCCGTTCATTTTCGCGACAGACGCGCTTGGCGTGGAGGGCCGCACGGTCCTAGAGTGTCGGGGACGGGCGCCGCTTCGGACCGCCCACCTTGAAAGTTCGGCCCATGCCGGAGACCGACGGCGCGCCACGGCGTGACGACCGGTCCCAGCCCCGCAGGTCTGGCAGGCAGGGCGCCGCGAACGGCGCCGCCGGCGACCCAGGGGCCTCAGGTCGCGATGCGCCCCTGTATGGCGCACTGGACCTCGGGACCAACAATTGCCGGCTGCTGATCGCGAAGCCGGCGCGCGACGGCTTTCGGGTCGTCGATTCCTTCAGCCGCATCGTGCGCCTTGGGGACGGCCTGTCACGGACGGGCCGGCTCGACGACGCCGCCATGGACCGGGCCTATGAGGCCCTGGTGCTGTGCGGTGAAAGGGTCGTGAAAAGGGGCGTCGATTCCTCGCGCCTCATGGCGGTCGCCACCCAGGCCTGCCGCCAGGCCGAGAACGGCCCCGCCTTCATCGAGCGGGTGCGCGTCGGCACGGGTCTGAAACTGCGGATCATCGACCCGGTCGAGGAAGCCCGGCTGGCGGTTCGGGGGGTTCTGAACCTGTTCGACCCTTCGGTGGAGGCCGTGCTGGTCGTCGATGTCGGCGGCGGCTCGACCGAATTGAACTGGCTGTCCCGGCGCGGCGACGCCTTCGTTCTCGAGGGCTGGATGTCGGCGCCGGTGGGGGTCGTCACCCTGGCGGAGCGGCACCCCGAGCCCGCGAGCGGGCTGGATGACTGGTATGAGGCCATGGTGGCGGACATGGGCGCCGCCATCGCCGAGGCGCCGGTCAGCCCGGCGCTGCGCGAGCTGTTCGTCGGCGGCCGCGCCCATATGGTCGGCACCTCGGGAGCGATCACCAGCCTGGCGGGGATTCACCTCGGCCTGCGGCGCTACCAGCGCAATCTGGTCGATGGACTGTGGATGACCCGCGCCGACTGCGAGGCGGCGGCCGACAAGCTGAAGCGGCTGGGCGCCGCCGGACGCGCCGACGAGCCCTGTATCGGTCCGGACCGCGCCGATCTGGTGCTGGCCGGCGCCGCGATCATGGAGGCGGTGCAGCGCGCCTGGCCCTCGGAACGGGTGCGGGTCGCGGACCGCGGCCTGCGCGAGGGTCTGCTGTTGCAGCAGATGCGCGACGCCCGGAAACCGGCCCGCCGCCGACGTCGGGGCCGGTCCTAGTTGGTCACCTGAACCGGCAGGGTCACGTCGCAGACCGAGAAATCGGCCCCCCGCGAGGTTCGGGTCTCATCCACCATCGTCCGAAAGCGCGGCGAGTCGGTCGCCAGCACCTGCACCGCGGGCCGTTCGGCCTCGACGATGTCGGCGGCGATGCGGACCCGGGTCATGCGGTCGGGTTCGGCCGTCACCATGCCGTTGTCGCCGTCGCCGACCCGCAGGCCGCGGACGACGTCGAGACCCGACACGGTCATGCCCCAGATCGTGTAGCGCTTGTCGAGCGCCGGATAGGCCTGGCGCATCAGGAAGAACTGGCTGTTGGCGGTGTCATTGCCCTCGTCGCGGGCCATGCCCGCCACGCCCGGACAGTACAGGCCCCAGCCGTGCACCTTGCCGTCGCCGGTCAGGGCGAAGGCGGCGTCGGGCTGGGTCTGGACCGGCAGGGAATGGAAAAAGCCGACCCGCGCGCCGGCGGGTTCGGCGACCGGGGCGAAGGGCATCGAGGGATCGCGGCGGAAGGTGAATTCGGCCTTCAGATCGGGATAAGGACTCTGGCCCTCGCCATTGCCCAGCGGATCCCCGGTCTGGGCCATGAACCAGTCGATGACCCGATGCCACGGCACATTGTCGTAGAAGCCGCGACGCGCCAGCAACTTGATCCGTTCGACGTGCAGCGGCGCCACCTCGGGCGTCAGTTCCACCAGAATGCGGCCGCGCGTCGTGTCGATGACCAGCAGGTTCTCGGCGGGTACCGTGCGCCACTCGGGCAGGGCGACCGTCGTCGCGGCCGTGGGCGCCGGAGGCGGCGGCGGCGGACCGCCGACGTCCTGGGCCAGCGCCGGCGCGGCGCCCAGGGCGAAGAGGGCCGCCAGTCCGGTCATGATCTTCATCGCATCCTCCCCGGAGCCGATCATCCGCCGGTCACCTGGGCGGTCGGCTGAACATCGCAAATGGTGAAACCGGCCCCGCGCCCGGCCCGCGCCTGTTCGACCATGGCGGCGAAGGCGGGACTGGACGGATTCATCACCCGGACCACCGGGCGCTCCCGTTCCGGCAGGGCGGCGGCGGTGCGGGCGCGGGTCATCACGTCGGGATCGGTGACCCGGCCGTTGGCGGCCTCGGACCCGGGCTTCAGGGCCCGGACCACGTCGAGCCCGGCCACGACCCGGCCGAACGGCGTGTACAGGCCATTCAGGCTTTCATTGACGCCGGTCATAAGGAAGAACTGGCTGTTGGCGCTGTGCGGGTCCTGGGTGCGCGCCATGCCCGCGACGCCGGGACAGAACAGGGCCTGACCCGCGGTCTTGAAGTCGGCCGTGACCATCATCTGCGCGTCAGGCTGGGTGAAGACCGGCATGGAACCGGCGATGCCCAGCAGGCCGGCCTGGGCCGTGACCAGATTGACGAACCCGAGGTCGCGTCCACGGCGGAACTGGAACTCGCCCTCGATATCAGGAAGGCTGCTGCCGCCGGCCCCGGTCCCTTCCGGGTCGCCCGTCTGGGCCATGAAGCCCGGCAGAACCCGGTGGAAGGTCAGTCCGTCATAAAAGCCCTGATCCGCGAGGGTGCGGACCCGCGCGACCGACAGCGGCGCCATGCGCGGCTCAAGCTCGACGAGGATGCGGCCCTTGGCGGTGTCGATGACCAGCAGGTTCTCCGGCGCGACCGTGCGCCATTCCCCTGCCTCCGTCTGGGCGACGGCGGGGACGGTCGCGGCGATAAGCGCCATTGAAAGCGCGCCGGCGATAACAGTCTTGAGGCTCATTCTATCCCTTGACCTTGGCCCGCACCATTTCAGCGACGGCGGGGCTGACGAAACTGTCGATCGCGCCATCGAGGCGGGCGATCTCCTTGACCAGACGCGAGGCGATAGCCTGGTGCCGCGGATCGGCCATCAGGAAGACGGTCTCGATGTCGGCATTGAGGCGCTGGTTCATCGCCGTCATCTGGAATTCGTATTCGAAGTCGGCCACGGCCCGCAAACCACGGACGATGATGCCGGCGTCCAGCTCCTCGGCGAAATGCATCAGCAGGCTGGAAAAGGGCCGCACCTCGACCCGGGCGCCCAGATGGGCGACCTCGGCGCGCACCATTTCGACCCGCTGATCGGTCGAGAACATCGGACCCTTCTCATCGTTGCGGGCCACGCCGATGACCAGCCGGTCGACCAGCTTCACCGCGCGGCCGATGATGTCCATATGCCCGTTGGTGACGGGGTCGAAGGTGCCCGGATACAGGCCGATGCGCATGTCGATCCTCCCCGCCTTTCCAGCGGTTTAGCAGGTGCGGCCCGACCGGCCTAGATCGGTTGCACCGGGTTCGAGGCCCAGGCGGCGGCCAGACGGCCGATCAAGGCGGGCGGGGGTGTGAAGACACGGTCTTCGATCGATGCAACGGCGCAGGCGGGCGTGGCGCTGTTGCACAGGAAGGCGGCGTCGAACCGCGCGAGGTCATCGACGTGGACCGGTTCGGTCTTTCCGGTCAGCCCGACGCCGCCCAGACCGCGCTGCACCAGCGCCTGGGCTACGCCGGCCAGCATGGGAGCCTGCGGCCAGACCACCTCGCCGCTGCTGACGAAGCCGATGTTCCACAGACTGCCCTCGAGCACACGGCCCTCGCCGTCCACGAACAGGGCGTCGTCGAAACCGGCCTGCCGTGCGCTCCGACGCGCGCGGATCAGGCCGAAGGTGGCGACATGTTTCAGATGCGCCGCCTCGCGGGCATAGGTCTGGAGTTGCAGACGCGGTCCCTCGGCGAAGGGAGGCGGCGGCGGCGACAGGGCGATCATGACACTGGGCTGGCCGCGCCAGTCCGGCGTGCGCGGGCTGATCTCCGGCGAAAACAGACTGACCCGCAGCCAGCAGGCGTCCCGGCCGGCGACCGCCTGACGCATCAGGTCCCGCAACCGGCCCTCGCCGACCGGCTCGCTGAACAGTTCGACCGCCTCGGCCTCCAGCCGGGCCAGATGCAGGTCCAGACCCCGGACCCCGCCCTGCTCCACCCGGAACGAGGTGTAGGCGCCGTAGTTGACCAGGGCGACATGGGTCAGATCGTCCGGGGTGGCCGGGACGCCGTCGACGCTGAGTTCAACAGCGCCCGCCATGGATCAGCCTTCGCCGGCCTCGCCGTCCACGATATCGCCCTCGACCGCCTCATCATCGGCGCCGCTGTCCGGCAGGCGCTCGACCGAGACCACCTTCTCGCCCTCGGCGGTGCGGAAGATGGTCACGCCCTGGCTGGAGCGTCCGACGATGCGGACCTGTCCGACCGGGGTGCGGATCATCTGGCCGCCCGAGGTGACCAGCAGCAGTTCGTCGCCGTCCTCGACCGGGAAGGAGGCCGCCAGACGCGTGCCCGCGCGGCCGCCCAGGCCGTGGGCCGTCAGCCCCTGCCCGCCCCGGCCGGTGCGCCGGTACTCATAGGCCGAGGATCGCTTGCCGAAGCCGGTATCCGTGACCGTGAGGATGAACTGCTCGGCCGCGCCCAGTTGGGCGATACGCTCGGTCGACAGAATGGCCTCGCCCGCGGTCTCTTCGCCCTCGTCATCAGCGGCGACAACCGGTTCGTCCTCGGCCCCGTCCGCCGCCCGGCGCATGGCCGAGGCGTGTTTGACATAGGCGGCCCGCTCGTCCGGCGTCGCATCGACCCGGCCCAGCACGGCCATGGAGATGACCTCGTCGCCCTTCTGCAGGCGAACGCCGCGCACCCCGGTCGAATCCCGGCCCTTGAACACGCGGACGTCGTCGGCCTTGAACCGGATGGCGCGGCCCAGGGCGGTCGTCAGCATGACGTCGTCCTCGGCGGTGCACAGGGCCACGCCGACCATGTGGTCGCCGTCCTCCAGCTTCATGGCGATCTTGCCGGCCCGGTTGACGGTGGCGAAGTCGCTCAGCTTGTTGCGCCGCACGTCGCCCGAACGGGTGGCGAACATGATGTCCAGGTTCGCCCACTCCGCCTCGTCCTCGGGCAGGGGCAGTACGTTCATGATCGAATCGCCCGGCTCGATCGGCAGCAGATTGACGAAGGCCTTGCCGCGCGACTGCGGATTGCCCAGCGGCAGGCGCCAGGTCTTCAGCTTGTAGGCCTTGCCGTTGGTGGCGAAGAACAGCACCGGCGTATGGGTCGAGGCCGAGAAGACGCCGACGACGGCGTCGTCCTCCTTCATCGCCACGCCCGAGCGGCCCTTGCCGCCGCGATGCTGGGTCCGGTAGGCGTTGAGAGCCACACGCTTGACGTAGCCGCCGTGGGTGACGGTGACGACCATGTCCTCGCGCGGGATCAGGTCCTCGTCTTCCAGTTCATAGTCGCCTTCGCCGATCAGCGTCCGGCGCGGCACGGCGAACTCCTCGCGCACGACCAGCAGGTCCTCGCGGATCACCGCCAGGATGTTGGCGCGGTCGCTGAGCAG
>CALRJO020000056.1:0-19925 GCA_943367565.1 Brevundimonas vancanneytii
AGGCGTCGGCGTAGGCGCGGATCAGAAGCCCGCCGAGCGAATGGCCGACCAGGACAAATGGCCCCTCCAGCCCGGCGGCCCGGAGCAGTGCGTGCAAGTCCCGCGTCCTGTCGGCATAGGTCCAGCCTTCGGGGGTCGGGTCGCTCCAGCCCATCCCGCTGCGGTCATAGGTGCAGACCCGGGCGAAGCCGGCGATGGCGTCCTGGACCGCCGCCAGGCTCGAATTGGCGGTGTACTGCGACAGCCCCGCCTCGAAGATCACCGTCGGGCCGGTGCCCTCGCCCTTGCAGAAGATGTGCAGCCGCCGATCCGTGGCCACCTCGACCAGTCGGCCGGGCGTCGCGGGACGGACATAGCCGCCGGGCCCGGCCGGAGCCTGACCGGCCGCGGTCGGGGTCGATGGGCTCTGGGCCGTCACCGGGGCGGCCACGCCCAAGGCCAACAGGCTCACTGCCACGGCGCCGGCCTTGAGCGCGGTCCGTCGCACGGCGTCTAGGCCGTGCAGGCGCCCGGACGGCTCGGTATCGTATGAAGACATGGAAGGACTCCCCTTTTTATGCGGAGCCATATCTCATAGACTTGTTTATTATGCAAACCAGTTCGCTGGCACACAGTTAGCGGCTGAGCCGGTGGGGGACGTCAGCCGGGAGCGATCGGCGGACCAGCCCGGTTTGACTTTGCGGCTCCGGAGCCCCAGCTTCGGGCGGTCATGTTCCAGTTCGTCAATCAAGCCAGACTGCTGAACCACGCGGGCCGACTCGTCGCAGGCGAGTAGCCCGGGGCGGCATCGTGCGCCGTCAGCCGCTCCGGGCAAGGACAATCCATTCATCCTCTCATCGACGACCGCGCGGCCTGCGCGCGGTTTTCTCATCACGCGCTCTTTCACCCGATCCGCCGCTGTCGCGGCGTCCTTCATGCCGCGCGATGACCCGCGCCAACCCGAGATGCGAACCATGTTCCCGACCCACACCGAACCGGTCCGGCCATTGCCGGAAATTTTCCTGACGCCTGACGAGCACGCCCGTCTGTCCCGTCTGCTCGGCAATACCCGGGTGGCCGAAGGCGTGGCCGGCCTGCTGCAACAGGAGTTGGACCGCGCCACCCTGTGCGAACCCGCCGAACGGCCCGTGAACGCCGTGGGGCTGGATCGATGGCTGCACTATACCGACGCGCGGACGTCGACCACGCGCCGCGTACGGATCGTCATGCCGCAGGAAGCGGACGTCGATGCCGGCCGCATATCCGCCCTGTCTCACGTGGGCTGCGGCCTGCTCGGCCTGCTGGAGGGGGAGTCGATCCTGTGGCCCGACCCGTCGGGAGCCACGCGGCGCCTGACGCCCATCCTGGTCGAGGACCCGGACGAGTTGGCCTGAAGCCCGCATCGGTCATCCGCCCGCGACGGCGGATGACCGGGCGTCAGTTCAGTGAACGGTCTGGACCTCGACCGAGGTTCCGTCCGACACCGGGGTGATCGGCACGGAAACCGAGGGGCCGGCGTTGGGGAAGTTGCTCTCGTCGCGGTTCGGGGCCACGCCTTTCTCGAGCAGATCCTTGATCTCCTGACCCGAGAGGGTTTCGTATTCGAGCAGGGCCTGGGCCAGGGTCTCGAGATCCGCGGCCTTGTCGGTCAGGATCTGGCGGGCCTCGTTCCAGCCCTCGGTGACCAGACGTTTGACCTCGGCGTCGATGATCCGCGCCGTGTCTTCCGAAACGTTCTGGCTGCGCGCGACCGAGTGGCCGAGGAAGACCTCCTGCTCGTTCTCGCCATAGGCGACGGTGCCGAGGACGTCGGAGAAGCCCCACTGGGTGACCATGCGGCGGGCCAGTTTGGAGGCCTGCTGGATGTCGGAGGAGGCGCCGGAGGTGATGTTCTCCTTGCCGAAGATCAGCTCCTCGGCCACGCGGCCGCCGGCCATGATGGCGATGCGGTCGACCATCTGCTGGTATTTCATGGAATAGCGGTCGCCTTCCGGCAGTTGCATGACCATGCCCAGGGCCTGGCCGCGCGGAACGATGGTCGCCTTGTGCACGGGATCGGCCATCTTGACGTTCATGGCCACGATAGCGTGACCGCCCTCGTGATAGGCGGTCAGGCGGCGCTCTTCCTCGTTCATGGCCATGGATTTGCGCTCGGCGCCCATCATGACCTTGTCCTTGGCGTCCTCGAAATCGCGATGGGTGACCATGCGACGGTCCTTGCGGGCCGCCATCAGGGCCGCCTCATTGACGAGGTTGGCGAGGTCGGCGCCCGAGAAGCCGGGCGTGCCGCGGGCGATGGTCCTGGTGTTGACGTCGGCGGCGAGGGGCACGTCCTTCATGTGGACGCGGAGGATCTTCTCGCGGCCGGCGACGTCGGGGTTGGGCACCACGACCTGACGGTCGAAGCGGCCGGGACGCAGCAGGGCCGGGTCCAGCACGTCGGGACGGTTGGTGGCGGCGATCAGGATGATGCCCTCATTGGCCTCGAAGCCGTCCATCTCGACCAGCAGCTGGTTGAGGGTCTGCTCGCGCTCGTCATTACCCCCGCCCAGGCCGGCGCCGCGGTGACGGCCGACGGCGTCGATCTCGTCGATGAAGATGATGCAGGGGGCGTTCTTCTTGGCCTGTTCGAACATGTCCCTGACGCGGGATGCGCCGACGCCGACGAACATCTCGACGAAATCGGAGCCGGAGATGGAGAAGAAGGGCACGCCCGCCTCCCCCGCGACGGCGCGGGCCAGCAGGGTCTTGCCGGTGCCGGGAGGGCCGACCAGCAGGGCGCCTTTGGGGATCTTGCCGCCGAGACGCTGGAATTTGCCGGGATCCTTGAGGAAGTCGACGACCTCCTGAAGCTCTTCCTTGGCCTCGTCGACGCCGGCGACGTCGTCGAAGGTCTTGCGGCCCTTGTGCTCGGTCAGCAGCTTGGCCTTGGACTTGCCGAAGCCCATGGCCCCGCGCGCGCCGCCCTGCATGTGACGCATGATCAAGATCCACAGGCCGATGATCAGGATGAAGGGCAGCAGGCCGATCAGGGCGCTGACCCACAGCGGCTGGCGCGTGGTCTTGACGTCGACGGCGGCGCCCTTCTCCTGGATGCTGTCCACCAAGGCCGCGTTGGGAACGGGGGTGATGACGGTGACGACGCTCTCGTCGCGCAGGGTGGCCTTCACCGTCTCCCCCTGCACCTGGATGCTGACGATATTGCCGTCGTCCCGGGCCTTGAGCAGGTCGGAATAGCTCATCTCGGCCGGCCGGGCCGCGGCGGCCTTGTCGCCGGTCGGAGCGGCCAGGCCGCCGGGGCGGCTGGCGGCGACATAGAACGCCATGGCGCCCAGGATGATGACGCCCCAGATGGCCAGATTGCGCAGGTTCATTCTCGTCTCGGTCCTTGGGTGCGCCGAAGCGCCCGGTCGTCAGTGATGTCAGCGCCTGAAAATAGGTGGTTCCGGGGCGATGCGCCATGGAGGCGTCCGCCAAGATCCCGTTCGTGCGTCATTCGGTCCAGCGCCAGCGCCAGTCTTTGCTCGACCAGCGACCTCGCCTTGCCCGCCGTCCCTGCAAGAACCGGGACAGTCCCGTCGTGCCGGATCAGCACAGGCACGGACCCGCGCGCGGCGGGCGGCAGTGTCTTCAGCGTGGCCCGGTCGACGTCGGACAGGGCGGCCATGCGGCCCGCGGCGGGGACGACGGACCAGCCGGGCGAGGGCACGCTGATCGCCCAGCGGCCGTCCCAGACGGTCTCGACGCCGGGGGACAGGGGAAGGGACGGTGGAGGACGGCGGGTGAGTTCGCCGGCTTCGCGGGTCAGGTGGAGCTTGTCTCCGCGCGCTTCGATCCGGGCGCCGCAGAGGGTGGCGGTAAATTCTTCGGCGGAAAGCAGACGGGTGAGGATGGCGTCGAGCCGATCTCCCCGAGGGGGCCGGTCGCCGCCGCCGACGCAGACGAGGGCGATGGCGAGGGTGTGAGCGTCTGTGGTCCGATCAATGATGACCGAGCCCTCTCCCATTGGGAGAGGGCTCGATCGCACGGGCGCGAAGCGCCCGTCCTCGTGCGAAAGGGTGAGGGTCGGCTGTCCGGGGTCGGCTTCGCCGCTCGCCCAGCCGACCCTCATCCGGCTCTCCGGGCCACCTTCTCCCACAGGGAGAAGGGACGCGCGCGCGCGACTTCGCGCGAAACGGGGATCCTCATTGGCCGGATCGTCAATCCAGTCCGCCCCCTGCCCCGCCAGCCAGTCCCGCACCACCTTCCGTCCCGCGCCCAGCATCGGGCGCAACAGCATCAGCCCCCGCCCTTCCGGCCAGGCCGGGGACGGGGTCCAGTCGCGCAGGCGGCCGAGGGTCGAGCCTTCGGCGCGCATCACCTCGCCCTCGGCGATGTCGTCGGCGGTGTGGGCGAACAGGATGACCCGCGCCCCGGCCTCGCGCGCCGCCTCCGCGATCAGGCGGTGGCGGGCCATGCGGGCGGCGGCGGACAGGCCGGTCGCGGGTTTGGGGCCGGTCCATAACAGGCCGCGCCAGTCGGCTCCGGCGTCGCCGGCGGCGCGCTCGGCGAAGGACGTCCAGGCGGCGCTGTCAGGGCTGAGGCCGTGGTCGACGGTCAGGGCCAGCAGGCGGCGACCGTTGGCCTTCGCCCAGTCGGCGGCGAGGCGCAGCAGGGCGATGGAGTCGCCGCCTCCGGAGAGGGCCAGGGCGAGCGGATGGTCGACATGGGTTTCCAGCCGCGCGGCCAGGCTGGCCCGGACGGGGCCGGTCCAGTCGGCGAGATCTGGCGTCAGCCCGGTCTCCGGGCCGGGGGCGCGGCCGGCGGGGCGGCCGGGCAGCCGATGCGGGTGCGGGCCTCGGTGGCCCTGGTGCGCAGGGCGGGGCTGGCGGTCTCGGCGTAGCGGCGGGTGAATTCGCCCAGGGCCGTGCACGCCTGTGTCTTGCGGTCGGTGGCGTTGAGCGCATTGGCCAGCTCCAGCGTCGTAGACGCCGCCCAGGGGGCGGTCGGCCAGCCCTGCAGAGCCGTCGCATAGGCGGAAACGGCGCCCGCATGGTCGCCCGCGGAGACGCGCAGGTCGCCGAGGCGGCTGGAGGCCTCGCGAGCCTGGGGCGTGTCGGGCCAGGTCAGGATGACGGCCTGCAGGGCGCGGTCGCCGCGGGCCGGGTCAGTGGCCGCCAGCCGGGCCGCGGCGGTCAGGTCGCGCGCGGCGTCGCCGGTCGGGGAGGTGGTCGGGATGGGCGCATTCAGCTCGGCCTCGCGGGCGGCCGCCGCCTCCATGGCGCGAATGCGACCCTCGGCGTCGCGAAGGCGGGTTCCCAGGGCGGCGTTGTCGCGCCCCGACTCGTCCAGCTGGAAGGTCAGGCGCTCGATGTCGCCATTCATGCGCTGAAGCGTGGCCTCCATGTCAGCGACGCGGCGATCCATGATGCCGACGCGGCCCTGCAGGGCGATGACCTCGGGATCGGGCTCGACGATCACGGGCTGGCCGGCGGCGTTGCGCTGGGTCAGGGCGCGTTCGATGCGCCGTACATTGCGGTCCAGTTGTTCCAGCCGGCGCTTGTCCCACTGGATCGGCTCCATGGGCGTGGTCTGGGCCACGACCGTGGTCGTGCCGGCGATCAGGACGACGCCCAGCGCGGTGACCAGGGCGTTGCGCGAGCGGAGGGCGGCGGGAAACTTGAGCATGGTCGTTGTCGTCCCACCGATTTGAGGCCGGTTCAAGACAGGGGCGGGAGCCGAAAAGGGGTCGGCGCGGGCCGACCCCTCATTGTCGCCGTTTCCTAGCGCACGGCGCCGGAGACGATGGCGGTGTGGGCGTTGCGGTTGCGCGCCCAGGCTTCCTCGTTGGAGCCGGCCGCGATCGGGCGTTCCTTGCCGTAGCTGATGGTGTCGATCCGGCCGGCGGAGACGCCGCGTTCGACCAGATAGCCGCGGACCGATTCCGCGCGGCGGGCGCCGAGGGCGAGGTTGTATTCACGGGTGCCGCGTTCGTCGGCATTGCCCTCGATGCGAACGGTCACCTGCGGATAGCGCTGCAGCCAGGCCACCTGGGCGTCCAGGCGCGGATAGGCCTCGGGGCGAATGGTGTAGCGGTCGAGGTCGAAATAGACCCGGTCGCCGACGTTGACGACGAAGTCCTGTTCCGAACCCGGCGCGGCGGCGCCGAGGTTGCCGCCCGAGACCGGACCCGGGGCGTTGGGATTGTATTGGTCATTCCCGGCAGGCGGGACGTTGTTGCCGGCGCCGCTGTCAGCGGGCGTGCGCGGGGTGCAGGCGGCGATCGCGGTCATGGCCAGGCCGACGGCCGCCAGACGGACAAGGGCTGAGGTCTTCATCATCGAATCGTCTCCTTGAGAGGAGGCCGTGGCCTCCAGCGTGGCTGTAAAGAGTTGCTACTGATGCGCCAGCGGTTTCGCCAGTCGCGATAACGGGGGTTTGAGCCGAAAGGCTCCTTAAGTGATCAGGTGGAGCAGCCGTCCGGGCCGCCGCCGCCGAGGTTGACGGGCTGTTCGTCGAGAAGCGGCGACCAGGCCGGGTCCGTCCCGCGCCCCGTATAGCCGGACTGGGACACGACCCGGCCCGAAAGGTCCACGGTCCACAGGCGGGTGTCGCCGCCGGGCGACTGGCGCGCGAACATGATGTAGCGGCCGTTGGGGGCCCAGGACGGACCTTCCTCGAAATAGCTGGACGAGAGGATGCGCTCGCCGGAGCCGTCGGTGTTCATGACGCCCGTGGAGAACCGGCCGCCGCCCTGTTTGGTGAAGGCGATCAGGTCGCCGCGCGGGCTCCAGTTCGGCGCGGTGTAGATGCCGCCGCCGCGCGAGATGGGGCGTTGGCCCGAGCCGTCGGCCCGCATGGTGTAGAGCCGGGCGCTGCCGGAGCGATCGGAGGTGAAGACGATCTGGCTGCTGTCGGGGCTGAAGGACGGGGAGGTGTCGATGCCCGGGTCGTTGGTGAGCCGGCGCAGCTGGCGGCTGGCCAGATCCATCACATAGACGTCGGTATTGCCGCCCCGGATGATCGAGAAGGCCATCTTCGAGCCGTCGTTCGAGAAGCGCGGGGCCAGAACCTGACCGTCGAACTCGCCCAGGCTTTCACGGCGCCCGGTGGAGAGATTGTAGAGATAGATGCGGCTGTAGTCCCGCCCGAGGGCCACATAGGTGATCTCGTTGGGGTCGTTCAGCGAGAAGCGCGGCGACATGATCACCTCTGCGCCGTCGGTCAGGTAGACGGGGTTGAAGCCGTCCTGATCCGAAATGGCGAGGCGCGACAGCCGGTTCAGCTGGGTGCCGCTTTCGGCGACGAAGACCACCCGGCTGTCGAAGAAGCCGCTCTCGCCCGTCATGCGCTGATAGACCAGGTCGGCGATCTTGTGGCCGATGCGGCGCCACTGCTCCTGGGTGGCCGTGAACTGGTAGGAGGCCAGCTGGCACTGGCGGTAGGGATCGTACAGGCGGAAGCCGAAGTCATGGCGGCCATCGGGGCGCGGCGTCACCGCGCCGTACAGCACCGCCTGGGCGCCAATCGACGTCCACTGCGGGAAGTTGGGGGCGTTCGCCAGCGTCAGGCCGGTCTCGACGAAGCCCGCCGGATCGAGCGGTTCGAAATAACCCGAGCGGCGCAGATCGGCGCGGATCACTCCGCCCAGATCGGCGCCGTACTGGCCGTTGAAGTTGACGACGGCGATCTGCATCGGCCGCAGATCGGCCTGGCTGATGATCACGTCTTCCGATTGCGGCGGCGGATTCTGCGCGGCGACCGGCATGGGTCCCGCCACCGCCGCCATGATGAACAGACCAAGCCAGACTTTCATACGCACGTCGCCTCTCCCGCAATATCGTCGGAGCCAGACAAGGTCTGATCCGATCCGGCCCAGCTTCCCGTTCATTGCGGCGAGATTCGGGTCGCATGCCAGTCAAAACCTGACGGTCAGGACATCAGCACCATGTGGCCGTGTTGAAAACGAAGGGAATGTCCTGTTCCTCATAACCCGACGGCATGTCGAAGGGTTGCGCGGCCTGGATGGCCTGAACCACGCGTTCGGCGGTCGGGCTGCGGGATCCCTGCAGACGGGGCGTGCCGATGATGCGGCCCTGCTCGCTCAACCGGACCACGACGCGGATCAACATGGAGTCCGCGCCCGGCAGGTCGCAGTTCAGGGTAGGACGCACCTGGGCGCCGAGGGCCTGCAGGTCGCCGCGACCGACGGCGCGGGGCGCGGATCCCTGCCCCTGCTGTCCGGTCGGCGCACGCGGGCCGGGGCGCGGACCCGGACGGGGCGGACCGGCCAGGGCGTCGAGATCCAGGGCCTCCTCGCGACGCGGCGGGGTCGGGCGTGGCGGCTGGGGTTGGGGCGGCGGGGTTGTGCGCGGAGGCGGCGGCGGAGTCGCCTTCTTGACCGGCGCTGGCGCAGGCGTCGGGGGCGGCGGCGGCGGGACCGGCTCCGGCGGGATCGGCTCGGGCGGCGTCGGGGCGACCGGCGCGGTGGCGGCGTCCTCGGCGATCAATTCCTCGTCAGGATTGTCGGCGGCGGCGGCCTCGATGATCGTTTCGGAGATGATCGAGACCGGAACGGCTGTTTCCATCTTCATCGGCGGCCGGGTGAGGCCGAGCATGCCGAAACCGATCACACCCAGAACCACGGCGGCGTGAACGAGGATCGATGCGAGCAGGGCGGAACCGGGCCTCTCCAAGCCGTCAGCCCTCCTCGTCCGTCGGGGCGCCGCCGGCCGTGTCGGTGATCAGGTTGAGTTTGGTGAAGCCGGCCGAGGACAGCCGCGCCATGACCCGGGCCACGGCCTGATAGGGCGCCCGGCCGTCGCCGCGCACGGACACCGGCCTTTCACGGGCGTTCTCGCCGCCTTCCTGGGCCACGGTCAGAACGAGCCGGTCGAAGCTGACCTCGCGCTCGCCGACGAATATCTCCCCGTCGCGCTTGACCGACACGACCACGGGGTCATCCGAGGCGTCGACGGCCGTGGCTTCGGTCTTCGGCAGCTCCACGGGCACGGCCACGTTCAGCAGCGGCGCCGAGATCATGAAGATGATCAGCAGGACCAGCATCACATCGACCAGCGGCGTGACGTTGATCTCGCTGAGCGGCCGTTTGCGCGGCCGTCTGCGGCCCCTGACGTGTCCGCCGCCGCCGCCTCCCGCGAGCGCCATGCTCAGAGCTCCCGGGTCGGCTGCGGCGCGGAGCCGGACGGTGCGCCGAGGCGGCGCGCCACGGCGGACTGCAGGTCGTCGGCGAAGCTTTCCAGCCGGCCCGTGAACTGGCCCGCGTCGATCGAGAATTTATTGTAGGCGATATAGGCCGGAATGGCCGCCGCCAGGCCCAGGGCCGTGGCGAACAGGGCTTCGGAGATCGGCCCCGCCACGACGCCGAGATTGGCGTTCCCCGAGGCGCTGATGGCGCCGAAGGTTCTCATGATGCCCCAGACCGTGCCGAACAGACCGATGAAGGGCGAGGAGGTCGCCACCACCGACAGCACCCCCAGGCCGTTCTCGACCCGCTGGCCCTCGCGCGCGATCAGGCTGTCCAGCGCCCGGTCGATGCGTGACATCAGCAGATTGGCCTGGTTCTCGGTCAGTGGTCCACGGGTGCGCGCCTCGCGCCAGTCGGCCAGGGCGATGACCAGCATGCGCGGCAGCGGATGCGCCGGATTGGGCCCGGCCTGGGCGGCGACATCCTCAAGCGACCGGCCCGAGCCGACGGCGTCCTCGAAGGTATTGGCCTGACGGTTCAGCGAACTGAAGCGCAGGGCCTTGTCGATGATCACGGCCCAGGACCAGAGCGAGGCGACCGCGAGACCGAGCATCACCGCCTTGACGACGATATCCGCTTCGAGAAACAGGGTCACGGGGTTCAGCATCGAGGCGTCGGCGGCGAGAGTCATTCAGGGCGTCCTGTCGTCTGTCTGTCCACTGTGCACCGGACTGTCGTGGCGGTTGTGTGGCGCATTGCGCCGGGTCTAGCGAGGTGTGGCCGCGGCGTCACCTGTCTGCACGCCACAGGCGGACGAACGGTCAGGCTTCGCGCGCCAGCCACGGCCCGATCCTGTCGCGCAGCGCCTGTGTCGGCCGCCTCGGTCGCCCGTCCATGTGGATGCAGACCACCTCGACCTCGGCCCGGCACAGGAGGTCGTCGCCGCGGGTGATGGCCTGGGAGATCAGCAGGCGCGGGCCCTTCACGGCGTCATAGTGGGTGCACACCACCAGTTGGTCGTCGATCCTCGCCGGCTTGAGGAAGCTCAGCCCCATCTTCGAGACCACGAAGGCCATGGGCCGGTCGCCGTCCAGCAGTTCGGCGTGGCCGATCCCCATCCGACGCAGGCAGTCCGACCGCCCCCGCTCGAAATAGCGGAGATAGTTGGCGTGGTAGACCAGACCGGTGAAGTCGGTGTCCTCGTAATAGACCCGGATCGGGAGCCTGTGTTCCCGGCCCTCGAACCGGCCGGCGGTGGGAGTGTCGGACATGGTCAGCCCGCCGCGGCGTGGGAAGGTGGCGCTTCGGGGAAGCCTGGACAGTCCGAGGCGATCATGGCCCGGAACTCTCCGTTCAGCGGATCCTCGCTCAGCAGCATCCGGTTGGGGCGCGAGATGAAGCCGACGGCCCGGCCCCCGCGCGGGGCGATATAGCCGCAGACCACCCGGCCGCGGCCCGATTCGATCAGCCGCACCTCGGCTGTCCGTCCCAGCTGCTCGCGGGCCTGACGCAGCACGCGGCGCGAGGCCGGCTCCTCGGTGAAGCCTCCGCCCGAGCCCTGGGTGACGAACCACAACGCCAGCACGCCCAGGACGATCACCGCCACGCCCAGGACGGCGATCAGTCTGTCGGTTCGTATCGCCCGTCGCGCCATGCGGCCTCCCTCAAGCGCGACCATGCCGGGGTTCGGCCGACAGGTGAAGGGCTCACTTGCCGCCGAACAGCCCGCCCTGCTCCGCCGGCTTCGGCGGCTCCGCCAGCCCCAGGTGGGCGTAGGCGCGGGCGCAGGCCATGCGGCCGCGCGGGGTGCGCTGGATGAAGCCCTGCTGCAGCAGATAGGGCTCGATGACGTCCTCGACGGAATCGCGCGCCTCGGCGATGGCGGCGGCGAGGGTGTCCATTCCGACCGGCCCGCCGCCGTAGTTCTCGATCAGGGCGCGCAGGAAGCGGCGGTCGAGGCTGTCGAGCCCCGCCTCGTCGACCTCCAGCCGGCTCAACGCGCGCGCCGCGGCCAACCGGTCGATGACGGGCGAGCCCTCGGCCTCTGCGAAATCGCGCACCCGGCGCAGCAGGCGCCCGGCCACGCGGGGGGTGCCACGGGAGCGGCTGGCGATCTCGCGGGCGCCCTCGTCGTTCACCGCCACGCCCATCTTGCGCGCGGCCCCGGTGATGACGCGGACCAGTTCCTCGGGGGTGTAGAATTCCAGCCGCAGGGGGATGCCGAACCGGTCGCGCAGCGGCGTGGCGAGCAGACCCGCCCGCGTGGTCGCCCCGACCAGGGTGAAGGGCGCCAGATCGATCCGTACCGAACGCGCCGACGGGCCCTCGCCGATGATCAGGTCGAGAACATGGTCCTCCATGGCCGGATAGAGGATTTCCTCGACCGTCGGCGCCAGACGGTGGATCTCGTCGATGAACAGCACGTCGCGCGGTTCGAGATTGGTCAGGATGGCGGCGAGATCGCCGGCCTTGGCCAGGATCGGGCCGGAAGTGGCGCGGAAGCCGACGCCGAGCTCGCGGGCGACGATCTGGGCCAGGGTGGTCTTGCCGAGGCCGGGCGGGCCGAACAGCAGGACGTGGTCGAGGGATTCGCCGCGGCCGCGGGCGGCGTCGATGAAGACCTTGAGATTGCCCTTGGCCTGCTCCTGACCGACGAATTCGGACAGGGTCTGGGGACGCAGGGCGCGGTCGTGGGGCTCGCCGGGGGCGGGGTCGGCGGAGATGATGCGGTCGTCGGTCATGGAGCCGTCACCGGTGCGCAGACGGGAAGGGTCAGACTGTCCTTGCCGTGCTCGCGGATCGTATTTGCGCGAAGCTGTGCGCCCTCCAAGCGACAGGATCGCCCATCATGACCGTACTCAATAGCCTCCACGTCCTCGACGGGGTGGCGAAGAAGCATGGCGTTTGGATAGGGCACAGCACCCGAGACCCGCGTCTGGTCCGTATAGATGGCCGTAAACGTCATCGGCCCGGCAGCGCTCCTGATCACCATCGCATATGGCGGGGGACATGCCGCCAGAAGGCAGGCGGCGCCAACCATCAACACGAGGCGTGAGGAGGAGGACGGAGTCACCGTCCCAGCTCCTGCAGGGCCGCGCGGATCACCGCCGACAGGTCGGCCTCATCGCCCAGCCGGATCAGGGCCTGATCGACAGCGCGGCGGGCGTTGACCTCGGCCACGCCGAGACCCAGCAGGGCCGACACCGCCTCGCCGGTGACGCTGAGCGCGGGCGGCGCGATCCCGGCGTGGACGCCCGGGGCGGAGGGGGTGAAGGAGGCGTCGCCCAGCGGCTTGCCCTTCAGTTCGGTGACGATGCGCAGGGCCAGTTTGGGGCCGACGCCGTTGGCCCGGGCCACCGCCGCCTTGTCCTCGCGCGCCACGGCGGCGGCGAGTTCGCCGGGCGGCAACACGTCCAGCACCGACAGGGCCGCCTTGGGGCCGACGCCCTGGATGCCGTTGAGGGTCAGGAAGGCCCGGCGGTCGTCGCGGGTCAGGAACCCGTACAGACGCGGACCGCTTTCGGCGTTGAAGGTGGATTCGATCTGCAGGGCGGCTTCGTCGCCGGGGGCCGGGAGCCGCTGCAGGGTGCGGGCGCCGCAAAACACGACATAGCCGACGCCCGAGCAGTCGATCAGGCAGTGGTCCGTCTCGACCTCGGCCAGCACGCCTCTGAGACGGCCGATCATGCCGCGCCCCGCAGGGTGGCGAGGAGCGCCCGCTTGCGCATCTGCGCATGGGTGACGGCCACGGCCAGGGCGTCGGCGGCGTCGGCTTTCACATCGCCGGCGGCGGGCAGGAGCCGTTTCACCATGAAGGCGATCTGGGTCTTGTCGGCGTGGCCGGCGCCGACCACCGCCTTCTTGATCAGATTGGGCGAGTATTCGGCGACGCTCAGACCATGCCGGGCCGGGGCCAGCATGACCGCCGCGCGGGCGTGGCCCAGCTTGAGGGTCGAGACCGGGTTCATATTGACGAACACCTCCTCGATCGCCGCCTCGTCGCAGTCATGGTCGGCGCAGACCTGGCCCACGGCCTCGAGCAGGAACAGCAGTCGCTCGCTGAACGGCGCGGCCTCGGGCGGGGCTATGACGCCGTGGGCGATCCAGCGCAGGCGCGAACCCTCGGCCACCACCACGCCCCAGCCGGTGCGGCGCAGGCCGGGGTCCAGTCCCAGGATTCGAGTCGCTGCGTTCGTCATTCGTTCCATTCATGCCTCAAACGAGGTTGACGAACAATGACCGTCCTCACTCCTCGCGGGGCAGGATCGAAAAGCCGGCCAGACCGGTCTGGCCGGCGAGGTGGTCGACCAGTCCGTCGACGTCGATGGGCACGGCGCCCTTCACCTTCAGATGATGCTCGTGAACGGCGCCGTCGTGGCTCATGACATGGCCGAGGCGCACGACCTTGACTCCCCTGCCACGCAGCAGATCGCGGACGGCCGCGCCGCTGGGGGCCTCTCCACGCTTCCAGCTCAGGGTCACGTCCATCACCCCGACGTGCGGCAGCCTGGCGTCCAGCAGGCGGAGCACAGCCAGAACCCCCAGAGTGGCCGCCGAGCCCAGCAGGGCCAACTCCACCATGCCGACGCCGTACAGGACGCCGATGGCCGAGGTGACCCATAGCGACGCCGCCGTGGTCAGGCCGTGCACCGAGAATCCCTCCCGGAAGATCACCCCGGCGCAGAGGAAGCCGATGCCGGTCAACAGGCCGTGCGACATCCGCGTCGGATCGATCACCACCGTCTGCCCGGGCAGGGCCGTGAAGGCCCAGGTCGACTGGTGCATGGCCGCCAGCATGAGCAGGCAGGAGGTCAGGCACACGAGGATGTGGGTGCGGAAGCCCGCGGGGTGGCCGTGATAGGTCCGCTCGACCCCGATCAGCCCGCCGGCCGTCATGGCCGCCAGAACGGGAAAAACCAAAGCCCAGTCGATATTCACAATTCGCTCCGCTGACTGACGAATCTTCAGCCTAGTCCTGGCGGAGCGTGGCGATCAAGGATCGTCGTCTATTCGGTGGTCTTGCCGTCGAAATGCTCTTCCCTCGCATCCGCCTCGGCCTTGGTGGCGCGGACCACGCCTTCGCGGTGCTCGGGCGGGCCGTAGAGGGTGTAAAGGGTCAGGAGCGCGTCACCGGTGTTGACGACGTTGTGGCGGGCGCCGGCGGGCACGATGACAGCGTCATCGTCCTTGATCGGCGTGCGTTTGCCATCGATCAGAACCTCACCTGAACCGCTCTCGATGCGGAAGAACTGGTCGTGATCCTCGTGGACCTCCTCGCCGATCTCCTCGCCCGGCTCCAGGGCCATCAGCACCAGCTGCAGATATTTGCCGGTGTAGAGCACGCGCCGGAAGTCGGTGTTTTCGGTCGTCAGGGTCTCGATGTTGTCGATGAAGCCTTGCATGGCGTTTCCTTGAAGAGGGGACGGAGGGCCGTCCCTGAAGTCGTTATTCGATGGGACCGGTTCAAGCACCGGGGGCTGGCGTCGTCAGTCGTCGCGCGGGTCCAGACTGTAGCCGGTGACACCCTCGACGCTTCGCAACCGGACGGCCAGCGTCTTCAGGGCCTCCTCCCCCTCCAGCGTCATGCGGAAGGTCCGGCGTACGCTCTCACCGCCGTCGATCAGTTCGAACCGGTCCGCCCGGCGGTCACGGTCGACACCGGCCAGGGCCGCCTCGACTCCGTCCTCGGCCTCCGGATCAGCGCGGCGCCAGACCACCTCGGCGTCCACCACGGCCGTCTGCGGCATTCTGGCGTTGACGAGACGAAGCCCGACCAGGACCGCCAGGGTCAGGGCAGTGCCGGCCGCGCCCAGTGAATACAGGCCCACGCCAAACAGCACGCCGACCGCCGAAGTGATCCAGAGCGAGGCGGCCGTGGTCAGGCCATGGATCGAGAAGCCGGACCGGAAGATGACGCCGGCGCACAGGAATCCGATCCCGGTGAGTACGCCGTGCGCCATCCGCGTCGGATCACTGACGATCTCGGTTCCGGCCAGCGGCGCGAACCGCCAGCCGCCCTGTGACACGGCCGCCTCCATCAGCAGGGCCGAGGCCAGACAAACGAGGATATGAGTGCGGAAGCCCGCCGCCCTGCCGCGCCACTCACGCTCAAATCCGATCAGTCCGCCGGCGACGACAGCAGCCAATAGCGGCAGGGCGAATCCCGGGAGGTCGGTCAGGTCCATGGTCACAGCAACGGTTGGTCAGCCGTGCCGTTCCGCCGGGCTTCACCCCGCGTATTTCGCCAGGTCTTCGTCCGAAATGGCCTCGTTGGAATAGACGTTCTGGACGTCGTCTTCGGCGTCGAGGGCGTCGAGCAGTTTCATCAGCGTCCCCACCGCCTCGCCGGTGACCGGGACCTCGGACTGTGGGCGCCAGACCAGGGCCGTGGACTTGGCGTCGCCGAGGATCTTCGACAGGGCCTCGGCCACCTCGTTGAGGTCCTCGAAGGTCGTCCAGATGGTGTGCCCAGGCGCGTCCTCATAGATATCGGGCTTGACCAGATCGCTCTCGACGTCCTGGGCGCCGGCCTCGATGGCGGCCTCCATGACGGCGTCCTCGGTGCCGGCTTCGGCCGGGTATCGGATCTGTCCGACCCGGTTCCACATGAAGGCGACCGAGTTCATTTCGCCCAGTTGTCCGCCGTTCTTGGTGAAGCAGGAACGGATATTGGAGTTGGCGCGGTTGCGGTTGTCGGTCAGGGCCTCGACGATGACGCCGACGCCGCCCGGGCCCCGGCCCTCGTAACGGACCTCTTCCATCGTATCCACGTCGCCGCCCGCGGCCTTGTTGATGGCCCGCTGGATCACGTCGCGCGGCAGGCTCTCGGCCTTGGCGTTGTTCACGGCCAGACGCAGGCGCGGGTTCATGGCCGGATCAGGCATGCCCAGCTTGGCGGCGACGGTGATGTCGCGCGACAGCTTGGAGAACAGCTTGGACCGCTGCGCGTCGGCACGTCCCTTGCGGTGCATGATGTTCTTGAATTTGGAATGGCCGGCCATGGGTGTCTCTTGTGTGCGCTAACGCTCGCCCCGGGTCCGATCTTCGATCGGCCCGAGGACAGGCTGTGCGGTCGCTCGCTGCTTGAGCGCCGACCCGCACGGGTGAGCCGCGCATCTAGCCGATGGCGGCGACGGTGTCACGGTTCAGGAACCTCTGCAGCGCTACAGCCTTTCTCCACCAGAAGACGGAGCCCGCCATGACCGCCGAAGACGCCATTTATCACGCCGAGGGCTATGCCGATGACGACCTCAACGAGGCCGACATCGTCGAATGGTACGAGGCCCGCCCCGTCACCGTCCCGACCGCCGTCGCCACCGGCGCCATCGTCGCCGCCTTCGCCCTCGGCGTCCTGACCGCGGTCGGCGCGCTGGCGCTGATGGGGCGGCTGGACGACTAGGGGGTCCGAGGTTTCAGGTCCGCGAGGCGGCCCTTGTCGAGACTGAGAGCCATTCCCGCGTTGCGACCGGCGAGGGTGACGACCCGGAATTCGGCGGCCACGCCCAGCACCAGAGAGCTTTCCTCGACCGTCAGGCCGTAGTCCTGGGCCAGCCATTGAACCATCCCCGAGGTCGCCGCCCTCAGCGCGCCGTCCAATGAGCCAGCCTGCCCGATGACAGTGATCCTGTCCGCTGTCTCGACCCTCGGGCCAGAAAGCGGGCGCGCGGGCAGGACAGTGACGCTGAATTCAACGTCCAGCGAGGTCTCGAGCGCCCATTGGGTCGTTTCGCCGTCCCCTTGCAGAGCGTGGCCGTCACCCATGAACAGCATGGCCCCCGGTTGGTAGACGGGGAGGTAGATCGTGGAGCCCTCTACCAGGCCGTTGAAGTCAATGTTGCCGCCAAACCGCCCGGTGTCGCCGGCCGAGAACGGCGCGAAGCCGAAATCCGGCGCCACCCCGATCCCGCCGAGCATCGGCCTGACCGGCACGACAAAGTCACGCAGGCCAGCGGGTGGGTCGTCCAGACGGGCCGTGCCCGCCCCGCGGTCCAGCCGCCATTTTACCCGCTGGCCCAGATCTCCAGCCTGATCCGCCAGGGCCGGGGTCATCGCCGACCCGACAAATCCGTTCAGACTGTCGGCCCAATCGCGGTTCAGTCGGAGCCGCCCGATATGGACGGCCAGGACATCGCCCGGCCGCGCGCCGACGACATAAAACGGCCCGGTCTGCGGATTGCCATACATCGCCCGGGTCACCCCCGCCGAGTCGACCCCGCCGGAGTCGATCGTACTCGTCGCGATGGTGTCGCCGGGCCGGATCAGCAGCACCGGTTCTCGATGGGCTGTGAATTCGTTGGAATAGGATTGCGGCTCGAATACCACCCGCGCCGGACCCGCGCCGCCCGGAAGGTTCAGTCGCACTCCGGAGAAGGCGTGAACCGTCCGCACCTCCGCAGCATTGATGTCGGGATAGTCGGCGGATCCGCGCATCCGGTCGTCGGCCGCCCTGCCGGAGAAGCGGTAGACTTCGCCGTCCGCGTCGGTGGCGGTGAACGATATCCGCTCGCCGTCGCGGAGACCGGCGAGCGACCAGCGCCCCAATCGCCCTGTCAGGACATCGCCGTCGGCCTCGATGGCGGCCTCGGCATATTCCGGATTGCCCCAGCGGTCGATCGTCAGGAGCCAGGTCTCGGGCTCGGCGACCGCCGGGCTGGCGATCAGAAGGATCAGGCCGAAGAGAAGCGCGCGCATACAGTCCTCGCTACATTTGTAGCGGACCTAACCCGGCGTCCGGTCGAGGTGTAGTGAAACTTCCGTAACACAGCGGCCGTGCGCTCAGTCAGGTCTTCAAGCTCTCGAGAAAGCCCCGCATCTTCTCATCCACCGGCACCGGCCGCTTGGAGTCGCGGTCGACATAGACGTGGACGAAATAGCCCACCGCCGCCGCCTCCTGCTCATTGTTGCGGAACAGGCCGATCTCGTAGCGGACGGATGACGTGCCGACATGGGCGACCCGTACGCCGGCCTCGATCTCGTCCGGGAAGGCCGTCGGGGAAAAGTAGCGGCAGCCGGTTTCGACCACCAGGCCGATGGTCCTGCCCGCATGAATGTCGATCACGCCGTTGACCACAAGCAGCCGGTTCACCGCCGTGTCGAACCATGAATAATAGACGACGTTGTTCACATGGCCGTAGACGTCATTGTCCATCCAGCGCGTGGATATGGCCTGGAACCGGCGATAGTCGCCGCGCTTCGTCCGTTCGATGGTTCCCGTCATCTCATCCCTTTGTGCGCTGACGCTCGCGACGCGGTCGCTCGCTGCTTGAGCGCGATTGGCGCGCTTCATTGATCCCAGCCTTGGGCTTGGCGGACGCGGCGTCAAGCGCCTAGCCTCCCTCATATGCAGACCATCGCCGCCGTTCTCAGGACCATGGGCGCCGCCCGCCCCTATGCCGACAGCCGTCCGCTGTCGCTGGAGACGGTGACGCTGGATCCGCCCGGGCGGGACGAGGTGCTGGTGGCGGTCAAGGCCGCCGGCCTGTGCCATTCGGACCTCAGCGTCATCAACGGCGACCGGCCGCGGCCGTTGCCAATGGCGCTGGGGCATGAGGCGGCGGGGGTGGTCGAGGCGCTGGGACCCGGCGTGACCGATCTGGCCGTCGGCGATCACGTGGTCATGGTCTTCATGCCCAGCTGCGGCCATTGCGATCCCTGCGCCGGAGGGCGGCCGGCGCTGTGCGAGCCGGGGGCGGCGGCCAATGGCAAGGGCGAGCTGCTGGCCGGGGGGCGGCGGGTGCACGGGGCGGAGGGCGAGCTCAATCATCATCTCGGCTGCTCCGCTTTCGCGGCGCACGCGGTGGTGTCGCGGCGGTCGCTGGTGAAGGTCGATCGCGATCTGCCGTTCGAACATGCGGCGCTGTTCGGGTGCGCGGTGCTGACCGGGGTGGGGGCGGTGGTCAATACGGCGCAGGTCAGGGCCGGGCAGAGCGTGGCGGTGGTGGGGCTGGGCGGGGTGGGTCTTTCGTCGGTGCTGGGGGCGCTGGCGGCGGGGGCCAGTCCGGTGATCGCGGTCGATCTGAGCGAGGAGAAGCTGGCGTTGGCGCGGTCGCTGGGGGCGGTGCAGACGGTGAATGCGGCGGATCCGGACGCCGTCGAGCAGGTGCGGGCGTTGACGGGAGGCGGGGTGGAGTATGTGTTCGAGATGGCGGGGTCGGTCCGGGCGCTGGAGGCGGCGTGGCGGATGACGCGGCGGGGCGGGACCACGGTCACCGCCGGCCTGCCGCCGCCCGGGGCGGCGCTGGCGGTCAATGTGGTGCAGCTGGTGGCCGAGGAGCGGACGCTGAAGGGGTCGTACATCGGCACCTGCGTGCCCGCGCGGGACATCCCCCGGTATGTGGCCCTGTTCCGGCAGGGGCGGCTGCCGGTCGACCGGCTGCTGAGCGGGACGATCGGGCTGGAGGGGATCAACGCGGCGTTTGATGATCTCGCCGAGGGGCGGACCGTCCGCACCGTCATCACGTTCTGATCCCCGCCCTCACGCCTTGTCGCGGATCCGCATGGCCCCGCCGGCGGCGCCCGTTTGCACATCGAAGCGGCCGGTGGCGCGGAGCAGGTCGGACAGTTTGGCGTGGCCGTAGGTGCGCTGGTCGAAGTCGGGGTAGGCGTTGCGCAGCCGGTCGCCCAATCCGCTGACGGTGACCCAGCCGTCGCCGTCCTCGTCCAGTTCGGCGATGACCGTGGCGATCAGGCGGGCGGCCTCGGCCGGCTTGCGCTTGCCCGAGGCCGCGGGGGCCGAGGCCGCCGTCGGGGCCGCGCGCCC
>CALRJO020000057.1:0-19602 GCA_943367565.1 Brevundimonas vancanneytii
AAGATGGAGCACGCCTTGGTCGCCCCCTTCGACGGCGTCGTCAGCGAGATCAGCGTATCGGTCGGCGATCAGGTGGCGGCGGATACGGTGCTGGCCACGGTCACGGCCCCTGAAAAATAGTCCCGCTCATCCCGGCGAAAGCCGGGACCCAGTCCTGTCCAGCTTGACGCCGGCGCTTCAGGACAAGCCTGTCCGCCTCATCCGCCCGACTCCGTCACCCAAAGCACCGGGTCCCCGCTTTCGCCGGGATGAGCGTTCAGGGTCGAGCCAACCCCACCCCGCCCACCGGCGTGGTCACCTGCGCGTCCCCGAACGTCGCGATCAGCGGCATGGCCTTGCGGATCGCCTCTCGCACCTCGGGGACCTGAAGCGACGCCCGGTGCGCCGCCTCGTCGGTCCAGACCTCGGTGACCCAGACCGCATCGCCGTCCGCCGGATCGTGGGCGACCACATAGCTGAGGCAGCCGGGCATCCGGCCCAGCCCCTCCAGCAGGATCGCCGTCAGGGCGTCGCGCTGGCCGGGTAGGGCCGTCATCTTGCCGATCAATCCGTACATGGCGACAAACTACGCCTCCGGCGTCGCGAAGTCTCCCGCTCCCCGCGCGGATGGTGCTAATCCCGGCCCATGTCCCTCCACATGATCAAGCTCTGCGTCGGCGTGGCGAAGGTCGAGACGCTGGAGCGCCGCGCCGCCAGGGGCGAATGGCTGACCGTCCATACCCGGATGACGCCCAAACGCGCGGCCGAGCTGGAGGACGGCGGCTCGCTCTACTGGGTGATGAAGGGCTCCGTGACCTGCCGGATGCCCATTCTCGACATCGTCACCCGGGGCGAGGGCAAGGCCTCCATGTGCCACATCAAACTCTCGCCCGAGGTCGTCCGCACCGCCCCCCAGGCCCGCCGCCCCTTCCAGGGCTGGCGCTATCTCGAGCCGAAGGACGCGCCGATGGACCTGTCCTCGCTCGACGCCGGCGACGTGCCCGAGGATCTGGCGAAGCGGCTGCGGGAGATGGGGGCCTGGTAGGGGTGGTTGGTGATTGGTGATTGGTGGTTGGGCCTGGGCATGGCCCCGCGTAGGTGCATCAAGCGCGGACAACCCCTAACCACCAATCACCAATCACCAATCACTAACCACTAATCACCCCCTCCGACTCCCGTTATCCTCCCCTGATGCCCGCTCCCCGCTCCGACCGGCTGGAAGACGCCCTGCACCGCATCTTCGAAGGCGGGAAGACCACGCGCGCCAGCTGGTTCGCCCTGACCGGCGGCGAGACCCTGTTCGCCGAGGGCGCCGACGCCGACACCCTGTATCTGCTGCGCAGCGGCCGTCTGGGGGTGTTCCGCCGCGATCCCGCAGAGGACCGCCCGCCCCAGTTCGTCGGCGTCATCCGGCCCGGAGAGCCCGCCGGCGAGATGGCCATGCTGGCCGGCACGCATCACACCGCCGACGTCGTCGCCCTGCGCGACTGCGAGGTCCTGGCCCTGCCCCGCGACGCCTTCTTCGAGGCCGCCCGCACCGAGCCCGACCTGATGGTCGAACTGTCCCGGCTGATGATCCAGCGCGCCCGCGACCGGAGAGCAGGCGGCGGCGAGCCCAGCGTGTTCGGCTTCATCTCGGCCCGGCCCCGCCCGATCCGCGCCTTCATCGAGCGCATCGCCGCGGCCATCGAGGCCGACGGCTTCACCTGCCAGGTGATCGACCACTCCGCCCTCAGCTCGGCCGCCGAATGGTTCAGCCGGGTCGAGGACGCCCACGACTTCGTCCTCTATGTCGCCGAGATGGAAGAGCCCGCCTGGGCCGCCCTTTGCGCCCGTCAGGTCGACCGGGTGTTCGTGGTCGGCAACGGCGTGATGGCCCCGCCCAACCGCCCCATGCCGCACGCCGGAGTGCTGGACGCCCAGCGCCGCACCGACCTGATCCTGCTGCGCGACCCGCGCATGGCGCGTCCGGCCAATACCGGCGTCTGGATCGACGCCATCCAGCCCGGCCGCTGGTTCCAGGCCATCGAGGGCGATCAGGCCGACGCCGCCCGCATGGCGCGGGTCGTCACCGGCTCGGCCGTCGGCGTGGTCATGTCCGGCGGCGGCGCCCGGGCCTATTCCCACATCGGCGCCCTTCGGGCCCTGCATGAGGCGAAGGTGCCGATCGATTTCGTCGGCGGCTCCTCCATGGGGGCCGTGATCGCCGCCGGCCCGGCCATGGGCTGGTCGCAGGAGGAGCTGGAGGCCCGCATCCACAAGGCCTTCGTCGAGAGCGACCCCCTCTCGGACCTCGCCTTCCCGATGCTGGCCATGACGCGCGCGCGCAAGGTCGACCGCCTGCTGCTGGACGCCTATGGCGAGACCGACCTCGCCGATCTGTCGCGGCCCTTCTTCGCCGTCTCGACCAATCTGACGAGCGGCAAGATCGAGGTGCACCGGCGCGGCCTGATGCGCCGGGCCATGCGCGCCTCCATCGCCATTCCGGGCATCCTGCCGCCCATCGTCATCGACGGCCAGGTGCTGGTCGACGGCGCCGTGCTCAAGAACCTGCCGACCGAGGTCATGCGCCAGATGCACAGCGGCCCGATCATCGGCATCGACATGTCCGAGGCCCGCGGCGTCGACCCGGACCTGATCGAACACCCGCCGTCGATCTGGCGACTGATCGTCACCGGAGCCTGGCGGCGCGGCCCGCCCATCGTCTCCATCCTGATGCGCTCGGCCACCCTGACGACGGACGCGGACATCGAGAGCTCGCGCGCCGCGACCGACGTGCTGATCCAGCCGACGCCCGACGGGCTGGATATCCGCGACTGGAAGGGGTTCGACGCCGGGGTCGCCGCCGGCTATCTCGCCGCCGCGGAGACCCTGGCCAAACTGGATGGCCCGGTCACCGGCCTGCGTCGCCGCCGCTCGGTCAGCGACGTCGCCCCACCAGAAACAGGCGCGGGAAGGGCAGCAGGGTCACGCCGTCCGGACGTGGCGGAAACGCTTCGCAAAGCCGCGCGCCGAGGGCGGAAAGAAAATCCTTCCGCATAGCCGGATCCTCCAGCGCCGCGAGAAAGGGCCGCAGCGCCGTGCCCTTCATCCATTCCAGCACCGCGTCGGGCCCGGTCAGGGCGTACAGATAGGTCGTGCTCCAGATATCGATCCCGCCGCAGGTTTCGGCCAGCACGTCGTAATAGGTCTCGGGCGACAGCAGGGGCGCGATGGTCTCCACCCCGTCCAGCGACCCGGCCCATGGCCCCTCGGCGGCGACGGCCCGCATCAGCCTGTGATGCCGGGTCTCGTGCGCCATCGGCATCTGGATCGCCAGCACGCCGCCCGGAGCCAGCGCCCCGGTCAGCCGCCGCAGCAGGGTCGGATGGTCCGGGAGCCAGTGCAGGGAGGCGTTGGCCAGGATCAGATCGGCCGCCGCCTCTGGCCGCCAGTCCGCGATGTCGCCCTGACGCCAGTCCACGTCGGCGCCCAGGCTCCGCGCCCGCCCAAGCATGTCGGCGCTGGAATCCAGCCCGTGCACCACGGCCCCCGGATGCCGTCGTTTCAGCAGGGCCGCGTGCTGGCCGGCGCCGCAGCCCAGATCGTGGATCTCGCGCGGCTCCAGATCGGCGGGCAGCCGCAGCAGCAGGTCGAGGGCGGCGCGGTCGCGCTCGGCCTCGAAGCGGCTGTACTGTCGGGGATCCCAGGCGGGCGCTGAACTCATTTAATTCCCCGTCATTCTCGGGCGTGTCCCGAGGATGACGATCAGATAAGTGGGGAAGAATGGTACCGCCTCTCAGGCTTGAACTGAGGACCTCCGGTTCCACAAACCGGCGCTCTAACCAACTGAGCTAAGGCGGCGCGATCGACGCGAGGGGCGTATCTACCGGGCCGCGCCCGCGCGATCAAGCGACCGCGCGGGATTATTCCGCCGTCGGCTCAGCTCCAGCCCCTCCCGGCTATATACTGCTCCAGAGCGGCGATGCGGCTGGCGTCGGAGGGGTGGGTCGAGGCGAACTCCGGCGTCGCCGTCTGCCGCTGTCCGGCCATCAGTCGCCAGAGGGCCACCGCCTCCGAAGGACGGAAACCGGCGCGCTGCAGATAGTCGACGCCGAGGCGGTCGGCCTCCAGCTCGTGGGTCCGCGAATAGCGCAACAGGACGCCGAACTGCGCGCCCAGACCCGCGATGGCGCCGGCCGCCCGGGCCTGGTCTCCCGCCACGCCTCTCGCCAGATCGACTCCGGCGCTGGCGGCGACGTTCTGGGAATAGCGCTCTGCGGCGTGACGGGCGACGACGTGGCCGACCTCATGCCCCAGCACCGCCGCCAGCTGGTCGTCGTTGCGCACCAGGGCCAGCAGGCCGGTGGTGACGCCGATCTTGCCGGACGGCAGAACGAAAGCGTTGGGACTCTCGCTGACGAACAGGGCGTACTCCCAGCGCCGCTCGCCAAGGCCGGCGGCCTGGACGATGCGATCGCCCACGCGTCGGATGCGGGCGTTTGCGGCGGCGTCAGTGGAAACCCGTTGGGTCCGAAGGGCCTCGGCCCAGGCGGCGTCGGCCTGCTGGGTGAGGGCGCCGTCATCGACGATCAGCAGTTGGTTGCGACCGAGGGTCTCGTTGTAGGCGCACCCGCCCATCAGGGCGGCGACGGCGGCCAGGCTGGCGAGGATCTTGGGACGGGTCGAGGGGCGGGTCATGGTCGCATCTCCAGCAAGAGCAGAGCAACAACGCGCCGTCCGCGACAAGTGCTCCCGACCTTACATACGAAAACGCCCCGGAGGCGGACCTCCGGGGCGCTGACGTTTTCGTATCGGGCGATTACTCCGGCGGCGGACGGAACCGAGCGTTGTACTCGACCCGTGCGCCGACGGCGGCGCCGTCGACCGTACCCGGCGTCACCCGCGAGCGGCGAGCGGCGGCGAGCGCCGAAGCAGCAAAGCCCATGCCCGTAGGATCTTCCGAGAGCGCCCGGCAATCCGTGAGGCTGCCGTTCGGCTGCAGCGCGCAGCTGACACGCACCGTGGCGATGCCTTCGAATCCACGAGCCGCGGCCCGCTCCGGATACTCGGGATCCACCCGACGACCCCAGCTCGGGTTCGTCACGACCGACGGCCGCGGCGGAGCCGGAGGAGCCGGAGGCGGCGGCGGGCCGGGAATGATCACGGGGGGACCCGTATATTCGACGCGATCCACCTTCTTCACCGGCTCGATCGGCAGCGTCACCGGAGGCGGCGGCGCGTTCGGGACGATGACCGGCGGGCGCACCTGCAGCTTGGGCGGCGGGGGCGTGTCAGGCGGAGGCGGCGGCGGAGGCGGCGGAGGCGGCGGGATGGGCTCGATCAGCTCAACGTCCACCGACTCGTCGGAGTAGTTGATCTCCTTCAACTTGAACGTGGCGTTGATGAAGTAGATCGCCAGGATCGAAAACAGGATGCTGACGACCAGGACGCTGACCAGGAGCACGGCCGGGGGAACCCCGAACAAGCCCTTGGCCTTCGGCGCGTCATATCTGGAACGGTGATATTCGATGTCTGTCATGATCTCACCGTTTCCTACTGAACATCCGTATCTTCACCGACCAGGGCAACGCTGTAGAAACCGTTGTCCTGCAGCGAGTTCATGACCTGCATGAAATCGCCGTACCGGGTCGTGCGGTCGGCACGAATGAAGATGCGTTCGTCGGCGGGATTACGCCGGCCGATCTGACCCGTCAGTTCCGCACCGATCTGGTCCAGTTCGACGGGGAAGTCACCGAGGTACGCCTGCCCGTTGCTCTGGATCGAAATATAGATCGGTGTCGGCGGGTTCGGTGCGAGCGGAGCGACGGCACGCGGCAGTTTCACTTCCACGGACGGTGCGGCGAGAGGGGCCGCGACCATGAAGATGATGAGCAGAACCAGCATGATGTCCACAAACGGCGTGACATTGATCTCGCTGTTCTGCTCGACGTTGTACTTGCCGCCGCCGCCGCCTGAAAGTTTGGCGGCCATCGAGCTTACGCTCCCTTGTCGAGATTACGCGAGATGGCGTTGGTCAGTTCGGCTGAGAAGCCGTCCGAACGGGTGCCGTACGCCGAGATGCGGGTGTTGAAGTAGTTGTAGAAGATAACCGCCGGGATAGCCGCGAACAGGCCGATACCGGTGGCCAGCAGCGCCTCGGCGATACCGGGGGCGACGACGGCCAGGTTGGTCGTGTTGGTGTTCGCGATGCCGATGAACGAGTTCATGATCCCGTAAACGGTGCCGAACAGACCGATGAACGGCGCGGTCGAACCCGTCGAGGCGAGGAACTGTTGTCCGCCGGACAGGCGCTTGGCCAGGCCGGCCTGCACGGCGGAAACGGCCGCCTGGGCGCGCATCAGGGCCGAGTCGGCGTGGTCGCCGGTGACCGAGAGGCCCGCCTGACGCGACAGTTCGATTTCGTCGGTCGCCGCGGCGGCCATGTCGGCCAGCGGGTTGCCGTCGAACTCGTCCGAGGTGGCCACCCGGCGCATGTCCGCGATGGTGCGGGTCTGGCGGAAGGTTTCCAGGAACTGGTCGGTGCGGCGGTTCAGGGCGCCGAACTCGAACATTTTGATGAGGAGCAGAACCCAGGTGAAGATCGAGGCCAGAACCAGGCCGATCATCACGGCCTTAACGACCGGGTCGGCGTCCATGAACATGCTCGCCGGGGTCATCTTGCCGTGGCTTTCACCACCGACGACCTGAGGCTCCGCAGTATCGGCGGCGGGGGCAGCGGCCGGAGCGGCGGCTGCGGCGGCCGGCTCGGCGGCCGGGGCGGGAGCATCCTGCGCGAGAACCGGCGTGCCGACCATAAGGACGCCGGCGGCGGCCATGGCCAGGAGGATGTTGGTCTTCTTGATATCGAACATAGTTCGCCAGTTCCTGCTGTTTGGTCTGACTTGTGGAACCCAAAAGAAACGGCCGCAGACGACGACCGCCCTCGATGAAATTCTAGTCCGCCGATGCGGAGGGAAATCCCCCGATCCTTGGAACGCCTCGTGACGCTTCCGGTTGCCTGTCGGCTTCCGGCGCGGCGCCGACAGACTTGGGGAAACCCTTCTCCCCGCCTCCGTCAACTGCCCGCAAAGGAACGCGGTCAAGCTCCTTTGGCGAACGCATACCAGAGCGTCAAGTGCGGGACGGCGCTTTTCCCCTCGCAAGGGAGCCAACGCGTCCGATGCGGAAGATTTAGCCGGAAAGCGACATTTTCATGATGACCGCGCGCCGGTCCCCGTATCAGGGAAGGGCGATGGTGCCTGGGGGCGGATTCGAACCACCGACACGCGGATTTTCAATCCGCTGCTCTACCAACTGAGCTACCCAGGCAAGCCGTCCGCTCGCGCGAGGGGGGGTCTATAGGCGAGGCATTCGGGGGTGTCCAGCCGTCTGATCAGTCTTCGTCCCGCTCGTCCAGGGGGGCCTCGTCGACCGTCTCCGGAATGACATAGCCGCCGGTGAACCAGCGCTGCAGATCGACGTCGGCGCAGCGCTTCGAACAGAATGGCTTGTAGGCCTCGACCGCCGGCTTGCGGCGGCAGATGGGACAGGTCGCCATGGTCAGCCCTCTTCCCAGGTGAACGCGCCCGGCGCGATCGCCGGATCGCCGATCAGATGGGCCCTCGGCCCCAGTCGCGCCACCAGCGGCCCGGCCAGCGCCGCCTCGTCCGGGGCGCAGCGCAGGGTGATCCGCGGGATGGTGGTGTCGGACAGCAGGCTGTGGCGCAGGCTACGCACCACATCCTGCGCCCGATGCTCCGGACGGCGCCGGCCGTCGGGACCGTTCAGAACTTCTTCCAGGGGGGTCAGCCGCCAGGGCAGGGCCAGTTGCAGCACGCCGAACCGGCTGACCGGGCCGAAGACCACGTCCGGCTCGCCCGCGAACGCCTGTTTCGCCGCCGCCATGACGGCATCGCCGTCCTGCCCCGTTCCGATCAGGTCGATGGCCGCGAGGCCGCCCCACCGTTTCAGCCGGATCATCCGCGCCGCCGCCCGCACCCCCTGCCGATTCGCGCGCGTCCGCGCCGCCGCCCCGAAAGCCACGCCCGGCGCCGGCGACAGATCCAGATCCACGGCGATCATGGCGCGGGTGCGCTGGACGGCCAGGTCCAGGCCCGTGTCATGAAACAGGTCGCCGCTGGACAGGGCGTCCTCCTCCGCGTCCCAACTGGCCTGTATGGCGGCGGCGCCGGTGGCCGCCTCCACGCCGGGGGCCAGCCGGGCGAGGGTCTCGGCCACGGTCGGGCCGGGCGCGAGCAGGCGCGGCGCCCCCTCCCCCGCTCCGACAAGGCGCAGGGTCGGCCCCTTGCCCTCGCGCGGCTCGGCCGAGACCTCGACCTCGACCTTCTGGCCGACCGTCAACCGATCCTCCCCGCGAAACGGCAGAAAGCCGTGCACGACCGGCCCCAGATCGACGAAGGCCCCCTTCAGCCCCGGATGCACCTCGACGATCCGCCCGACGCAGCGCGCGCCCAGCCGGTGTTCGGCGACGTCGCCCTCGCGCTGGATCAGCAGATGTTCGAACCGGCCGTCCCGCGCGACCATCCCCCGGACCTCGCCGGGCGTGTCGTCCAGAAAGACCTCGACCCCGCTCACGGCCGCCAGCCGGCGCCGTTCAGCAGATTGACCGTCTCGAACAGCGGCAATCCCATCACCGCCGGATAGCTGCCCACCAGCCGGGTCACGAAGGCCCCGGCCCGGCCCTGGATGCCGTATCCCCCCGCCTTGCCCCGCCACTCGCCCGAGGCGACATAGGCGGCGATCTCGGCGTCGGACAGCACCTTGAAGCCGACCCGGGTGTCGACCACCCGATGCCGCGTCCGCACTCCGGCGGTCACCGCCACCCCGGTGAAGACCCGGTGGTTGCGACCGGAGAGCAGTTTCAGGAATCGCACGGCCTCGGCCTCGTCGGCCGGCTTTTCCAGCAGCCGCCGGCCCACGGCCACCACGGTGTCGGCGGCCAGCACGACCGCGTCCGGCGCCCCGGCGGCCACGGCCTCGGCCTTGGACACGGCCAGACGCGCGGCGAGGCGCGACGGCGTCTCGTCCTTCAGCGGCGATTCGTCGATGTCGGCGGGTTCGACCCGGTCGGGCGTGATCCCGACCAGCGCCAGCAGTTCGATGCGGCGCGGGCTGGCCGAGGCCAGCACCAATTCGGGGCGGCTCATGGCGAGCCCGCCCTTACTTGAAGCGATAGGTGATGCGACCCTTGGTCAGGTCATAGGGGGTCATCTCGACCAGAACCTTGTCGCCGGCCAGGACGCGGATGCGGTTCTTGCGCATCTTGCCGGCGGTGTGGGCGATGATCTCGTGGTCGTTCCCCTCGAGCAACACGCGGAACGTCGCGTTCGGCAGCAGTTCGCTGACGACGCCGGGAAACTCGAGCAGTTCTTCCTTAGCCATGCGGCCTCTCGCGCCCTGTGAACAGGAGTCCGAACACGCGCCGGGCGAAAGCGCGCGTCGTTAAGGAGCGGGCGTATGCCTGAAAACGGCGGGATAGTCGAGGCGGCGGGCGCCGAGGCGTGATTGGTGATTGGTGATTGGTGGGGCTGGCTGATGCCAACAACGGCGCCTGCAGACTCATTATCGGCATCCAGGGCCGGCAATCACCAATCACCAACCACCAATCACCCCTAACCCCGCCGGTACAACGCCGTCACCAGCGTGAACATCCGCCGCGCTGTCTCGTGGTCCACCGCGATCTTGCCGTCCAGCCGCGCCTTCAGCAGTTCGGCGCCTTCGTTGTGCAGGCCCCGCCGCCCCATGTCGACGGCCTCGATCTGCGCCGGCGAGGTGCCGCGCAGGGCTTCGTAATAGCTGTCGCAGACGGCGATATAGTCCTTCACCACCTTGTTCAGGGGCGTCAGAGACAGGCCGTGGACCCGATGAAACTCCGGCCCGGTGATGTCGAAGGCCAGCCGGCCGTCCACCATCGCCAGCTTCAGCGCATAGGGTCCGCCCGCCGCCGCCGCCGGCTCGAAGCTGTTCTTCTCCAGCAGGTCGAAGATGGCGACCCGCCGCTCGTGCTCGATCTCGGCGGTCGCGGACTGCAGCGTCGCGGCGTCCAGATCGATCGAGGTCAGCCGGTGCTCGCTCATGCCGGATCCGCCGCCGGATCGAGATGGGTCGGGGCCAGTCTGACGGGCCAGCGCTCCGACAGGTCGGTCAATACCGCGTCCAGGCATTCCACATCGATCCTCAGATCGCCGCCGCCCGCGAACATCAGTATGACCCGCCCGCCCGGCGCCTCGCCCGGCTCGAAATCCATCGCCAGCAACTCCAGCGCGCTTTCGGGCAGGCGCGGCAGCCGCCGGCTCTTGACCGCGATCACATCCCCGAACTGCATCGCCGCCATCACCCGCGTCCCGCCGCACTCCCAGCAGAACCGGCTCAGCTTCAGCGTCACCCGCCGTCCCGTCGGCTCCCAGACGATGTCCATCGGACGCAGGATGGCGTCCTGCAGGGCCGCCGAGATGATGTGCAGGTCGTCGGCGTCCTCGGCCAGCAGGCGCAGCGGCTCGACCGGCGCGCGCTCCGACCCGTCCGACCCGACCTCGTCGACCTCAGTGCTCATTCTCGTCGCCCCTGATCCGGCGGATCTCGGCCCCGCAGGCGCTCAGTTTCTCTTCCAGCCGTTCGAAGCCGCGGTCCAGATGATAGACCCGCCCGACCGTAGTCTCGCCTTCGGCCGCCATGCCGGCGATCACCAGGCTGACCGAAGCCCGCAGGTCGGTGGCCATCACCTGGGCCCCGTGCAGCGCGGGCACGCCCCGCACCACCGCCTCGCCCGCATGCACCGAGATGTCGGCCCCCAGCCGGGCCAGCTCCGGCGCGTGCATGAAGCGGTTCTCGAAAATGTTCTCGTGGATGACGCTGTCGCCCTCCGCCGTGGTCATCAGGGCCATGAACTGCGCCTGCAGGTCGGTGGCGAAGCCCGGATAGACCTCGGTCGCCACATTGACCGCCTTCAGCCGCCGGGCCGGATCGCGTTTGACGATCACCCCGTCCGAAGTCGGCGTCACCTCGACCCCGGCCTCGATCATTTTCTCGCCCAGCGCCGTCATCAGCTCCGGCCGCGTCTTCGTCAGCCTGACCTCGCCCCCGGCCATGGCCGCGGCCACGGCGTAGGAGCCCATCTCGATCCGGTCGGGAATCACCGACCACTCGGCTCCGCCCAACGAACTCACCCCGGTGATCACCAGTTCGTCGGTGTCGATTCCCTCGATCCTGGCGCCCATGGCGGTCAAACAACGCGCCAGATCGCCGATCTCGGGCTCGCGCGCGGCCTTCTTCAGCACCGTCGTTCCGTCGGCCAGCACGGCGGCCAGCAGGGCGTGCTCCGTCGCCCCGACCGAGACGAAGGGAAATTCGATCTCCGCCCCCTTCAGCCCATGCGGCGTCCGGGCGATGACATAGCCCTCGTCCAGCTCGATCTCGGCCCCCATGGCCGTCAGCGCCTGAAGATGCAGGTCGACCGGCCGCGCCCCGATGGTGCAGCCGCCCGGCAGGGACACCTTGGCCTCGCCGGTCCGCGCCAGCAGCGGCCCCAGCACATTGAACGAGGCCCGCATCTGCCGGACCAGATCATACGGCGCGAAGGTCGAGGTCAGGGTCGCGGCGTGGAACAGCGTCTCCTGCCCCCCGGCCCCGTCGCGCTCGGTCACCTCGACGCCCAGCTCGCGCAGCAGGCGACCCAGAAACTTGGTGTCCGCCAGACGCGGCATGTTCGTCAGCAGCAGCGGCTGATCGGTCAGGATCGCGGCGGCCATCAGCTTGAGGGCGGAATTCTTGGCGCCGCTGATCGGAATGCTTCCGTTCAGCCGGGCGCCGCCGGTGATGGCGATGCTGTCCATGTCGTCTCTTGCGGCCCCTGCGGGGGCGCAAGGGGGATCGGCTATCTAGCGCGGACGACTTGCCTTGCGAAAGGCCGACGACCGTCCGGTCGATGACATTCAGTTGCTGGGCTTCGCGGCCTTGCCGGCCCGGCCCGCCGCCTTGCGCCGTTTCAGATTGTCCCGCAGGGCCGTGGCCAGCCGCTGGGCCCGTTCCGTGGCGGGCGTTTTCGCCGGCGCCAGGGGATCCGGCAGGGACGTCGGCAGGTCGGGCCGGGGCGACGCGGTCTTCGACTCATCCATGGGTCGATCAGACCTCGCGCCGAACTTTTCCGCAAGCCGGGGAAATCAGGGCTTCCCCCCTTGTCCCCCGTTGGCTATAGGGCCGCTTCCTCAGTTTCCGCCGCCGTAGCTCAGTGGTAGAGCGCATCCTTGGTAAGGCTGAGGTCGTGGGTTCGATTCCCCCCGGCGGCACCACTCTGAAGACAGAAGGGGCGGCGCTTTCCCAAGCGCCGCCCTTTTCCGTTCCGGGGGTCAGCCGGCCACGCGCCTCCCGCCGCCTCTCCCGGACCTTGTCATCCCGGACGCCGCGACGCGGCGATCCGGGACGCATGCGCGCTGAACCCTGCGCCCGGAAGGCGCGTCAGCGGCTGTCCGGGCGACACGTCAGGACAGCAGCGTGGAGGCTACCTGTCTCCCGGAGAATCGCATGGCGATTTCCGGGAGTGGCGGAAGAATTGCCTATTTCGTCCCGGCTCTCCGCTTCGCTTCGGCCGGGATGACAAGGCTTGCCGATCTCAGCCCCCGGCGTCCTGGGTTTGTTGCGCCGGCCGGAACCGCTGCGGCGGGCCTTCGGGCCGCATGATGCGGCGCTCGTACTGCGCCGCCGCTCCCGGCTGATAGCCCGGAAAGACATAGCCGCTGTCGTTGAAATAGAGCGGATCATAGGCGCGGTCGTAGCCATGGCCGTAGCCGTTCTCGACCTGGCGATAGCTGAGGTCCAGCCGCCCGTGCTCGCCGACCGGCAGCGACACGGCCGCGCCATAGTCGCGATAGCCGCCGGTGCCGATGCCGAAATTGACCTCGCCATGCATCTTGCGGTCGTCGACCGGTTCGAGGCGCTCCGCCCAGGGCTTGTCGGCGGTCGAGCGGCCGGCGATCCAGCGGCCGATCTGTTCATCCGTGGACAGGCCGTGCGGCACGGCGTTCTGGGCCGCACCCTCGGTCGACGGGGCGACCGGCCGGGCCGTGGCGCCGAGATCGACGGTCGTCGCCGGCGCGGTGGCGACCACGCCGTCGGGCTCGGAAGCGCCCAGGGCGGCGGCCATCATCAATGCAAGAACCGCCATACGCCCTACTCCATCCGAACCAACACCCTAGCCTCAAATGAGGCCAAGGTCAGGCCGTGCCGTCGCCGCGCCCCAGGGGATCGGGCAGCCGCCCGCCCTCGGGCACAAAGCTCAGCGCCACCGAGTTGATGCAATAGCGCAGGCCGCTGGGTCCCGGCCCATCGGGAAACACATGCCCCTGATGGCTGTCGCAGCGGGCGCAGCGCGTCTCGGTCCGGGTCATGCCGTGCGACCGGTCGGTGATCGACTTCACATGCGCCGGATCGACCGGCTCGGTGAAACTGGGCCAGCCGGTGCCGCTCTCGAACTTGGTCCCGGTGCGGAACAGCGGCAGGCCGCACTCCCGGCAGCAGAACACCCCGGTCCGCTTCTCGCCCAGCAGGGTCCCGCAGAACGGCGCCTCGGTTCCGTGGGCCAGCAGGACGCGCTTCTCCTCCGCCGACAGGTCCGCCTCCAGCGCCGCGCGCTGGCTGTCGCCAGGCGGCGTCAGGTCATAGCCGGAGGAGGAACGGAGGGTCGGGGCGGTGTCAGGGTCAGTCATGGCGTCAAAATAGGAAACCCCGGACCAGCGTTCCACCCCTGAGCCTGCCGTTCAGGGCGAGGCGGACATGACCCGGGCAACCTGGCAGCTGGCGCCGGTCATACGCCTGATCAGCCATTCATCGTCGAAGCTGCTGGCGCTATAGTTCCACAGCCGTTCGGTCGTACCGGGTGCCACCGAATAGGCGCCTTCTCGACCGGTCGTGCTGATCTTTCTGGTGACGCAGTAGGTCCAGGCGCTCCGGTTGATGGCCCATACTTCTATGGCGTAGTAACTGACGTCGTTGCCTGGATGACCGACGTACCTGGTGCGCTTCTCCAGGCGAAAATCGTCGTCAGTAGCTGTCAGGAATGGCTCGTCAGCCGGCATCGTCATGCAGCTGGCGGCCGCCAGCGCCGCCAGCCCCGCTACGCAGACCGTCAGCCTTCTCATTGGGACCCTCCCATCAAACGGGCGCTTTTGCGAAGGCAAGGAAGGACACCCGGCAATACTACCTCTCGAACGACCGCTTTCCACCCTTGGCCGTCAGTCGGCTCCCGACCCAAAGCAGACGCTCAGGCCGTCCGTTTTGGGGGGTAGATTTTCAAGGCGGTGGGACGAGGAGAACGCGGCACGCGTTCATATTCCACCGGGCGTTTGGATTTGGTCAGTCCGGGAGACCATTGCCCGTTCCAACGTTGTTGAACCCTGTCGCGCGCCTTGACAGACAGAGGTTCGGCGCGGGTTACTCGACCTAGTCATGTGCCAGGGAGTTCAATGAAAAGCGTGATCGCGGCGGTCGCCGCAATGCTCGCCGCTGCCGTTCCTGCAGAGCAGGCTCATGCATCGAGCAGCGACGCTGGCAAAGGCGTAGTCGTTGCCGACCCCATTGACCCGCTGTCGTCGGAGCTTTCCAGCCGAGCCGAAGCCCAACCGGCATCAACGCAGAAAGAGGGCAGGTCAGGGCGTTGGGTCGTGGCTGGCCCGGACGAAATCGTTGCCTGGCTGCTGTTTGATCCGGCGTCGGTAGACGACCGGCTGCCGGCTGATCTGCGTTTCGTGAATGTCGCCGAGTTGGCAGCCGGAAACGTTCATTGGGCGCGAGCTTGGCTCGAAGACCATCCCGGGCAAGGAGGGTGGGGCATTTCGTTTCTGGAGATCGTTCGCGCCGACCGGTTCGAAATCGATGGACAAGCACCGCACTGGCCCGCCGATGGAGCGTATGCTCTGTGGGCGGCGCGCGTCGTTCCGTTGCAGGCGCGGTCAGAGGAGCCGGAGGGGCTTCCTCTGTTAATCCTGGATGCTTGGCTGCCCGACGAGGCTTATGTCGCCCGGATGCGCGCCGTGGGGCACTACGCCACGTTTGGGAACGTGGCCCTGGATCAGACCGAAGACGGGCGCTGGCGGGGCGCCATCACGGTTCCTGACCTCAAGGTGGTCGCCGAGTGCCTCCCGACGGGTCCGGTGACGGGCGGTCCGGAGTCTGCGGGACAGCAAGTCCTCATTCCTCCTCGCTCTGCCGGAGTCGATGCCGTCGTGCAGGTCGTCTTCGCGGGCCATCGCGTCCAAAACTGCGCTGATCCAGCCGTCGTGCGTATTCGAGGAGATCATCCCTTGAGTCTCGGCATCGTCCTCGAACCCGCCAGCTTCCAGAGCGGCTACACTTTGGACGGGATGGTCCTTCCTCGTTAGCCGAGGAACTCCGTCGGATTAGGAAGCTGCAACGCCGAGCGGTTTACTGGATGCTCCGCTGGTGCTGACGGTCCTGCCCCCCTGGTCAAACGACCGCTTTCAACCCGTAAGCGACAGTCCGCTCCCGACCCGTTGCGGACAAAGCGCGATGGCAGCAAGATCGCCCTCAACGGCGTAGGACAATCGGCATGAGAGCGATCAGGATTCTTGCGGCGGCGTTATGTGTTTGGGTGGTCGCAGCGCCGGCTACAGCGCAGAATCACTCGGCGGAGGCTCAAGCGGTTCTTGCGGTTGAAGATGCATATGTCGCGGCCGAACTCAGCCGCGATGAACTGGCGCTGCGCCGGATCGTGGACGATCAGTTCGCGCTCAATCGGAATGACGGGACGACCGTGGGCAAGGAGGCATTTGTCGCGAGCATCCTGCGACTGAACATGGTTGGTCAAACCATCAGCGAGAGAACCGTCTTGGTGCAAGGTGATGTCGCCGTCGTCTTCGCGACCACAGAACTGAGATTCGCTTCAAATACGGCCGAACCAACGGTGTCCCGCCTGCGGTACACGGCAACCTACCGGAACCGAGGGGGTGAGTGGCGCATGTTGGCGTTGCATATGTCGCCCCGAAGCTAGGTCCGCTAACCCCCCGAAGCAGACATTCCGCATGGCTGCTTCGGAGCGCGGTCCGCGTCCGTGATGAAAAGCGGCCCGCTGAATTGAAAAGGCCGGCCGGGATGAACCCCGGCCGGCCTTTCCTGTCTCTCGAAGCCGTCCTCTTTACTGGAACAGCGTCGCCACCCAGGCCCGCACGGCGTTCTCGTCAGCGGGGTCGCCGGTGTAGGTCAGGCCCTGCGCCGGGGTGTAGGGCTGGTTGTTGGGGCGCGGACGCGAGGTCCAGGCCTTGTGACCATAGCTCAGGTCCGAATAGTTCGACGGCAGGCGCAGCACGGTCGGCTCGACGAAGATCGAGTCGGTGGCCGTGGTCGAGCCGGCGATACGGACGTTCGGCAGTTTGGACAGCAGGTCCAGCGTATCGAGGCAGCCGCCCGAGCAGCCGGCGTCGACCAGCACGATCACCGGCCCCTGCACGGGGTTCGGCGCGCCGGTGTCCGCTACGGCCGGGCGGCCGGCGAGGGTGAAGGTCGGCTGGCCCGCGGCGATGGCGGCGTCATAGGCGGCCACGATCTCGCGGGTCTGTTCGACGACCGCCAGGGATTCCTGCACGAAATAGGGATCGGCCTCCATCCGGCCCAGCGCCGCGGCGTACCAGTCGCGGTTGCCCTGGGTGGCGCGGTAGGTGATGTCGCCCGCGGCCGGCTGGCGGCTGACGGTGAATTCCGGCGTCCAGATGCGGTTGGCCAGGCCATAGCCTCGCGCGGTCGAGGAGTTCTCGCCCGAACCCCGGGCGGCGCGCAGGTCCAGCACGAAGCCCTGCGGGCCCTGCAGGGTCGCGGCCTGGGCCTCGACGGCGTCGTTGAAGGCGCGCCAGCCGGCGCTGTCGGCGAAGGAGTGGACATGCAGCCACGGACGGCCGTTGACCGTCTCGACCGCCAGCGGCGTGGCCGGCGGCATGTAGACGGTGGCGCGGTAGGCGGCCTCGAGGTCGCCGGCGACGACCGGAATCGGCCGGATCTGGATGTCGCGCGGACGGCTCCGGCCGGACTGGAAGCTGCACTGCGACGGCACGCCGGCGGCGAACGGATTGTTCCGGTTCCACATCAGATAAGGCGCCGACGTCACCCGGCCGGCCTCGGTCTCGAGGTTGCCCTCCCAGCGGTCCAGCTTCTCGCGGGCGAATTCCTCGATCGGGGTCAGGTTGCAGGCGGTGACCACATCGCCGACCCGCGGCGCGCTGCGCGTGCCCGGCTTCACATAGGTGACGACATAGCGGCCGTTGCGCCATCCGGTGGTGAAGCCCGGCCAGCTGATGCCGAAATACGGCCCCATCCCCTCGAAGGTCGGATCGACCCGGATGTTCGAGTCGCGGAACCCGCCGGCGTAGTAGCGCAGCAGATAGGCGTGGCTGTCGCCGCTGTTCACGCGCGAGGCCATGCCCAGCGATTCCTGCAGGCCGCTGTCGAGCCAGGCCAGGAAGCCCTGGCTCGCCGCGCCCGGCACGGCCGGCGCCGGGTGGTTGGCGGCCAGTTCGTCATGCGCCCGCTGCAGGTCCTGCCGGGCCAGCTCCCGGAAGTCCTGGGCGGCGACCGGGCCCGCGCTCACGGCGAGGGTCAGGGCGGCGGCGGCGGCGAAAGTAAGCATTCGGGACATCAGGTCAGGCTCCGGGCCAGTAAGCGGGACAGGGACGGCGATCAGAATGATCGGGCGGGGATGAACGGAACTGGAACGGGGTTAAACCCCATCGGCGCGGTGCTTGCCAACCCCATACCCGGCTCAGGTGAACGCCCCTTCCGGTTTACTCACGCGGGAACGCGGCCTAATCGGGGCGGTCCCTTCACGCCGCGATCACGTTCGCTTCAGATTCAAAGACACATGTTCTCCAAAATCCTGATCGCCAACCGCGGCGAGATCGCCGTCCGCATCATCAAGACCTGCCGCCGGATGGGCATAAAAACCTTGCAGGTCTATTCCGAGGCCGACGCCGGCTCCCTGGCCGTCGAGATGGCCGACGAGGCCGTGCTGATCGGCCCGGCCCCCGCCGCCCAGTCCTACCTCCTGGCCGACCGGATCGTCGAAGCGGTGCGGCAAACGGGCGCGGAAGCCGTCCACCCCGGCTTCGGCTTCCTCAGCGAGAACGCCGGCTTCGCCAGACGCCTCAGGGACGAGGGCATCGCCTTCATCGGCCCCAACCCCGAGGCCATCGAGGCCATGGGCGACAAGATCAGCTCCAAGAAACTGGCCGCCGAGGCCGGCGTCTCCACCGTCCCCGGCCACATGGGCCTGATCGAGACGACCGAGGAGGCGGTGAAGATCGCCAACCAGATCGGCTATCCGATCATGATCAAGGCCTCGGCCGGCGGCGGCGGCAAGGGCATCCGGGTGGCCCACTCCGACGCCGACATGGCCGAGGGCTTCGCCGCGGTGAAGGCCGAGGCCCTCAACGCCTTCGGCGACGACCGCGTCTTCCTCGAGAAATTCATCATCGACCCGCGCCACATCGAGATTCAGGTGATGGGCGACAAGCACGGCCACGTCGTCCACCTGTTCGAGCGCGAATGCTCGATCCAGCGCCGCAACCAGAAGGTCATCGAGGAAGCCCCCTCTCCCCTCCTCGACCCCGAGACCCGCGCCGCCATGGGGGCCCAGGCCGTGGCCCTCGCCAGGGCCGTGAACTATGACAGCGCCGGCACCGTCGAATTCGTCGCCGGCCAGGACAAGTCCTTCTTCTTCCTCGAGATGAACACCCGGCTTCAGGTCGAACATCCGGTCACCGAACTGATCACCGGCGTCGATCTGGTCGAACAGATGATCCGCTCGGCCTGGGGTGAAAAGCTCGCCTTCGCCCAGAAGGACCTGGCCATCAACGGCTGGGCCATCGAGAGCCGCATCTACGCCGAGGACCCCTACCGCGGCTTCCTGCCCTCCATCGGCCGCCTGATCCGCTACGAACAGCCCGAAGAAGGCGACCAGGGCGATTACGCCGTCCGCAACGACTCCGGCGTCCGCGAGGGCGACGAGATCTCCATGTTCTACGACCCGATGATCGCCAAGCTGTGCGCCTGGGGCGAGACCCGCGACGCCGCCCTGACCGGCATGGCCCGGGCGCTGGAGGACACCCACATCCACGGCGTCGGCCACAACATCCCCTTCCTCGCCGCCGTCATGGACCAGCCGCGCTTCCGCTCGGGGAATATCTCGACCAGCTACATCAAGGACGAATTCCCCGACGGCTTCCACGGCCTCGCCCCCGACCGGCGCCAGACCGACATCCTGATCGCCTCGGCCGCCGCCATGAACGAGATCGCCGCCGAGGCCTCCGGCGACCCCTCGGGCCGCACCGACTGGATCGTGCTCATCGACCGCGAGGCCCACGGCGTCTCCCTGTCATACGACGACGACGAGGCCCTGACCCTCGACCTCGCCGGCGAGGACCGCGCCCTGCTGCTGTCCGACATCGACTGGCGCCCCGGCCTGGCCCAGTTCCGCGCCGTGCTGGACGGCGTCCCCTTCACCGCCGAGGTCGCCCGCGTCGCCGACGGCTTCGTCATTCGCACCCGCGCCGCCCGCGCCCGCGTCCGCGTCCTCAGCCCGACCGTCGCCGCCCTCTACGCCCGCCTGCCGGAGAAGGTCGCGGC
>CALRJO020000058.1:0-19538 GCA_943367565.1 Brevundimonas vancanneytii
GTCGCCATAGTCCTCCCCCAGATAGAAGAAGCGGGGCTCGGGGCGGTAGGTGGAGGAGGTCGGCATCGGCGGCAGATGACCCTTGCGCTCGCCGGCTGCAATGGGGCGGGGCGGTCGGAGACTCACTCGGGTTGCGCGGATGTCCGCATGACGGGCGTATCGGCGCCGCCCTGGAAGGTCGCCCAGTCGCCGGACGGCGGCGCCGGCAGGCTCTCGGGAATCCCGTCCGCCGGGTTCGGGTCGATGTGGTGGCCCTGACGGTGCAGATGCGCCTTGGCGATCATATTGGCCGAGATCGGGGCCGTCAGCAGCAGGAAGATGGTGATCAGCAACTCATGCGCCGACCACGCCTGCCCCGAGGCCGGGAAATAGATCATCGAGGCGATCAGGCAGCTGCCGACGCCCAGGGTGGTGGCCTTGGTCGGCCCGTGCAGCCGGGTCATCAGCGACGGCAGCCGCGCCAGTCCCCAGGACCCGACCAGGATGAAGACCCCGCCGAGGACCAGCAGGGCGGCGACGAGGATTTCCGCGGCCAGGCTCATTCGACGATGTCTCCCCGCAGCAGGAATTTGCAGTAGGCCACCGTGGCCACGAAGGCGACCATGGCCAGCAGCAGGGCCGCCTCGAAATAGGTCTGGGTGGCCTCGGCCACGCCGAACACCACGATCAGGGCGATGACGTTGATGGTCAGGGTGTCGACCGCCAGGATGCGATCCCCCGACGTCGGCCCCCGCGCCAGCCGGAACAGGCTCAGCAGGATCGCCAGGCTGACGCAGGCGAGGGCGAACGACAGGGCCCAGGGCAGGATCGCGCCGGTCATCGGAACACCTTCAGCAGCCGGGCCTCGTATCGTTGCTTGATGCGGGCCACCTCGGCCACGGGATCGGGGACATCCAGCGCGTGGACCAGCAGGGCCCGGCCGTCGCCGGAAACGTCGCTGCTCACCGTCCCCGGCGTCAGGCTGATGGTCCCGGCCAGGACGGTGATGGCCTCGGCCGAACGCAGCTCGACCGGGATGACCAGCCAGTGCGAGCGAAGGTCGCGGTTGCGGCGGGTCAGGATGATCCAGGCGATCTGGAAATTCGCTGCGACGATGTCGAACAGCACGATCACCACATAGACCGCCGCGTCGCGGCCGAAGCGGATGCGTGGACGGTCGGGCCAGAAGCGGCTCGTGACCAGCGGCACCAGCACGCCGAACACCACGGCCAGGAACAGGGCCCCCATGGTGAACTCATTGACCAGCAGCATCCAGACCACGAGCAGCAGCGCGCTCAGGGCCGGGTGGGGCAGCAGGCGGCGGATCATCGGCGGCCTCCCGAGGTTTCGCCCATGACGGCGGCGATATACTGCTGCGGGTCGAACAACTGCGCCGCGGTCGCCCCGGTATAGTCCGTCACCGGCCCGCCCATCACGGTCAGGGCCGCCAGCGCCGCCAGCAGGCCGGAGGCCACGATCACGCCGCCCGTTCGCCCGCGCAGGGCCCGGACGGGGATCTCTCCGTCGACCGAGGCGCTCTTCCAGAAGATGCGGCTGCCGGCGCGCGCGAAGGCCAGAACCCCGATCAGGGTGGTGATCAGGATCGTCCCCCAGATCCAGCCCGCCCCGGGCGCCGCCCGCACGCCGTCGAGGATCAGCAGCTTGCCGATGAAGCCCGACAGCGGCGGCAGGCCGACGATGCCGATCGCCGCCAGGAAGAACAGGCCCGACAGCAGCTCCGACTGGCAGAATCGCGGGCTCACGGTCAGGGCGTCGCCATGCTCGCCCCGGCGTTTGGCGATCATGTCGACGATCAGGAACAGGGCCGCCCCCGCGAGGGTCGAATGCAGCACATAGTAGAGGGCCGGCCCCATGGCCTCGACGCGGAAGACCGCGACGGCGCTGAGCAGCACCCCCATGGACCCGACCACCGACCAGGCCGCCATCTCTCTCAAGGTGCGGGCCGCGAACAGGCCGAGGAAGCCGATGGCCGTGGTGATCAGCGCCGCCGGCAGCATCCAGTCTCCGGCCAGGAAGGCCAGCGGCCCCGCGTCCTCGCCGAAGATCAGCGTACTGGTCCGGATGATGGAATAGGCGCCGACCTTGGTCATGATCGCGAACAGGGCCGCGACCGCGCCGGTCGTAGCCGCATAGGCGCCCGGCAGCCAGAAATGCAGCGGGACCAGCGCCGCCTTCAGCGCGAACACCACGGTCAGCACCAGGGCCGCGGCGGCGATCAGTCCCTGGTCGCCCGGCGAGGCGGCGGCGACGCGCACCGCCATGTCGGCCATGTTGAGCGTGCCCGTCACGCCGTACAGCAGGCCGACGCCGACCAGGAACAGGGTCGAGCCGACCAGGTTGATGACCACATACTGCACCCCCGCCTTCAGCCGCGCCGCTCCCTGACCGTGCAGCAGCAGGCCGTAGGAGGCGATCAGCAGCACCTCGAAGAAGACGAACAGGTTGAACAGGTCGCCGGTCAGGAACGCCCCGTTCAGCCCCAGCAACTGGAACTGGAACAGGGGATGGAAATGCCAGCCCTTGCGGTCGATGCCCGTGACCACGGCATAGATCATCACCGCCAGCGCCAGCACCGCGGTCAGCAGCAGCATCATGGCCGACAGCCGGTCCAGCACCAGGACGATGCCGAACGGCGCGCGCCAGTTTCCGAGGGCGTAGCTCTCGGTCGCCCCGCCCGAGGCGTGGACCGTGAGAGCCGCGGCGATGGCGACAAGGACCGCGCACGCGCCGATCGAGACCATCCGCGAGAGGGCCAGCCGGTGCCGGAGCGCCAGCAGGCTGACGGCCCCCAGCACCGCCGGCAGGATCACGGCGGCGACGACGAGGGTGGAGACGGAGGGGCTCAAGGCCGCGCCTCCCCGTCGTCGCGGCCGTCGACCTGATCGGAGCCGGTCTCGAGATAGGTCCTCAGCGCCAGCACCACCACGAAGGCGGTCATGCCGAAGGCGATGACGATGGCGGTCAGCACCAGGGCCTGGGGCAGGGGATCGGTATAGGCCTCCGCCGCCTTGTCGTAGATCGGCGGCCGGTTGATCACCAGACGTCCCATGGCGAACAGGAACAGGTTGATGGCGTAGGACAGGAAGGCCAGTCCCAGCACCACCGGGAAGGTCCGGCCCCGCAGCACCAGATAGACCCCGGCGGCGGTCAGCACCGCGATGGCCGTGGCCACGAGAAGCTCCATGGTCATCGGCCGGCCTCCGTCGGCGCGGCGGCCGCCTCATCGCGCCCCGGATCGATGTCCATGGCGGTCCCGGTCTCCGGCGGCGTCGCCTTCTCGGCCTGCTGCGCCACCTGCGACAGCTGCGCCAGGGCCAGCATCACCGCCCCGATGACGGTCAGGGCCACGCCGATGTCGAACAGGATGGCCGTGGCCAGTTCGAACTCCCCGATCACCGGCAGGCTGAAATAGTCGAAGGCGCTGGTCAGGAAGGGCGCGCCGAACGCCATGGCGCCGAGCCCGGTCAGGGCGGCGATCAGAACCCCGGCCCCGATCATCGAATGGTGGTCGGCGCGCATCCTCTGGTCGGCGAAGGTGAAGCCCGAGGCCATGTACTGCATCAATATGGCCACCGCGACGACCAGGCCGGCGATGAAGCCGCCGCCCGGCTGGTTGTGCCCGCGCAGGAAGATGTAGAGGGCGACCATCACCGCCAGCGGCAGGACAACGCGGGTGGCCACCACCAGCATCATCGGATGGTGTTCGGGTGACCGCACCGTATCGGGTTTCCACATCGCCAGCCGCCGGCCGCTGGCCCCGGTCCCGACCGTCTCCAGCAGGGCGAAAATGCCCAGGGCGGCGATCCCCAGCACGATGATCTCGCCGAAGGTGTCGAAGCCGCGGAAATCGACCAGGATGACGTTGACGACATTGGTCCCGCCGCCGCCCGAATAGGCATTGTCCCAGAAATAGCCCGAGATGCTGTCCAGCGGCCGGGTCATCACCGCCCAGGCGGCGCCGCCGACGCCCAGACCCGCGCCGACCGCCACCCCGCCGTCGCGGAAACGGCGCCACGGCCGGCTTTCGACGGGGGTGTCCTTGGGCAGCAGGTTCAGCGCCAGCAGCATCAGCAGGATGGTGACCACCTCGACCGAAATCTGCGTCAGGGCCAGATCCGGGGCCGACAGATGGACGAAGGCCATGGAGATGATCAGGCCGACGATGCCGATATGGATCAGCGAGAGATAGCGCGCCCTGTGGGTCAGGACGACCAGGGCCGTGGCCGTGACCAGGGCGATCCAGGCCACGATCGCGGCGGGCGAGGCGGCCACGCCGGTGCGGTCTCCCGCGGCGTATCCGGCCGACAGGAAGCCGGCGAAACCCACCACCACGGCCGTCCCGATCAGGGCCGCCATGGCCCGCTGCAGGGAGCCGTTCTGGATCGCGTCGACGCCCCGCCGCGCCGCCGCCCCCGCCGCCGCCACCGTCCGGTCGAACATGCGTTTGGCGTCCGGCAGTCCGGCGCCGCGCCACAGCCGGTCCAGCCGCCGGTGGTTCATCAGCAGCAGGGCGCCCAGACCGATGGCCGCCAGACTCATGAACAGGGCCGGCGTCACCCCGTGCCACAGCGCCAGATGCACATGCGGCGCCGCGCCGTTGGTCACCGCGCCCGCGACCCGGTCCACCAGCGGCCCGGCGACGAGGGCGGGCGCCAGGCCGATCGCCACCACCAGCGCGACCAGAACCGCCGGCGGGCCCCACAGGCCGATGCCCGGATCGTGCGGCTTCTTCGGATAGTCGTCGCGCCGCGGGCCGAAATAGACGTGCACGACATACCGCAGCGAATAGGCCACCGAGAGCGTCGCCCCCAGGGTCGCCAGCACCGGGAAGACCCAGGCCTGGCCCAGCCAGACGGTGTCGGCGGCCTCGTACAGCATCATCTCCTTGGAGATGAAGCCGTTCAGGGGCGGGAAGCCCGCCATCGACAGGCCCGCCACCAGCGCCAGCGTCCCGGCGATCGGCATCAGGCCAAACAGCCCGCCCAGCCGCTTGAGATCGCGCGTCCCCGCCTCGTGGTCGACGATGCCGGCGTTCAGGAACAGCGCCGCCTTGAACGTCGCGTGATTGATGATGTGAAACACCCCGACCAGCGCCGCCATCGGCGTGCCGATGCCGAACAGCATGGTCAGAAAGCCCAGATGGCTGATGGTCGAATAGGCCAGCAGTCCCTTCAGATCGTCCTTGAACAGGGCCACGCAGGCGGCGAACACCATGGTCACCAGCCCGGTGGTGGCCACGATCAGGAACCAGGCCTCGGTCCCCGCCAGCACCGGCCACAGCCGCGCCAGCATGAAGACGCCCGCCTTCACCATGGTCGCCGAATGCAGATAGGCGCTGACCGGCGTCGGCGCGGCCATGGCGTGCGGCAGCCAGAAATGGAACGGAAACTGCGCCGACTTGGTGAAACAGCCGCCGAGGATCAGCAGCAGGGCCGGCAGATAGAGCGGCGAGGCCTGGATCGCCTCGCCCTGCCGCAGGATCACCGTCAGCTCGTACGAGCCGGCGATATTCCCGAGGATCAGCAGCCCCCCGATCAGCGCCAGCCCGCCGCCGCCGGTCACGAACAGCGCCATCCGCGCGCCCTGCCGCGCCTCCGGCGAGTGCCGCCAGAATCCGATCAGCAGGAAGGACGAAAGACTGGTCAGCTCCCAGAAGATCAGCAGCAACAGAATATTGTCCGACAGGACAATGCCCAGCATCGCGCCCTGGAACAGCAGCAGATAGGTGAAGAACCGCCCCATCGGATCGGCCGCCGACAGGTAAAAGCGGGCGTAGATGATGATCAGCAGGCCGATCCCCAGGATCATGCCCGCGAACATCAACCCCAGCGGGTCGAGGAACAGGCTGGCGTTCAGACCCAGCGCCGGGATCCAGGGGACGTTCGCCTGAATCGTCTCGCCCGCCATCACCGCCGGCGTCAGCCCGGCCAGCACGATCAGGGCCGACAGGGTCACCGCGCCGGCGGCGAGGGCGGCGGCGTTCCGGCCGAACCGGACGGCAAGGGCGGGAGCCAGGGCCCCGAGCAGGGGAAGAAGGGCGAGTAGAAACAGCAAGAATCGGCCTTGGAAGCGTGGATCAGGCGGGGCGCGGGTCGTCCTTGTAGAGCGTGACGACGCCGATTTCTCCCCCGTTGGAAAGTTTGTCGCAATTCGCCGCGGCGACCGGGCCGGGCGCCCGGTTCGGCGCTGCAACGCTGCAACTGCCCGATTGTGCAGGATTATGCCCGAGGCTCGCCGGGATACTGGCGCCCGGAGGGCGAATATTGACCTAGCGTCATCGATTTCTGTCGCTTTTGCGTCACAGTCAGGCTTCCGCCATGGCGGAAATGGGGCGGCGAGGGCCCGTGCTCCTTGTCGCTGAGTCCGGCTTGGATTACGCCGGAGACTGGACTTACCGTGCTCCACAGAAGGGTGCGGTCCAGGGATCAGGAAACGCTGCGGTCGCCGTCCAACACGGCGGCCCGGCCCATGTCGGGGAGCCACCATGCGCCTTACCAACCTTCTTCGCACCACCGTCTCGGCCGCCGTGGTCGGGGCCGTCGCCTTCGGCTTCGCCGGTGTCGCCTCCGCCCAGGACCAGGAGCGTCAGGCGACCATCGACGACATCATCGTCACCGCCCAGAAGCGCGAACAGAACCTGCAGGACGTGCCGATCGTGGTCACCAGCCTGTCGGGCGAGACGCTGCAGGACGCCGGCGTCCGCGACATCAAGGACCTGCAGATCCTGACCCCCGGCATGACCGTCACCTCGACGTCTTCGGAAGCCTCGACCACCGCCCGTATCCGCGGCGTCGGCACCGTCGGCGACAACCCCGGTCTGGAAAGCTCGGTCGGCGTGGTCATCGACGGCGTCTATCGCTCGCGCAACTCGGTCGGCTTCGGCGACCTGGGCGAAATGGCCCGCATCGAGGTCCTGAAGGGCCCGCAGGGCACGCTGTTCGGCAAGAACACCTCGGCCGGCGTCATCAACATCATCACCGAGGCCCCGTCATTCACCCCGGGCTTCAACGCCGAACTGACCGTCGGCAACTACGGCGCCATGGCCGCCTCGGGTTCGGTCACCGGCCCGATCAGCGACACCCTGGCCTTCCGCCTCTACGCCGGCCGCCGCGTCCGCGACGGCTTCATGGACATCGACACCGGTGACGGCCCGCGTCCCGAGACCACGGACAACAACCAGGACTTCGGCACGGTCCGCGGCCAGCTGCTGTGGCTGCCCAGCGACAACGCCTCCTTCCGCCTGATCGCCGATTATTCGCGCCGTGACGAGTTCTGCTGCGTCGGCACCCAGATCCGCACCGGGCCGACCTATCCGTTCGTCGACGGCCTTGCGGTCGGCACGGGCCAGCGCCCGCCGGCCGCGGGCTTCGGCCCGCTGCCCTTCTCGCGCACCGGCTTCGCCAACCGTTCGAGCTACCAGGAAGTCACCGATCGCGGCGTCTCGCTCGAGGCCAATTTCGACATGCCGGGCATCAACGGCGCCCTGACCTCGGTCACTTCGTGGCGTGATTGGGAATCCACCCTCGGCCAGGACATCGACTACACCGGCGCCGACATCGCCTACCGCGAAAACGACGGCGACTACGGCTTCTCGGTCAGCAACCTGACCCAGGAATTCCGCCTGGCCGGCTCCAACGACCGCTTCGACTGGCTGCTCGGCGTGTTCGCCACCACCGAAGACGTCGACCGCGCGGACAGCTGGTATTTCGGCGCCGACTACACGCCCTTCCTGTCCTTCCTGCTCAGCGCCCGTCTGAACGCCGCCAACCCGGCCCTGCCGATCAGCCCCAACACCATCGGCTGCTACACCCGCGCGGCCCAGACGGCGGTCGGCTTCGGCACCTGCCTGGGCACCGGCGGCGCTGTCGGCGGCGGGGGCCCCGGCTTCACCCTCGGTCAGGGCTTCGAAGACGTCTACAGCCAGGAATCGACCTCTTTCGCGGTCTTCACCAACAACACCTGGCACGTCACCGAGCAGTTCGACATCACCCTGGGCCTTCGTTACACCATGGATGACAAGAGCCTCCAGGGCGTGCAGCGCAACGTCAATGGCAACGGCGCGACCTGTGGCGCCGCCCTCGCCAACGCTGCGGCGATCGGCGCGGTGCTTGGCGCGGCGACCCCGACCATCCTGGGCAACTTCTGCCTTCCCTGGTCGAACGCCGCCTATGCCAACCGCGGCATTTCGGAAAGCTTCGACGACGGCGAGCTGAGCGGCACCATCAAGGGCGCCTTCCGCCTGAACCCGTCGATCCTGACCTATGCGTCGTACGCCCGCGGCTACAAGAGCTTCGGCTACAACCTGGACCGCGTGCAGACGGGCATCACGCCCAACGCCTCGCTGTTCTTCCCGTCGGAAGTGGTCGACAGCTACGAACTCGGCGTGAAGATGACGCTGCTGGACCGCACCCTGCTGCTGAACGCCACCTATTTCGACCAGACGTTCGAGAACTTCCAGCTCAACACCTTCCTCGGCACCGCCTTCGTGGTGGAGTCGATCCCGGAGCTGACCTCGCGCGGCGTCGACGCCGACATGGTCTGGTTCACCCCGATCGAGGGCCTGAGCTTCCAGGGCGGCGTCACCTACACCGACGCCCAGTATGGCGCCTTCACAGCCGCCGACCTGTCCAGCCCGGGCAACTTCCCGCAGCTCTCGCTGCTGCCGGGCGCCCGCGCCTCGTTCGCTCCGGAATGGTCGGCCACCGGCTCGATCAACTATGACCGCAACGTCGGCAACGGCCTGCGCGCCGGCTTCAGCCTGGCGGCCAAATACATGGGCGACTACAACACCGGTTCCGATCTCCTGCCGGCCAAGCAGCAGGACGCCTTCACCACCATGAACGGCCGGATCATGCTCGGCGCCGAGGACGAGCGCTGGACCGCCGAGTTCTGGGTCCAGAACCTGACCGACGAAAACTACATCCAGGTCGCCTACAACGCCCCGCTGCAAGGCGGCGCCTTCCAGACGACGGTCCAGCCGAACGGCACCTTCTACAACCCGGCGTTGGACACCCAGACCTACGACGCCTTCCTGGGCCAGCCCCGCACCTGGGGCGCGACCCTGCGCTTCAAATACTAGACCCTTCTCGCCGCAAGGCGGGTCGAACCAGCCGGCCGGGGGAAACCCCGGCCGGTTTTGCTTTGGGCGGGGGGCGCATTGTGAGTAGGCGCTTCTCCCTCCCCGAAGTGGGGAGGGACGTCGGCGCGAAGCGACGACAGGGTGGGGAATTGCGAAGCCGGGCGCTGCTGGTGAGAGACTGGCGTTCCCCACCCGGGCTCCGCTGCGCTTCGCCCTCCCTCCCCATGAAGGGGAGGGAGAACAGGCCGGTCCGGGACCGCAGTGCTGCCGGAGCCAACCACTACTCCGCCGGCGCTTCCTTCGCCGCGTGCTGCTGGTGGAAGATCCGGTCCAACAACCGCTCCAGCCGGGTCTTGACGCCGTCGATCAGGCTGAAGATCGACGGGACGAAGACCAGCGACAGCGCCGTCGAGGTGATCAGGCCGCCGATCACCGCCACCGCCATCGGGCTCCGGAACTCCGTCCCCTCGCCGAGCGCCATGGCGATCGGCAGCATCCCCAGGCCCATGGCCATGGTGGTCATGATGATCGGCCGCGCCCGCTTGTGGGCGGCGTCGAGGATGGCGTCGTTGCGGCTCATCCCCTGTTTCATCGCGATGATGGCGTAGTCGACCAGAAGGATGGAGTTCTTGGCCGCGATGCCGGTCAGCATGATGATGCCGATCAGGGCCGGCATGGACAGGCCCTTGCCGGTCAGAAGCAGGGCCAGGAAGGCCCCGCCGAACGACACCGGCAGGGCGGCCAGGATGGTGATCGGATGGAAGAAGCTGCCGAACAGCAGCACCAGAACCACATACATCAGCAGAACGCCGGTGATCATGGCGAAGGCGAAGCCGGTGAAGGTCTCCTGCAGGCTTTCCAATTCGCCGGACACCGCCTGGGACACCCCCGGCGGCAGCTCCTTCATGGCAGGCAGCGCATCGATGGCCTCCGAGGCCGAGCCGAGCGTGGCCCCGCCGGACAGTTCGGCCGACAGACGCGCGACCCTGAGGCGATCATACCGGTCCAGCTGGTTCGGGCCCGCGCCGAAGGTCACGTCCGCGACCACCGACAGGGGCACCGCGGCGCCCGACGCCGTGGGCACCCGCAGCGTCTGCAGCAGGGCCAGATTGCTGCGGGACTCCTCGGTCAGCATGACCCGGATGGGCACCTGCCGGTCGCCGAGATTGAATTTCGGCAACAGCTGGTCCGCGTCGCCGAGCGTCGCCACACGCGCGACCTGGCTGATGTCCTGGGTCGAGACGCCCTGCAGGGCCGCGATATCGGCCTTGGGCGTGATCAGGATCTCCGGCCGGACCAGGGCCGCGGTCGACACCACATTGGACAGTCCGGGCACCTCGCGCATCTCGCGCTCCAGCCGCGCCGCCGCCTCGCCGAGGACCGCGCCGTCGTCGCCGACCAGCGAGACGGAGATCAGCCCGCCGCCGCCGCCCTCGACCCCGAACTGGACCCGGGCGCCGGGAATGGCGCGCAGGACCGGACCCATCTCCTGTTCGAACGCCTGCTGGCGGATGGAGCGCTCGCTCTTGGGCGCCAGATTGACCGTCAGGGTGGCGCGTCGCACCTCGCCGGCGGACGAGCCGCCGCCGGGACCAAAACTGGTCGTGGCCGAGCCGATCGAGGCATAGACCGAGCGGACCTCGGGCCGCGCCCTCAATTCGGAATCGATCCGCTTCACCACGGCGTCGGTCTCGTTGAGCGTCGATCCGGGCGGCAGCTGCACCGAGATATAGGAGCGGGAGATGTCTTCGACGGGAATGAATTCTCCCGGCAACAGCGACGCCAGAAAGAGGGAAAAGGCGAAGAAGCCGGTTCCCCCGGCCATGACGGCGAAGCGATGGTCGAACTTCAGGTTCAGCAGGAACCGGCGCCACCAGCTCTCGCGGCCGTCGGCCCGCGGCTTGCGCGACAGCCGGTCGGCCAGGCCCCGCCGCAGCCCGGTCGGAAGCGGGGTCGAGCGAAAGCACCAGCGCAGGATCGCCTGGTAGGGCGGCATCCAGAAGGGGTCCTTGTGCTCCTTGCCCTGGTTGTCCTTCAGCCAGTAGGCGGCCATCAGCGGCGTCAGCGTCCGCGCCACGATCAGGGAGAACAGCACGCTGACGCAGGTCGCGATGGCGAAGCTCTTGAAGAACTGGCCGACGACCCCGGCCATGAAGCCGGTGGGGGCGAACACGGCCAGCAGGGTGGCCGTGGTCGCGATGACCGCCAGACCGATCTCGTCGGCCGCCTCGAGCGCGGCGGGATAGGGTTTCTTTCCGTTCCTGATGTGCCGGACGATATTCTCGATCTCGACGATGGCGTCATCGACCAGAATCCCGATCGTCAGCGACAGGGCCAGCAGGGTCACGACGTTCAGGGACTGTCCCATCAGATCCATGACCCAGAAGGTCGGAATCAGCGACATCGGCATGGCCACGGCCGCGATCAGGGTCGCGCGCCAGTCGCGCAGGAACAGGAAGACCACCAGCACCGCCAGGCCCGCGCCCAGCAGCAGGGCCTCCACCGAGGCGTGGAAATTGTTGATCACGTCAGACGTCGTATTCGTCACCTGGGCGATGGTCAGGTCGTCGCGCTCGGCGTCCAGCGCCTCGATCTCGGCCATGGTGGCCTCATAGACGTCCAGTTCGGACGAGCCGATCGAGCGGGAGATGGAGAAGCCCACCACCTCGCTGCCGTTGTAGCGGGCCCGGCCGCGCGGCTCGGACCATTCGTCGACGACCTCGCCCAGGTCGGCCAGCCGCACGGTGCGGGCGCCGACCGGGATCAGGGTTTCGCGCAGGGCCTCGATCGAGGTGGCCGAACCGACGGTGCGGATGGCCTGTTCCTCCCCGCCCACGGCGCCGCGGCCGCCGGGCAGGTTGATGTTGGAGGCCCGAAGCTGGTTGGAGACGGCCGCGGCGCTGACCCCGCGGGCCTCGAGGCGGGCGGGATCCAGCTTGATGCGGATCTCCCGGCTGACGCCGCCGTCCCGGCTGATCTGGCTGACGCCCTTGATGGACAGCAGTCGTTTGGTGACCGTGTTGTCGACGAACCAGCTCAGTTCCTCGGGGCTCATGCCGGGCGCGCTGACCGTATAGGTGGCGATGGGCTGCTGGGTGAATTCGAACCGCTGGACGATCGGCTCCTGCACGTCAGAGGGCAGATTCTGGCGGATTCCGGCGATGGCGTTGCGAACGTCGTTGGTCGCCTTCTCGAGGTCGACGCCCAGCTCGAATTCGATCGCGGTCGTGGAGACCGAGTCATTGACCGTGGAGGAGATGTGCTTGACCCGGCCGAGACCCGAAACCGAGTCCTCCACCAGCCGGGTGACCTGGGTTTCCAGCTCGGTCGGCGCGGCGCCGGCCTGGACCACGCTGACCACCACGATCGGCAGGTCGACGTCGGGGAAATTGTTGGTGCGCAGGTTGAAATAGCTCATCACCCCCGCGATCGTCAGGACGAGGAAGAGCAGGACGACGGGGATCGGATTCCGGATCGACCAGGAGGAGATGCCGTTCGAATTCATCGGGCGGCGCCCTGGGCCGGCCGCGCCGCCGTCGCCGCCGTCGCCGGACGGGCGGCCACGACCCGGACCAGATCGCCGTCCCCGAGGAATCCGGCCCCCTGCACGACGACCCGCTGACCCGCCGTCAGGCCGGAGGTGATGGCCAGGGCGTCGCCGTTGCGTCCGCCCGTGACGACCGACCGGAACGCCACCCGGTCGCCCTGGTCGATGACATAGACCCCCGGCCGGCCCTCACGATAGACGATCGCCTGGGACGGCACGGTCAGGGCCGGCTGCGCCCCCACGTCGATCTGCGCCCGGGCGAACATGCCGGGACGCAGCGCCCCGCCGGTCAGCGATATCCGCGCCACGCCGAGGCGCGTCTGGGGGTCGACCTGGGGCGTGACGATCCGCACCGCGCCGGTCGTCTGGCCGGCCTGTTCCGATGTGATCGTCGCCGGCATGCCGGCGCGCACGAGGCGGAGTTCGGTTTCCGGAATCTGGGCGTCCAGCTCCAGCCGTCCGTCGCGGACCAGCCGGAAGAGCTCCGTTCCCGGCTGGACGATCTGGCCGCGCGTGACGCTGCGGCTGGTCACCAGGCCGGACACCGGCGCCCGGATGGTCGCCTGGTTCACGCGGGTCCGGGTCTCGGACAGCGAGGCCCGGGCCGAGGCGAGGCCGGCGTTCGAGGCCCGCTGGTTGGCCAGGGCGGTGTCCAGCGACGCCTGGCTGAGGAAGCCGCGCTCGCGCAGCTCCTGGGCCCGCGCCAGGGCCGCGTCGTCGCGCGCCACATTGGCCTCCGCGGCGGCCACCCCGGCCTGCTGCTGGCTCAGCTGCGCCCTCAGCAGGGCGTCGTTCAACTGCACCAGCGGCTGGCCCTGGCGGACATAGGCGCCTTCGTCGACGAAGACCCCCGTCGCTGTCAGCCCGCCGGCTTCGGCGCCGACCGGCACCTCCTCCCAGGCCGAGACGCTGCCCGAGGCGGTGACGATGCGGGGCAGGGCCGTGGCGGTCACGGTCGCCGCCGTGACCGTCTGACGCGACGGCGCCGCCGCCTCCGCCTCTTTCGCCGCCTCGTCGCCGCCGCAGGCCGCCAGGGCCAGGCTCAGGGCCACCATGGCCGCGCCGGCCACGCTTTTCCGCAGAATCTTCGCCACGTCTGATCCCCATGGGCGCCGCGGAGGGGAGCCGCGCGCCGGTCGTTCGGGTCGCCCGCCGGGGCGCCCCTGTCATCAGCCGTTGAATAGCGGGTTCGCCGCCGCTTCTCAAACGCCAAAGCGAGGCCTTACGTGGAAGTAATCCGTGCCGGTTTCAGTGGCGAAACGCCCCGCGAGACGGCGCGCGCGTTGGCGATCCGGCGCCGCCGTGCTACCGGCGCGGCCATGACGACCCCTCCCATCGAACGCATCCGCAATTTCTCCGTCGTGGCCCACATCGACCACGGCAAATCCACCCTGTCCGACCGGCTGATCCAGGTCACCGGCGGCCTGACCGCGCGCGAAATGTCGGCCCAGGTGCTCGACAACATGGACATCGAGAAGGAGCGGGGCATCACCATCAAGGCGCAGACCGTGCGCCTGAACTACAAGGCCAGGGACGGTCTCGACTACGTCCTCAACCTGATGGACACCCCCGGCCACGTCGACTTCGCCTATGAGGTCAGCCGCTCGCTCGCCGCCTGCGAGGGCTCGCTGCTGGTCGTCGATGCGTCGCAGGGCGTCGAGGCCCAGACCCTGGCCAATGTCTATCAGGCCATCGACAACAACCACGAGATCGTCCCCGTCCTCAACAAGATCGACCTGCCCGCCGCCGAGCCCGAGCGGGTGCGCCAGCAGATCGAGGACGTCATCGGCCTGGACGCCTCCGACGCCGTCCTGTGCAGCGCCAAGTCCGGCATCGGCATCGAGGAGGTGCTGGAGGCCATCGTCACCCGCCTGCCGGCCCCGAAGGGCGATCCCAATGCGCCGCTCAAGGCCCTGCTGGTCGACGCCTGGTACGACCCCTATCTCGGCGTCGTCGTGCTGGTCCGCATCTTCGACGGTTCCCTGAAGGCCGGCCAGCGCATCAAGATGATGCAGCACGGCTCGACCCATCTGGTCGACCGCGTCGGCGTCTTCCTGCCCAAGAACACCCCGGTCGGCCAGCTCGGCCCCGGCGAGATCGGCTTCTTCACCGCCCAGATCAAGGAGGTGGCCGACGCCGCCGTGGGCGACACCATCACCGACGAGAAGAAGCCGACCGCCGAACCGCTCAAGGGCTTCAAGGACGTCCAGTCCGTGGTCTTCTGCGGCCTCTTCCCGGTCGACGCCGCCGATTTCGAGGACCTGCGCGCCGCCATCGGCCGCCTGCGCCTCAACGACGCCAGCTTCACCTATGAGATGGAATCCAGCGCCGCCCTCGGCTTCGGCTTCCGCTGCGGCTTCCTCGGCCTGCTGCACCTGGAGATCATCCAGGAGCGCCTCAGCCGCGAGTTCAACCTCGACCTGATCGCGACCGCCCCCAGCGTGGTCTACAAGATCGGCCTGCGCGACGGCTCGGAGATGGAGCTGCACAACCCCGCCGACCTGCCCGACGTGATGCAGATCATGGAAATCCAGGAACCCTGGATCAAGGCGACGATCCTGACCCCCGACGAATACCTCGGCGGCGTCATCAAGCTGTGCCAGGACCGCCGCGGCTCCCAGATCGAGCTCAGCTACGTCGGCTCCCGCGCCCTCGTGGTCTACGAACTGCCGCTGAACGAGGTCGTCTTCGACTTCTACGACCGCCTCAAATCCATCTCCAAGGGCTACGCCTCCTTCGACTACGAGCTGAGCGGCTACAAGGTCGGCGACCTGGTCAAGATGAACATCCTCGTCAACGCCGAGCCCGTCGACGCCCTCTCCATGCTGGTCCACCGCGGCCGGGCCGAGATGCGCGGCCGCAGCATGGTCGAAAAGATGAAGGAGCTGATTCCGCCCCACCTCTTCGTCATCCCCATCCAGGCCGCCATCGGCGGCAAGATCATCGCCCGCGAGACGGTGCGGGCGCTGCGCAAGGACGTGACCTCGAAGTGTTACGGCGGCGACGCCACGCGGAAGAAGAAGCTGCTCGAGAAGCAGAAGGCCGGCAAGAAGCGGATGCGCCAGTTCGGCAAGGTGGAGATCCCGCAGGAGGCCTTCATCGCGGCGCTGAAGATGGACGACGACTGATCAGGTAGTCGTCTTCGGGAACTCGCTTACGGGGTGCCCACTGGGGTATGATCAATTCCTCGCCTTTCCGCAAAATGGCGACAGCAGAACCCAGCTCAGTCTTTCGGACCGCGTACTTGGCCAGTAACTGCGGCCAGACCTTTCCGTATGCTATTGACGCTGGAGCCGTAGGTATGAGCCTCAAAAGTTCCACTTGAGCGGAAGCGCATTGCTCGTTGAGAAAACGTGCTGTCTCATCAGGCGCGAGTTCAGAGAGCGAACCGAACATCTCCCCTTGGCCTGAGTTCTTGACTTGGTGCGTGATTTTGGCCGTGCCACGAATGGCCTGCTGAGCTCGCAGCGTTTTGACTTGGCAATCCCGGAAGACCTCTACGCCCGGTGTTCGTCTGGTGGCGTAAAACAGCGAATAGAGTGTGCGATCTTTAAGCGGGCGCAGCACCGGGGTCTCGAGAACATATTCGTAATTTCCCGCTTTAGACAGAGCCTCTGAAAACGCCTCAACGAGGATTGACTTGCGCGAAGCAGCGCCATCGACCAGCCCTTCCGTAGCCTTCAATCTCGCTAGCTCAGCGCGCCAGTCTCCGTCTGGAAGAAGATCGTTTAACGTGGTGCCGAGGGCCGGGTCGGACATGGAGGCTGCCCGATTGATGAAATCGAACATGAAGTTGAAGACGACCTCTGTGTTCGGTCGCCGGAGCAGCGGAGAGAGCGCCGACAGAGGCAAGGACCAACCCTTCGGATCGATAAATATGAAAGCGAACGCGTTGGCTGGAATGTTAGCCAGAATTTCCGGAACAGCTTTGATGAAGTCCCGATGGTAGGTGGTCACTTCAACATCGGGAAATTTCGGCGGAATGGTTTGAAGTTGGGCGAAGGCTGACCCGGAGTGTTCAACTAAATGAGCTGACATGGACACATCGCGGCCTTGCGATTTCCAAGAGCCGCGAGCTTTGCGCAAGGTCGACAGAGCAATGCCGAACGACGTGTCAGCATAATTCTCGCCGGTATTTTGCCAAGGTCCAGAGAAGCCATCGACGTAGGCGATGTGGTCAAACCGAGAAGCCGTCTTATGAACCAGCCGTTCAAGGTAATTTTCTAGGAAGTAGTGCTTCACATACGCCTGTTCACGACCAGCGTAGGAACTTACGTCAAGGGCCAACCGTAATCTCCGTGCGACTGATTACGGGGACGCTACCTGAAATGGTAGTTCATTCCACTCTTGGCCATGCAGGGACCGCCCAGCAGCCTTCTTGTTTCGGCCGCCCCACTGTTTGAAGAAGAACGCCGTGCCGGCGCTCCGGCACCGGCGCTGAATTTCTTCGACCCATTCCGGATCCATCGGCCGAGCGCGCGGACCGGACTCGCCTCCGATAATGGCCCAGTGGATGCTGGTAAGGTCGGCGCCGGCAACGGAGCCGATCAGGGGTTCGAAAGATACGAAGCGGATGATAGCCGGCGTCGCGCGCAGATGATCAAGCCGCTCAAGGACAGCGGAATCTTCGACGCTGGTGCCAAGCCAGACGTGCGGCAGCACGGGGAGGTCGAGCTCGACCAGCACTTCCCTCATCCGCTCCGGGCGTTTGGTGAGGATCTGATAGGTGTGCTGAGGGGTCTGTTCCATCACCGCCCAGACACGCGCGATGAAGTCAGGCGGAACGTCGGGGTGAAACAGGTCGGACATAGAATTGACGAAGATTTTCCGGGGCTTCCTCCACTTGAGCGGGGCGTCCAGAGAAGTCTCGTCCAGGCGCACCTTTCCGGTCCAGACGTACCGATCACCACTCTTTCGCGTCAGGCCTTCATATTTCGGAACGCCCATCGCCTCGAGGCGAGCCGCCATCCTCATGGCGTAGCAATTCGTGCAGCCCGGGGTAATCACCGCGCAGCCCGCGACCGGATTCCAGGTCGAGTCCGTCCATTCAATCGTGGTGTCGGCCATGGTTGATCCTAACATCTCGCGCGGTTCATCCGAACCATGCATTAACCATGCCACCGCGTGATGTTCCGTATATGTTCCCATTTTGGCGATGGACGCGCAAGTCTCGGCTGGGAAGGGGAAACGCTGGCGACCTTCCAGTTCGAAGCAGCCGATGGCAATCTCGGGTGACTTGGGGACGGACCGGTCTGTCGGCCCACCCCGACCGAGACGCGAGACCGCCCGATGGCGATTGAAATGACCTACGATCCAGAGGCTGACGCCCTCTACATCCGCCTTTCTGACGAACGCCCCGTCGAGGGCGCGGACGCCGGCCCCTTCGTGCTGGACTACAATGCCGCGAACAAGGTCGTGGGCCTCGAACTGCTGTCCGCCAGCACCGTCCTGGCGCCCGGCGACTGGATGAAGGCTCCGCGCCCGACCGCCGGCAAGGGCGGGCACGCCTACGCGGCGGAGTAGGGGGAGGGTCGCAAAGCGCGTCAGGAATTCTGGCGATCGAAGCTGGAGGGGAAGCGCGCCGCGATCTCCGCTACTAGGCGACGCTGTCGGAGGCGGGCAGGGGCGTGCTGACGATCCAAGCTACAGCTTGTGTGGGTGATCCACGATACGGTCGAGGCGGTCGATAACCGTCGCTCGCAGGGTCGTTCTCACGCTGGAATGGTGCAGTCCCCGGTGACAGTTCGGACAGGCCGCCACCGCATTATCAACTGTATCCGGCCCGCCTTCCGCCAGCGGCCGGATGTGGTGGACCTCCAGAAACGGGCTTCCATCTTCGCGGGCGAACGGCGCAGGCTTTTCGCAGACCTCGCAATTGCCGTTTGCCGCCTCGAGAACCCAGACGATGACATTGGGATCACGGACGTACCGGACCGTCTGGCCGATAGCCTGCCGACCGCCGGGCGACCCCGGGGGCGGCGCCTTCGGCGCGGCACGGCCCTTCAGCTTCCGCCGCAGCGCCCGGACGCTGGCCTCCAGAGCCACCGGGTCGGCGGTCGGGGGTTCGGTCCAGACGGGGAGGTGTCCTTCGTCAACCGACCCTTGCCCGTCCACGATGAAACCGCTGCTGTCCTCTCTGAGCTCGCGGCGTTGCGTCGGTGGGCCGGCGAGGCGGTCGGCGAACATGTTCTCGTTCAGCCCGCCGAGCGCCGGTCCCGTGACCGACAGGCGCAGCTTCTTGGCGGAGGTTCCTTTCCCCTTGCTCTCGGCGGTCGCGCGGAACGCAGCCAGAGCCCGGCCGAGGTCGAGCCGCAACGGCTCGAAATCCGTCAGACCGGCCAGCTGGACGGGGTAGGAGTGATCCCGCAGGTTCAACCGGCGCTGCTCCGGCGTGAGAGCCTCAGTGGTGGAGCTCGCGATACGGGCCTGCTGGATCGCCAGGTCGAGCCCGGCCATCCGCGTCAGCAGCAGGATCAGGGCGGGAGCGTAGTCCGTGTTTCGCCTCTTGCCGGACTTCCGCGTGACGCCGCCGCGAGACTCCACGACCACGTCAAAACCCGTCGCGGTGCGCTCGACCGAGAACTCGGCGTCGAGCTCCACGCCCCCGTTGTCACGCACCTTGATGCGGGGCGGGCGTGGCCGCGAGTTCCTATCCTGGATTGGTATGCCCCGGCCCTCCCCCTACCGGAAGTTAGCAGGCTCCGGGCCGGACGCCAGCGGTGAAAGTCGCCGCCCCCCTACCGCACCCCCAGCAGATCCGACCACCGCCAGCTCCCGCCGCCCAGCGCCAGTCTCGGCGCGCCCGTTCCCTCGGCGAGGGCGATGACGGCATAGCCGCGCACGCGCTGCTCGCGGCATTCTCGCGGGGCGAAGGCGATCTCGACGGCGATGGCCTGACGCACCCCCGCCAGA
>CALRJO020000059.1:0-19325 GCA_943367565.1 Brevundimonas vancanneytii
CGACGGTGTCGGCGTCCGCCCCCTCGGGCCGGATGGCGACCGAAACCCGCGGGTCGGCCTGGATGTTGTGGAATTTCTGACTGTCGCGGGCGATCACGAAAAACAGGTTCAGCCCGTCGTTGACGTAGCCGATCGTGGTCACCTGGGGCCAGCCGTCGGGCCGGTTGACGCCGAGGGCCATCAGCCGCGCGGAGGCCAGCAGCTCCGCCACGGCCGCGACCGCGCCGCCGTGGATGGGTGTGGTTTCAGTCGTCGCCGTCATCGCTGGCCTCCTCCTGTTCGCGCATCGCGCGACCGGACGGGTTGTGTATAGCCCCCGCCGCGCTCGCGCCGCCAGCCGATCCGGCGTCCGGGCGAGCGGAACCCTTGGCAGCCAAGGCGACCCGCGGCCTTGCGTCAGATCAAGGCCCGACCGCCGCGGGGTGCGTCACGGCTTCCGGCGCGGCTGAACGGCGCCGGCGACAAGGGCGAACAGCCCGTCCGCGTCGGCCGAAACCGCCCAGCGGTGCGGCAGCGTCCCCGCCACGGCTTCGCGGAACTCCACCGCCGTATGCCCGCGCGTCAGCTCGCTGTCGGTCTCCACCGCGATCCGGCAGGGCTTCAGTTCGAACAGGTCGGGCTTGAGCAGCCAGGCCACCGGACAGGGATCGTGCACCGGCGGCGCGTCCCAGCCGACGATCTGGCGCTCCACCCGCTGCGAGAACCGCATCATCGACGCCGCCGCCTCCGCCATGGGCGTGCCGACCGCCGCCAGCGCCGCGATCCGCGCCGTCGTCGCGCGCACCTGATGCGTCGCGTCCAGCCCGAACATGACCACATCGCAGTCCGTCGCCAGCACCTCGGCCGCGGCCTCGGGATCAGCCCAGATGTTGAACTCCGCCGAGGCGGTGATATTGCCGCCCTCCGACCGCGCCCCGCCCATGACCGCGACCGGCCCCAGCCGTTCCGCCAGCGCCGGTTCCTTCCTCAGCGCCAGCGCCAGATTGGTCAGCGGCCCCAGCACCGCCAGCGCCACCGACTTCGCCGGTCGGCTCATGACCTGTTCGATGATGGCGTCCGCCGCATGACCGTCCGCGCACGGCGCGTCCGGCTCGAACGGCGTCAGGTCGCCCAGCCCCTCGGCGCCGTGAAACTCACCCGCCCCCGCCGGCTCACGCCGCAGCGGCCGGTCCGCCCCCATGAACACCGGCACATCCTCGCGCCCGGCGATCTGGCGCAGGATGCGCGCGTTCCGCGCCGTCTTCGCCACCGGCACATTCCCGCCCACGGCGGTGATGGCCAGCAGCTCGAACTCGCTCGACCCGAAGGCGAGCATCAGCGCCACGGCGTCGTCCACGCCGGGATCGCAGTCGATGATGAGGGCTTGTCGGGTCACCCGCCTATTTGCACCGCTTCACGCACGCCGCCGCCAGCACCTCGGCCGAATCGACCAGCGGCACGGACACGTCCTCCGCCCCCAGCAGCAGCGGCACCTCGGTGCAGCCGGCGATCACCGCCTCGGCGCCGCCCGCGACCAGCAGGGCGGCCAGCCGCCGCATCTCGGCGCGCGGCGCCTCGCCCGTGTCGCCGCGCTTCACCGCGTTGACGCAAGCCATGAAACCCTCGCGCGCGGCCCCGCTCAGCCGCACGATCTTGGCGCCCTTGCCCTGCAGCGCCTTGGTGTACAGGGCCTCGCCGCCCGGCGTGGCCAGGACGCCGATCTTCTTCGCTCCACCCGCCGTCGCGGCCTCGGTGGTCTCGGCGATCATGTCGATGAAGGGCAGGCCGGCCTTCTTCACCCCGACCGCCTGGGCGTGGGCGGTGTTGCACGGCATGGCGAGGATCTGGGCCCCGGCGTCGCGCAGCCGCATGGCCATCTGGCCCAGGATCTTCTCGGCCGCGTCCGGCGCGCGGTTGCGATCCGGCACCTGCGGATTGATGTCGGCGATGATGCGGATGTGATCCGCATCCCCCTCGGCCGGGGTCAGCGCCTGCACCCGCGCCAGAAAGGCCACCGTCGCGGCCGGTCCCATGCCGCCCAGAACGCCCAATACCTTGCCCATGCCATCCTCGAATTTCGCGCCGCACTTGCCAGGCGGACGGTCTGCCGCCCTTATGCGCGGAAACCACAGGGAAACGCCATGCCGCCCGAAGCCGAAGCCGCGACAGCCCTCATCACCAATGACGCCGTCGTCCTCGGCCTGCTGGCCGCCATTCTGGGCGCCGTCTTCTGGGCCTCGAACCTGTCTCACCCCTGGGTGAAGCGCTTCTTCACCGTCATCCCGGCCCTGCTGCTCTGCTATTTCCTGCCCTCCCTGCTGACCACCTTCGGCGTGGTCGACCCGGAGGAGTCGCGCCTCTATTTCATCGCCTCGCGCTTTCTCCTGCCCGCCGCCCTGGTGCTGCTGACGGTCTCCGCCGACCTGCCGGCGGTGTTCGGCCTGGGTCCCAAGGCCCTGATCATGTTCGCCACCGGCACGGTCGGGGTGATGATCGGCGGCCCCGTCGCCCTGCTGCTGACCAGCTGGATCGCCCCCGAGCTGATGGGCGCGGGCCCCGAGGCCATCTGGCGCGGCATGTCCACCGTCGCCGGCAGCTGGATCGGCGGCTCGGCCAACCAGACCGCCCTCTACGAGATCTACGCCCCCTCCGCCGACGTCTTCTCGATCTGGATCGCCGTCGACGTCGTCGTCGCCAACATCTGGATGGCCGTCGTCCTGTGGATCGCCGCCAACCAGCGCATGATGGACAGACTGTTCCGCGCCGACGCCTCCGCCGTCGACCGGGTCCGCGACAAGGCCGAGACCTATGAGCTGGAGCACGCCCGCATCCCCAGCCTCAAGGACCTGATGCTCATCCTCGCCGTCGGCTTCGGCGCGGTCGGCCTGGCCCACGCCGTCGCCGATCCGCTGTCGGCCTGGTTCGGCTCCAGCTTCGAATGGGCCCAGCGGCTGTCTTTCGACTCCAGCTTCTTCTGGCTGGTGCTGGTCGCCACCGTCATCGGCGTGGTCCTGTCCTTCACCGGCGCCCGCAAGCTGCAGGGTCCGGGCGCGTCCAAGGTCGGCTCGGTCTTCGTCTATGTGCTGGTCGCCACCGTCGGCCTGAACATGAACATCGGCGCCATCCTCGACAGCCCCGCCTATTTCGTGATCGGCGGCGTCTGGATGCTGATCCACGTGATCCTGATGTTCGGCATGGCCTTCCTGATCCGCTCACCCAGCTTTTTCCTCGGCGTCGGCTCCATGGCCAATATCGGCGGCGCCGCCAGCGCCCCGGTCGCGGCGGCCGCCTTCCATCCCTCGCTGGCCCCGGTCGGCGTGTTGCTGGCCGTGGTCGGCTACATCATCGGCACGGCGGCGGCCTGGTTCACCGGCCTGGTGATGATGCAGGTCGCGGCGGGGGCCGGGTAGGTCGAGGTCGCCCGGACTTCGGGAACGGACCTTCCGGACTTTCGGACGAAACAGGACGCTGCTATTGTCTCCCCGTCCGGGCGAGGGAGGCAGGCGTGACCTACTTCTGCTTTATCGAATCATCGATCCTGTCGGTTCCCCACATGGAACCGCTGATCGCCGACGATCTTGACGAGGCGAAACTGGAAGCCGAGGCGCTGCTGGAACAGCATGCCAGCGGATACGCCGCCCACCTGTTCGAGGATGAAGAGCGGGTCGCCACCATCCGGCGTGAGGACCGCCCCGCTCGCGGCGGTTCTTCGACAAGTCGTCCAGCGGCCTGACCGCGTCCGGCGTCAGTGCCCCGCCGCCGCGGGCAGCTGATCCTTGTCGTGCTTGCCCACCCGGTCGATCAGCGTCTGCCCGGCCTCGTTCATGCCGATGACGATGACCTCCGCGCCCTGACGGCGATAGCGGAACACCACCTTGTCGACCGCGGCCACGCCCGTCAGGTCCCACAGATGCGCCCCGGTCATGTCGATCTCGACGCGCGTCGGATGGCCGTGATGCTCGAAGGCGGCGGCGAAGACGTCGGCCGAGGCGAAGAACAGCTGGCCGGTGACGCGATAACGCAGCCGGCCCTCTTCCGGCGTCGGAATCTCCTCGACCACGACCGTCTTGCCGACCTTGCGCATGAAGAAGATCGCCGACAGCACCACCCCCAGAACCACCCCCTTCGACAGGTCGTGGGTGATCACCACCGTCGCCGTGGTCGCGACCATGACGATGGACGACTGGATCGGCGTCGCGCGCAGATTGACCACCGACTTCCAGTCGAACGTCCCGACCGAGACCATGATCATCACCGCCACCAGCGCCGCCATCGGGATCTGGGCCACCCACTCCTGAAGCACCAGGATCAGGAACAGCAGGAACAGCCCGGCCCACAGCGTCGACAGCCGCCCGCGCGCGCCCGAGGTCACATTGATGATCGACTGGCCGATCATGGCGCAGCCGGCCATGCCGCCGAACAGCGACGAGGCGATGTTGGCGATGCCCTGGCCGCGCGTCTCGCGATCCTTGTCCGACGGGGTGTCGGTGATGTCGTCGATCAGATTGGCGGTCAGCAGGCTTTCCAGCAGGCCGACAAACGCCAGCGTCGCCGAGATCGGCGCGATGATGGCGAGCGTCTCCCAGGTCAGCGGCACGGCCGGAATGTGGAACATCGGCAGGGTCGAGGGCATCTGCCCCATGTCGCCGACGGTGCGCACATCCAGCCCGCTCCAGATGACGAAGCCGCTCAACAGCACCATGGCCACCAGCGGCGACGGCACGGCCTTCGTCAGCCGCGGCAGGCCGTAGATGATCGCCAGCGCCGCGCCGACGAGGGCGAAGGTCTGCCAATTGGCCCCGACCAGTTCCGGCATCTGGGCGAGGAAGATCAGGATCGCCAGCGAGTTGACGAAGCCCGTCATCACGCTGCGGCTGATGAATTTGATGTACCGCCCCAGCTTCACCACGCCGACGGCGATCTGGAACACCCCGGTCAGCAGCGAGGCAGCGAACAGATACTCAATGCCGTGGTCGCGCACGAGGGTGACCATCAGCAGGGCCATGGCCCCGGTCGCCGCCGAGATCATCGCCGGTCGTCCGCCGACGAACGAAATGGTCACGGCGATGATGAAGCTGGCGTACAGCCCCACCGCCGGATCGACCCCGGCGATGATCGAAAAGGCGATGGCCTCGGGGATCAGGGCCAGGGCCACTACGGTCCCCGCCAGCAGATCGCGGCGAGGATTGGCGAGCCACTGCTGACGCGCGGAAGCGATGACGGACATTCGGGTTTCAACTGGATGGGCCGCGAACAGCGGCCCGATTTCCCGACGGATCGGCGGTCAGGATAGCCACCCGCCGCCTGTCGTCAGGGCCGGGTCCGGTGTGATGCGGGCGTCTTTGCCCGGACGGGGCGGCGGAGGCAAGGGGCGGGATGGGTCGGAGGCCCGCCCAGCGCCCTGCTCATTCCACCCGGCAGAAGCAGTACATGAACTGTTGCGGCGTCCCCCAAGGGGTCTCGTGAAGCTCCGTCACGCTGTCCAGAAGACGGAATTTCGCGCCGAACTCCCCGTGAAGGCTCCCGGCGTCGTAGCGCACGACATCCATTCCGCTGCATTTCTCCGGTCCTTCCGGCCCGAAGGTCGCGACGATGACATGGCCGCCAGGCTTCACCGAGCGGGCGACCTGACGCACATAGGCAGCCCTGTCCTCCGCCTTCGTCAGAAAGTGGAACACGGCCCGATCGTGCCAGAGATCATACCGGGCAGGCTCCAGCGCGACGTCCGTGATGTCGCCGGTGATCCACTGCACCCGGGCGGCGGACTCGCCCAGCCGGGCCTTCGCCACCTCGATCGCCGCCCGGGAAATGTCGAGCACGGTCACGTCGCCGTACCCCCGCGCGACAAGATCATCGACCAGGGTCGCTTCTCCGCCGCCGACGTCGATGATCGCGCTGCCGCGATCCGCCGCCGCGCCTTCGATGAGCTCCAGCGAAACGTCGAGGTGGGGCCTGTACCAGCTCACCTCGTCGACCGCCCTGGTCTGATAGACATCGTCCCAATGCGCCTTGGTGGACATCGCCGTGGACTCCCTGACCTTCCCGCAAGGTGGGGGTTGGTTCATTCGAACGCCAGTGAGCTACAGCGCGCCCTCGATCTCGCCCTGATATCCGAACAGTCCCTGCGCCCCGCCCGTATGCAGGAACACCACCGTCTCGTTCTCGAACCGTCCCGCCTTCGCCAGCGCGATCAGCCCCTTCATCGCCTTGCCCGTATAGACCGGGTCCAGCACGATCGCGTCGGTCCGGGCCGCCAGTTTCAGCGCCTCGATGACAGCGTGGTCGACCAGCCCGTAGCCCTCGCCGACATAGTCGCAATCGGCGACCACCATCTCGTCGGTCACGGCCGAGGGCCGACCCAGCAGGGCTGCGGTCTGCCGCGCCAGCTTGAGGACATTCTCTTCCTGTTTTTCCTTCGGCGCCCGCACCCCGATGCCCAGCACCGGGATGTCCGCCCCCATCACGGCCAGACCGGCGACCAGACCGGCGTGGGTGCCGGCGCTGCCGGTGGCGGTGACGATCCGGTCGACCTGCATGTCCAGTTCATCGGCCTGGACCACGATCTCGCGGGCGCAGTCGACATAGCCCAGGGCCCCGACCGGGTTGGAGCCGCCGCCGGGGATGATATAGGGCTTGCCGCCCCGCGCGCTCACCTCGGCCGCCGTCTTCTCCAGCTCGGCCGGCATGTCCGATCCGCCCGGCACGGTGCGGATGCCGGCCCCGAACAGCCGGTCCATAAGCACGTTTCCGTTGCGGGTGTAGTCGATCGCCTTCGACCCGGTCCGCTCCTCCAGAATGACCTCGCAGGCCAGCCCATGGGCCGCCGCCGCCGCCGCCGTCTGGCGCACATGGTTCGACTGCACCGCCCCCTGGGTCACCAGGGTGTCCGCCCCCTGTTCAAAGGCGTCGCCGAGCAGGAATTCCAGCTTGCGGGTCTTGTTGCCGCCGCCGGCCAGACCGGTGCAGTCGTCGCGCTTGATCCAGATCTCCACCCCCAGCGCCTCGCTCAGCCGCGGCAGGGGCTCAAGCGGCGTCGGCAGATGGGCCAGACGGATGCGGGGAAAGCGGGCGAGGTGCATGGGTGAAACTCCGGGGGAGCCGCCTGCGTATCATCCCGGCGACGATCCGGCGAACGTCCTCCGATTTCCCGGAACCGATTTCGACAATCGTCGTTTACCGGTCAGACCTTGCGGCGATGCGCGCTCGACAAAGTCTACGCGGCCCGGCCCCTGCCACGCCCCCCGACGCAGGCCGGGCCGCACCCTCCCTCAACCGTCAAGCTTGCCGACTCACATCGCGCGGCCCGATGCTGCGCCCATGGCCGAATCGTCCATCCGTCTGCGCAGCCGTCCCGCCACCGAGGCCCTCATCGTCGAGGCCGGCGAGCGCATCCTGCTGCGCGACGGCTTTCCCGGCCTCAATGTCCAGACCCTGGCCGCCGAGGCGGGCTGCGACCGCAAGCTGGTCTATCGCTATTTCGACGGCGCCGACGGCGTGGTCGCCCGCATCGCCGCCCGCGCCCATGCCGAACTGGTCCGCACCCTCGACGCCACGCCCCCGGCCGGCTCCGAGTCCCTGCGCGCCTTCGCCCGCGAGAGCCTGTCGGCCTGGCTCGCCGCCCTGCGCGCCAGCCCCCTGACCCTGCGCCTGATGGCCTGGGCCCTGGTCGAGGCCTCGCCCCTGCTCAACCGCATCGAGTCCGAGCGCTCGGCCGTGCTCCAGGCCTGGCTGCGCGAGCGCCGGCCCCGCCTGCGCCTGCCCCCGTCCGGCGACGCCGTGGCCATCAACGCCGTCCTGCTGGCCGCGGTCCAGCATCTCGCCCTCACCGGCGAGGCCCGCCCCGGCTCCGGCGGCGTGGCCCTCGACGAGGCCGGCTGGACCCGTATCGAGGCCGCCCTCGACGCCTTGCTCGCCGCCTTCCCGGATTGAACCCGCCGCCCCATCGGCCTAGGGTCCTCCCGTTCTCCGGGGGGTCGCAGGTCAGCGGCTGAGATTGGCGTATTCGCCTGACCCGTCGAACCTGATCCGGGTCATGCCGGCGAAGGGATGGGAAACGCGGTCCACGCCACAGGACCACCCTGCCGACGTCGGCGGACCTCCAACGAGAGGCCGCCATGAACATCTCCGTCACGCCCCCCGCCCTGCCCGAAGAGCCCAATGTCGATCTGGCTCTGAAAGACGCCCGCGAGCAGGTGATGAAGGAGACCGGGACCATCCCGACCGGCGAACGCGCCGGCAGCCGCAAGGTCTATGTCGCCGGCGAGCTCTACCCCGACATCCGCGTCCCCTTCCGCGAGGTCGCCGTCCACCCGTCGGCCAATGAGCCGCCGGTGACCATCTACGACAGCTCCGGCCCCTACACCGACCCGACGGTGACCATCGACATCAAGCGCGGCCTGCCGCTGGTCAAATCCAGCTGGCAGCTCGACCGCGGCGACATCGCCCCCGTGCTCAACCCCCGCGAGGTGAAACCCGAGGACAACGGCCACGCCAGCGGCAAGAACCTCGCCCCCCGCTTCGACACCTCCAACCACCGCGTCTTCAAGGGCGTCCCCGGCCGCCCCGTCACGCAATACGAATACGCCAAACAGGGGATCATCACCCCCGAAATGGAATACGTCGCCATCCGCGAGAACCTGCGGCGCGAGCAGAACGCCCCCTGCATCCGCGACGGCGAGGATTTCGGCGCCAGCATCCCCGACTTCGTCACCCCCGAGTTCGTCCGCTCCGAGATCGCCCGCGGCCGGGCGATCATCCCCCACAACATCAACCACCCCGAAGTCGAGCCGATGATCATCGGCCGCAACTTCCTGGTGAAGATCAACGCCAACATCGGCAACTCCGCCGTCCTCTCCAGCGTCGACGACGAGGTCGACAAACTGGTCTGGGCCACCCGCTGGGGCGCCGACAACGTCATGGACCTGTCGACGGGCCGCAACATCCACAACATCCGCGACTGGATCATCCGCAACTCCAGCGTCCCCATCGGCACCGTGCCGATCTACCAGGCCCTGGAAAAAGTAAGCGGCGTCGCCGAGGACCTGACCTGGGAGGTCTATCGCGACACCCTGATCGAACAGGCCGAACAGGGCGTCGACTATTTCACCATCCACGCCGGCGTCCGCCTGCCCTTCGTGCCGATGACCGCCAAACGCGTCACCGGCATCGTCAGCCGCGGCGGCTCCATCATGGCCAAATGGTGCCTGTCGCATCACCGCGAGTCCTTCCTCTATGAGCATTTCGAGGACATCTGCGACATCATGCGGGCCTATGACGTCAGCTTCAGCCTCGGCGACGGCCTGCGCCCCGGCTCCATCGCCGACGCCAATGACGAGGCCCAGTTCGCCGAGCTGCGCACCCTCGGCGAGCTGACCAAGATCGCCTGGGCCAAAGGCTGCCAGGTCATGATCGAGGGCCCCGGCCATGTGCCGATGCACAAGATCAAGGCGAACATGGATGAGCAGCTGAAGCACTGCCACGAGGCGCCCTTCTATACGCTCGGCCCCCTGACCACCGACATCGCCCCCGGCTACGACCACATCACCAGCGCCATCGGCGCGGCCATGATCGGCTGGTTCGGCACGGCCATGCTCTGCTACGTCACGCCCAAGGAGCACCTCGGCCTGCCCGACCGTCAGGACGTCAAGGACGGCGTCATCACCTACAAGATCGCCGCCCACGCCGCCGACCTGGCCAAGGGCCACCCGGCCGCCCGCCTGCACGACGACGCCCTGTCCCGCGCCCGGTTCGAGTTCCGCTGGGAAGACCAGTTCAACCTCGGCCTCGACCCCGAGACGGCCCGCAAATACCACGACGCCACCCTGCCGAAAGAGGCCCACAAGACCGCCCATTTCTGCAGCATGTGCGGCCCGAAATTCTGCTCGATGAAGATCAGCCAGGACATCCGCCGGGACGCGGCGGCGCAGAATGACGCGGGGGGATCGCTGGCCGAGGCCGAGGCCGGGATGGCGGAGATGAGCGCGAAATTCAGGGCCGGGGGCGGGGTGGTGGAGGTGAAAATCTAAGGGCGTTCTGCTGCCCTTTCTGTCCGGAGCTGCCAATGAGCTTGGAAGCCTTTTCAAAGGAAATCAGTCGATTCCTGAGCGGTGATGGCCCCGAGGTGCTGTGCATCACCGGAAAGTGGGGTGTGGGGAAAACTTTCGCTTGGAACAAGTTCTTAGGCGATGCCCGGGCTGCAAAAAAGATTGCATTCAAGCGATATGCATATGTATCGCTTTTCGGACAGAACTCGCTCGATGACCTCCGTCAATCGTTGTTTGAAAACACGCTGGATATAGATAAGTCTGCGGGTGGTGCCGATCTAAATACGCTAAAGTCATCTATCGATAGTATTTCGAGAAACTGGCGCAGCGCGGCAGGATTTCTCAAGTTTGCACCAAATGCTTCTGATTACGCCGCTATCGCTGGAAAACTTGGTTTTCTGAGTATAAGGAAACAGATCGTCTGCTTTGATGATCTTGAGCGATCTGGGTCCGGACTTTCCATGAAGGATGTTCTGGGGCTGGTGTCATTTCTCAAGGAGCAAAGGCAGTGCCGAGTTGTTCTTCTTCTCAATGAGGAACAGCTCGCCGATCAGCCGGGCGTCGAATTTAGATCGCAACTCGAGAAGGTTGCCGACACCGTGATGAAGTTCGCACCTGCTCCGGCCGAGGCCGCCGAGATTGGGATCGACAAGAACACTTCATTTCATGAATCACTCACCGGCTTCTGCGTTGATCTTGGCATCGTAAATATTCGTACGATCAAGAAGGTTGAGAGATTCTGCTCCCGCCTAGCGGATGAGCTAATCAGTCATGACCCCAGAATTACGACACAGGCTGTTCAGTCCGCAACCTTGTTTGGGTTTGCAAAATTTCAGCCCGATGACGCCCCACCGCTAGAATATCTCAAGCTGTTTAACCCCTACGCTTCTGTGCCCGAACCGGAAGCGGATGGTCCCCAGCAAAGGTGGCGAGATGTTTTGAGAACATACAATTTTCAGTATGTCGACGACATGGATGCGATCATACTGTCAGGCATTGAGCGAGGGCATTTTGATACTACAGCGCTCAAGTTGGCTGCTGATGTTTTGGACAAGCAGTGGCGTCTAGAAGACCAAGACGCCTCATTTAGCCAAGCATGGAATGCTTACCATGACTCTTTTGATGATAATGAGGTCGAGGTGCTGGACGGATTTGAGAACGCAATCGTCACCAATGCGGTCGCGATAACTCCTAGCAATTTTTCTTCGACAATCGCGATCCTTAAAGAACATGGTCGAGGTGACCGCACTGCCGCTTTAGTCGAACACTATGTCGGTTCACGAGACGAAATCGCCGAATTCTGGAATTTGGATAACAACACTTTTGGGGACCGCGTCACCGACCCTGACGTCCGCGCCGCGTTTGCGCGCAAATTTGCTACGTTCCCAGATGATCGTGACGTCGCTGACTTGCTTATTCGGATTGCGGTGGATCGCGGTTGGAATGGTGGTGATGTTCCATTTCTCGCCAGGCAGGAGGTCGCAACCTACCGCGACATCTTCAAACGACTTCGCAATCCCGACCTTCGACGGGCGATTTCCGGCGGTTTGAGTTTCAGGAATATCGGAAACGCAGACGCAGACATGCAAATGGTGACAGCAAAAGTCACTGATGCGCTCAAGTTGATCGCGGCGGAGAGCGCTCTCAATCGCGCTCGCGTGGCGCAAAAGGGAGTGGTTCTCGAAGATTAGCATTTGCCCACTCTCGTCTTCCTTGCCGGCCCCAACGGTGCCGGGACGACCACCTTCATGACTGCCTCCTGAGGCGGCGGGCGGAGACCCACAGCAGTCCTCCCCCATCGGGGGAGGTGGCGCGGCGCGCCTTCGCGCCGTGACGGAGGGGGCTTGCCTCGGACCCGGCGCCAGGCGGCGAGACCTCAAATCGCGCATCGTCGGCTGAAAGGGCGCCTCCGGCCGGCCCCCTCCACCGCTTCGCGGTCCCCCTCCCCCGATGGGGGAGGACTTGCGGCTCAGAGGTCGGCGGCCATCCCCCGCAACGCCTCCTCGAACACCCCCGCCGGCTGCCCGCCCGAGATCAGCCACTTCCCCTCCACCACCACCGCCGGCACGCCGTTGATCCCGCGCGCGCATCTCCCCTTCCCCTCGAGGGGGAAGGGGGCGGGGGATGGGGTGGAGGCAGGCTGCGTCCGGGGGAGCGCGGAAGACTCCGGCGTCTTCGAAGGGCCGCCTGAAACACCGTGCCTCCACCCCCTCCCAACCCTCCCCCCTCGAGGGGGAGGGCTTTTCACGGTCGCCACCGGTGCGTGCAAGCCCTCGCCGTCGGTCGTCTGACGGCCTAACCTCCCCCCATGCCCACCCTCGTCCTGCTCGCCGGCCCCAACGGCGCCGGCAAGACCACCTTCATCAACGGCTTTCTGCGCGAGCGGGCCGAGGCGTTCCGGTTCGTCAATCCGGACGAGGTTGCGCGAGACCTGCCAGGTTCCGGCCCGCAACGTGATCTGGCCGCGGGGCGGCTGGTCCTGGGGCGGCTGGATGCACTGGTGGCCGAACGGGCGGACATCGTGCTTGAGACCACACTGGCGACCCGCACTCACGCCCGTCGCATTCGCCGGTGGAAGGCCGAGGGCTATCGGATCGAGATCCTCTATCTGGCCCTGCCCACAGCCGAAGATTCCATCGCCCGCGTGGCGCGTCGGGTCGCGCAGGGCGGCCACGGCATTCCCGAGGCCCGATTGCGCCGCCGCTTCGAACTCAGCCTCGAGTACTTCGATACGCTCTACAAACCCCTGGCCGATGAGTGGGAGATGTGGGTCAGTGGCGACGCGGCCTACGAACTGATAGATTGGGGATCGCAATGAGCACGATATTCGATCGCAAAACGACCGAGAAAGCTCTCGCCCGCGCGGCGGAGATGGCGAAGCGCGGCACCCGCGAAGAAAAGTCCGGAAAGTTCTTGCCGCCACCGGGTTGGAAGGGGCGCGTGGTCACCGCCACCGACGACGGCCTGTCCGCACCGCGCAAGGGCAAGGCCGCCTGACAGTCACGCTTCGGCGGCCATCCCCCGCAACGCCTCCTCAAACACCCCCGCCGGCTGCCCGCCCGAAATCAGCCACTTGCCCTCCACCACCACGGCCGGCACGCCGTTGATCCCGCGCGAGACCCACAGCGCCTCCGCCGCCCGCACCTCGGCGGCATAACGACCACCCCCCAAGACATCGACCGCCTCCCCCCGATCCAGCCCCGCCGCCGCCGCCGCGTCGGCCAGCACCCCGGCCTCCGTCATCGTCCGGCCGTCGGTGAAATGGGCCGTGAACAGCGCCGCCTTCAGCGCCCTCTGCTCGGCCAGCGCCTCGACCTTCGTCACCCTCGGGCTTGACCCGAGGGCCGCCCAATGCAGCAGCCGGTGGGCGTCGAAGGTGTTCCAGATGCGCCCAGCCGGCCCCATCCGCATCTCGAACCCCGGCCAGGCCTCCGCCGCCCGCGCGGTGATCATTTCCCGGTTGGCCGCCGACTGTTCGGGGGTCGAGCCGTATTTGCGGCCGATGTGTTCGACGATGTTCTCACCCTCGGGCGGCATCCGCGGGTTCAGCTCGAACGGCTGGAAATGCACCTCCGCCTCGATCCCCTCGCCCTTCAGCGCCTCCAGCGCCGCCTCCAGCCCGCCCAGCCCGACCACGCACCAGGGGCAGACGATGTCGGAGACGAAATCGATGTGCAGGGTGCGGGGCATGGGGTCTCCGGCTTTCAGGATCGTCGGTTCATCACAAAGACCACAAAGGATTCACAAAGGACACGAAGGGACCGGCGCCTCCGCGGCGCCCGTCAGGGAGACGCAACCGACCGGATTGCGGGCAAGGGCCCGCGAAGGGCGCCCTCACCCCGGCTTCCTTCGTTTCCTTCGTGATGAACCAGCCGGCGCCCGATCCGGTCCCGGCTCCCGCCCGCGTTATCGACACGCCCCGCCAATCCCCGGCGGCGCCTATCGCCGTCCCCACCACGGATCGAGCCCGTTGGTCAGCAGGGTGATGGTCAAGGCACCGAACTCGCTGGGGCCGCGCTGGCCGACGAACTCATGCTCGCGCTTGACCCAAGTGTAGCCCAGGCGGATCGGCGGCATGTAGTAGCGGCCCTCCGTGCGGGGGATCAGCCATCGCGGCGTGCGCATCACCGCGCCCAGGGTGTATTCGGGGACCCGGATTTCACGCTCCACCGACGGGCTGTGGCCGAAGGTGTTGCCGTCCAGGAAGATGTCGCGCGCCACCGCCCGGCCATAGGCGCCGGCGAAGACATAGACCGACCCCTCGCCCCCGCTGAAGAACTCGGTCCCCGCCGCCCCTGGGCGCAGGCGCGGCGGGCCGAAATCGTCGTCGAGGTTGTAGCCGATCCGCGCGATCGCCCCGCCCCCGGCCGAGATGTCGACATTGCCGAACGCGGCGGTGGCGACCAGCAGCACGTCGCCGTCCCATCCCCTGCGGGTGTGCGCGTTCAGCCGGTAGCGCCACTCCCCGTTGGCGTTGACGCCGATCTCATTGTGCAGCTCGCTGGCCCAGCCGTTCACCGGCGCGGCGTCGCTCAGGATCTTGTCGTGCCACCAGTTCTGGATGAAGCCGGCATGGGCGTCGGGTCCGACGACGCCGAGCTGGAGCTCCACCCCCGCCACCGCCCGCTCCGTATAGGCGATGTGGCCGTAGCTGACGTACAGCCAACCGGCATAGGGCCGGTCGGTCGGATCGGGCACGACCGTGGAATAGTCCTCGGGGGTGTACATGTGGTGCCCCAGCCCCATGGTGGTGCGCACCGTCCAGTCGCCGGCCTCTCCCGGCAGAAGCCCGACAAAGGTCTGGACCAGCGGTCCCTTCGGCCGATCGCCCGTCAGAACGGCCAACTTCATGCCCTGGGTGTAGTAGCGGTCGGTGTTGTCGCCGGGCACGAACAGGTCGTTCTCGACCGTGAAGGCGAAGCCCCCGCCGTTGTCGGTCGGCCATTGCCGGTCGCGGTCCTGCGCCGCGGCCGAACCGCCCGTCATGGCCCACAGCCCCATGACCGCCGCTGCTACTATCGCTGACCGCATCCGCTTGCCCCACGTCCAGGGCCATCAGAAAATCACGGGAACGCCGTTCCATCAAGAGTGGCGCGGGGGCACTCGCGCAACGGGCGCGCCCACCGACGCCTTGCCCGAAAACCGCTGATCGCCTACCCATTCACGACCATCCTGGGGAGGATCCGATGTTCAAACGCGTTCTGGCTATCGCAACGCTCGCCCTGGCGCTCGCGGCCTGTGTTCCGGCGGGCGGCATTCCCGGCGCCGGCTTCCTCGGCACCTTCGGCCAGCCGACAGGCGATCATCCCTCGCAGGCCAACGCCGTCATCACCCCGGTCGAGGCCGGCGCCGGCACGGCCCAGGCCGCCGCCTGCACCGCCGCACCGACCGGCGTCTGCGGCGGCTGCACCGCCGTCTGCCCCGTCGGAACCCCGGCCCGGTGCGCCACCGGCGTGACCCGCTACGCCGAGCCCGCGTCCGGCGCCGCCTCGGTCTGCACCCGCGAAGCCGTCTGCGCCTGCGGCTAGGCCGGGTCGAACCGGTGGAGGAGTCAGGGTTGGAAACAGTGTCTTCCCGCCCCGTATAATCTCGCCCCTTCCGCCCCCCGATCCTGCCTTCCCGCGCCCCTTGCGCCGCCTCTTCCGCTCCCCAGCTATGAGGAGAGGCGCGACGGCCCCGAACCCCCGCCCCGCCTGGGTCTTTCTCAGTCCTGATCCCTCCGACGCGCCGCCGCGACAGGCCGTCGTCCGAGCGAAAAATCGCCCGTCCCCGACGCCGCGATTTTTCTCACCCCGGCGTGTCCTTTGACCCTCGTCAGAAGGGCCGCGACCTCAGTCCCGCTCGACGCACATGGCCACGCCCATGCCGCCGCCGATGCACAGGGTGGCGAGGCCCTTCTTCGCATCCCGCCGCTTCATCTCGTGCAGCAGGGTGGTCAGGATGCGGGCGCCCGAGGCGCCGATCGGATGGCCGATGGCGATGGCCCCGCCGTTGACATTGACCTTGTCCGGATCGAGCCCCAACTCCCTGAGTACGCACAGGCTCTGGGCCGCGAAGGCCTCGTTGGACTCGACCAGATCGAGGTCGGCCACGGTCCAGCCCGCCTTCTCCAGCGCCTTCCTCGACGCCGGAATCGGTCCCGTGCCCATGACCGCCGGATCGACCCCCGCCGTCGCCGAGGCCGCGATCCGCGCCAACGGGGTGAGGCCCCGGGCCCTGGCGTCCGCCGCGCTCATCAGCACCAACGCCGCCGCCCCGTCATTGAGCCCCGAGGCGTTGGCGGCGGTGACGGAGCCCTCCTTGGTGAAGGCCGGCTTCAGCCCCTGCATGGCCTCCAGCGTGGCCCCGTGGCGGATGAACTCGTCCTTGTCGACGACCACATCGCCCTTGCGGCCCTTGATGGTCACCGGGACGATCTCCGCATCGAACCGCCCCGCCTTCTGCGCCGCCTCGGCCTTGTTCTGGCTGGCCACGGCGAAGGCGTCCTGGTCGCCGCGGCTGATCTGGAACTGTTCGGCGATGTTCTCGGCCGTCTGGCCCATGTGATAGCCGTTGAAGGCGTCCCACAGCCCGTCCTTGATCATGGTGTCGACCAGACTGAGGTCGCCCATCTTCTGGCCGGTGCGGATGGCCTGGGCGTGCGGGGCCTGGCTCATGCTCTCCTGGCCGCCGGCGACGACGATGCGGGCGTCGCCGAGGGCGATCTGCTGGGCCCCGATGGCCACGGCCCGCAGGCCAGAGCCGCAGATCTGGTTCAGGCTCCAGGCCGGCGTCTCCTTCGGAATGCCCGCGCCCATGGCCGCCTGCCGCGCCGGGCCCTGTCCCGCCGCCGCCTGCAGCACATGGCCCAGGATCACCTCATCGACCTCGTCCGGCCTGACCCCCGCCCGCTCCAGCGCCGCCCGGATGGCGATCTCGCCCAGTTTCGACGCCGGCAGGCTGGACAGGCCGCCCAGGAAGGATCCGACCGGCGTGCGCGCGGCGGAGACGATGACGACATCGATGGACATGCAGCGACCTCTGGAAACGACCCTTGGGCGGGGAGACCCGGGCCATGGAAAACGAAACCTCTACGCCCTTGCCGGGCGTTAGGCCCCTCGAAACGAGTCGTGCCGTTTCTGCCGCATCCCGCCGCCTTCGTCACCCATGACGACGCCGTTCAGCGAATGGTCACCTGCTCACGCTTACATTTGGAGGAACAAACAAGAGCGAGAAAGGCTTGATGGGGCCATGCTCAAGAAACTGAAGAACGTCTTCGTCCAGGTCTGCGTCCCCGACGAGCTGGACATGGCCGAGCACTACCGGACCCCGGCGGAAAAGACCGCCGACCTGATCGTGCATGTGGTCGGCCTCACCCTGGCCGCCGTGGGCGGCATCGTCCTGGCCGTGCTGGCCGCGATCTACGCCGGCATCGGCGCCGTGGTCGCCACCAGCGCCTACGCCCTGTGTCTGATTGCCATGCTGACGGCCTCGACCATCTACAACCAGACCCACCCCTGCGCCGCCCGGCCCATCCTGCGCCGGATCGACGAGGCGGCTATCTTCCTGATGATCGCCGGCAGCTACACCCCCTTCACCACCCAGCGCTTCGAAGGCGCCTGGGCCATCGGCTTCACGCTGCTGGTCTGGACCGTCGCCCTGGCCGGGGTCGCCGTCAAACTGGTCGCCCCGCGCATCTCCGACGCCTTCTGGAGCGCGGTCTATATCGGCTTCGGCTGGCTGGCCGTGCTGGCGCTCAAGCCGATGATCGACACCGTCCATCCGATCGCCCTGGGCCTGCTGGTGCTGGGCGGGCTGATCTACACCGCCGGCGTCTTCGTCTTCATCAGCCCGCAGGTGAAGTTCCGTCGGGCCATCTGGCACGGCTTCGTCGTCACCGGCGCCACGGTCCACTGGGCCGCCGTGCTGGTGGGGGTGGTTCTGGCCCCCGCCGCCATGGGGTGATTTGCATGCGGCTTCGCGCTGCGGGATAGTGCGGCAGTGCAACAGGTCAGGGGATTGGCGTGGCGGACAAGAAGGCCGGAGCGGGCGACACCGTCGTCATCAAGAAATACGCCAACCGGCGGCTCTACAACACCGCCACCAGCGCCTATGTGACGCTCGAGGACCTGGCGAAAATGGTCCGCGAAGGCACCGAGTTCGTGGTCTTCGACGCCAAGACCAATGACGATCTGACCCGCCAGATCCTGACCCAGATCATCTTCGAGGAAGAAAGCCGCGGCGAGGCCCTGCTGCCGGTCCAGTTCCTGCGCCAGCTCATCGGCTTCTATGGCGGCCAGATGCAGGGTGTCCTGCCCAGCTATCTGGAGATGTCGCTGGACAGCTTCAGCCGTCAGCAGGAGCAGATGCGCGGCCAGTTCTCCAAGGCCTTCGGCGCCGCCCCCGGCGCGGGCATCCTCGACGAGGCGGTCAAGCGCAACATGGCCCTGTTCACCGATGCGATGAAGATGTGGCCCGGCTTCAATGCCCTGACACCGGGCAACGCGGCCCCTGGCGCGACGCCCGAGCCCCGGGTCGCGCCCGCCGCCGACCCCCTGGCCGAGATGCGCCGCCAGATGGACGAGATGCGCAGCCAGCTCGACAAGCTGTCGAAGGGCGGCTGACGTGACCGACGAGGTTCGCCCCGTCGGTCCTGTTCAGCGCCGCGAAGACCGCCGCGCCGCCGACCGGCGGGCCGAGGAGCGCCGGGCCGCCTCCGCCTCGCGCGCTCTGGTCCCGGTGGACTTTCCGGTCGAGCCTGCCGAGCCCCCGGCAAGACCTGCCCCGGCCCCGCCGGCCGACCCTGGCGCGGCCGTCTTCGCCGCCCAGATGATCGGGCAGACCGGCCAGCGCCGCGGCCTGAAGGGCGGCCCGCCGGTACTGGACGCGGCCCGCTCGGCCTATCTCGGAACCGAACATTCCGGCGCCGCCGAACGCCGGCCCCAGCCGGGCAAGGCGAAGGACACCGACGTCTGAGCCCGCGGCACGGTCCTTGCTGAACGACAGGTCTTCAAGCCTCGTTCGGGACCGCCGCCATGCTGACCATTCTGACCCGCACCATAGACGTCACCGTCGTGGCGCTGATCTTCGTGGCCTTTTCCTGATTTTCAAAGACCGGTTCTCCCTCCCCTTCATGGGGCGGGACGGCGAAGCGCAGCGCAGCCGGGTGGGGAAGGCCAGTCCCGCACGGGCGGCGCCAGGCTTCGGAATTCCCCACCCGGATCGCTACGCGATCGTCCCTCCCCACTTCGGGGGAGGGAGAACGATGGCGCATGATTCTCCGCCGCTTCGGCTGAAGCGGGTCGGGGAGGGCGCGGAGCGGCC
>CALRJO020000060.1:0-19110 GCA_943367565.1 Brevundimonas vancanneytii
CCGCCGCCGCCGGGCGGACGGGCGCCGCCGGGCATGCCGGGCAGGGGCGCCGCGGCCGGATTGGGGGCGCCGAAAGCGCGGGAATAGTTGAAGCCGGTGCGGATGTCCTGGCGCTCGAACCGCTCGAAATTGAGCGGACGGGCGTCGAAGGAGAGCAGATTGCCGTCGGCGTCGCGGGTGAAGCGGCCGGGCAGGGCGGCTTCCAGGTCGGGCGTCAGGGTCGGGAAGGCGGCGATGGCGTCTTCCGTCAGGCTGTACGTCCAGGTCGAACTGACGCGGAAGTCGGTCTCGGACCAGGGCTTGAGGTTGAAGCCGGCCTTCCAGACCTGACGGTTGTCCGAGTTGAGGTTCGGGTTGCCCCCGTCGGTGCGGGTGACCAGCACGGTCTCGCCGGCGGCGCCGGCTCTGAAGTCGAACACCGGCGTATTGGGGGTGGAGATGGTCGGGTCGTTCAGCTGCGAGATCGACGGAGCGCCGTGCTCGTTGGTGTAGCTGAAGTTCAGCGACAGGGGCTCGATCGGCGACCAGTTGACGCCGAAGCCGAGGGTGGTCAGGCCGCCGAAGTCCGACAGCTCCTCATAGCCGACGTTGAAATTGGCCGTGAGGGAGCCGATGGCGGGCAGGACGTCCCGGCGGCGGCTGGCGATCGGGATGCTGAAACTGGCCTGGCTGTTGAGGCGGTCGCGCGACTGCGAGCGCTCGGTCGTCAGGCCGGAGCGGATGCTGGTGGAATCGAGCGAACGGGTGTCGGCGCCGATCCGGAAGGTGGAGGAGATGCCGCCCGCCGGCAGCTCGTAGACGTCGCCGTTTAGGACGAGTTCGGTGGAGAGCACTTGCGACACCGAGTTGGCGGTGTCGTTGGGCAGGCGGACGAAGTCGGTCGGGACGAGGGGGCCGAACGGATCGGCGGTCGGGTCGTTGGCGTCGAGGCGGGTCTGGAACGGACCCGCGGGAGCGAAGCCCCGGCCGCTGAGGGTGTCGGTTTCGACGCGGTCGTAGTTGCCCGACAGGGTCCAGCGCCAGTCGTCGCCGAGGAAGCCGTCGGCGACAATGCCCACGCCGCCGGTCAGGCTGTCGGTCTCGCGGCCAAGGGGCAGGGCGTCCAGAACGCGGTTGATCGTCTGGGGGGCAGGCTCGGTCAGGAAGGGGTTGCCGGCCGACAGCCTCAGATCCACGCCCGGCAGGCCGTTGAAGCTGCGGCTGGAGCGATCCTCAAGGCTGGCGCTGAGGGTGGCCTGGGTGGTGTTGTTGATGTCGCGCTTGAAGGTGCCGCGCAGGGTCGCGCGTTCGCTCGCGCCCAACAGGGTGCGATAGGCGCCGATGTCGTCAAACGGGGTCGTCCCCGCGCCGCGGTCGATGTCGCGCTCGGATTCGAACAGGGGGGTGGAGCGTTCGTATTCGGCGTCCAGGGACCAACGGGTCGGCCCCGAAATGTTCAGGGTGTTGCCCTCGATCTCGGTCGTGGTGCGGCCGCCCTGGACCGGCATGCGCCCGGAGACCTCGCCGGTCAGCGAACGGAAATTGTCCTTGAGCACAAAATTCACGACGCGCTGGTCGGCGGCATAGCCGTATTCGAGCGCGACCTCCTCAGGCAGGATGTCCATCCGCTCGATGGCTTCGGGCGGAAGGCCCTGGATTTCGCGGAAGCCCGAGATGCGGCGGCCGTTGACCAAGAATACGGGCTGGCCGTCGGCGCGACCGCGCGAGCTGCGGGTCAGCGGCTCCAGATAGGTGAGGAGTTCGGCGATGTTCGAGGCGCCGTAGGCCGCGATCTGTTCCGCCGTCAGGGTGACGTCGGGCGGGATGTCGGAATTGACGCTGCCACGGGGGCGGGCCGCGGTGGTCGTCACGGTGTCGAGTTCATAGGCCTCCGGATCCGGCTCGCCCGTCGGGACGGGCTCGGCCGTCGGAGCGGGCGTCGCCGGCGTTTGCGGCGGCTGCTGCGGCGGGGGCGTCGGCGCAGTCTGGATCAGACCGGCCATGAGGCCGGACAGGGCGGTGGTGACGAGAAGCATGCGGACGGATCCCGGGGAGAAGCTAGCCCTGCAACGTGCCCGGCCAACATTTCCGTCGCATTGCAGCGCGGAAACCGAAGGTTGAGCGCATGTCGAGCGTTCTCCCGTCATCGGGGTTGAACCGGTCGCTGGCCAATGAACTTTTGGTCACACTCCGGGCTTCACTGTGGCGTTGCGGGAAAGCCTCAGCCAGCTTCCTTGAGGATGCCTTCCAGCCCCTGTTCGCGGACCTTGCGGTACAGGGTCGAGCGGCCGATGCCGAGCCGGCGGGCGATCTCTGACATATGGCCGGCATAGACCTCGATGGCGTGCTGGATCAGGTCCCGCTCGATCTCCTCCAGCGTGCGCAGATGGCCGCGGTCGTCGAGGATGCGGATGGGGGTGTCGGGCAGAGGGGGAAGGTCGATCGCGACGGCGTCGGCCCCCTCCGTCTCGTCGCTGTCGCGACGATCCACCTCCCCCACGGGGGGGGAGGAGAGGCCCGAGATGGCGGGGAAGTCGTGGGGCTGGAGGAACGGCGCGTCGGCGAGGACGATGGCGCGATAGACGGCGTTCTCCAATTGGCGGACGTTGCCCGGCCAGTCAAAGGCGCACAGCAGGGCCAGGGTCTCGCCCGAACAGCCGGCGACGCGCTTGCCCTCCTCGACGTTGAAGCGGGCGATGAAGTGGTCGATCAGGGCGGGGATGTCCTCGCGGCGCTCGCGCAGGGACGGAGCCTCGATCGGGAAGACGTTGAGGCGATAGAACAAATCCTCGCGGAAGGCGCCGGCGCGGACCTGCTGGGCCGGGTCGCGGTTGGTCGCCGAGACGATGCGGACGTCGACCTTGACCGACCGCTTGGCTCCGACGGGGTCGACCTCGCCCTCCTGCAGGGCGCGCAGCAGCTTGACCTGCATGTCCAGCGGCAGTTCGCCGATCTCGTCGAGGAACAGGGTGCCGCCGTTGGCCTCCTGGAATTTGCCGAGGTGTTTGTCGTGGGCGCCGGTGAAGGCCCCCTTTTCATGGCCGAACAGGATCGACTCGATCAGGTTCGAGGGCAGGGCGCCGCAGTTGACCGCCACGAACGGCTTGCCGGAGCGGTCGCTGGCGCCGTGCAGGGCGCGGGCGATGACTTCCTTGCCGACGCCGCTCTCGCCCGTGATCAGGACCGGGATGGAGGATTTGGCGGCGCGGGCGCCCAGCGACTTGACCATCCGCATGGGCGGGCTCTGGCCGACCAGATCGTCGAAGGAGGTGCGGCCGGAGACGTGCTTCTTGAGCCGGCCGACCTCGGCGGTCAGCCGGGTCAGCTGCAGGGCGTTGGAGACGCCGACCAGCAGGCGTTCGGCCGAGACCGGCTTGACGAAGAAGTCCTGGGCCCCGGCCTGCATGGCCTTGACCACGGCGTCCACGCCGCCCGAGGCGGTCAGGACGATGACGGGGGTGGCGACCCCGGCGGTGCGGATCTCGGCCAGGGCCTCCATGCCGCTCATGCCGGGCATGACCATGTCGAGCAGGACGACGTCGGCCCCGCCGCCCCTGGTCAGGCGGTCGATGGCCTCGCCGCCGGACTCGGCGTGGACGACGGCATAGCCCTCGCGCTCCAGCACGGCCTGGGCGAGGCGGCGCTGGGTGGGATCGTCGTCGACCACGAGAACGGTCTTGGCCATGGGGCCCCCTTCAACATCACGGTTTCGGCCGGTCCTCGTTGAAGCGGGACTGGCTCATTCCGGGACGTTTTAACCCTCACAAGGTGAAGATCGGGTTGGGGGGCAGGGTGAGTGGAGGGTTAACGAGGCGCTCTTCTGCTTTCGTCATCCCGGGGCGCGCAGCGACCCCGGGACCCAGCGGCGCGCGAGAGCGCGACCCTATCAGGAGTGGCGGAGATGAGGTTTCGCCTTCGCTCCGCTACGGCGCCGCTGGGTCCCGGCCTTCGCCGGGATGACGATAGCGGGGGGAGGCCTGTTAGCCGCCCGTGAAGCTGCGCTGCGCCTGCATCATGGCGGTGATGAGGGTTTGCTCGGCTTCGGACAGGGCGGGGTTCCAGATGTCGAAGATCAGGATGACCCGCATCTGGTCGGCGTCGTTCCAGGCCTCGTGCTCGATGGTGTCGTCGAACACCCAGGCCTCGCCCATTTTCCAGTCGCGCACCGTGTTGCCGACGCGGAAGCGGGCCGGGCCGGGGAGGATCAGGGGCAGGTGGGTCAGCAGGCGGACGTTGGACGAGCCGGTGTGGGCCGGGATGTGGGTGTGGGGCTGCAGCGCCGAGAAGACGGCGGTGGGGGCGAAGCCGTCCTGGCGGCACATGGGCAGGGAGTCGAGCAGGGCGGCGGTCCGGGGGCAGCGTTCGCAGACCGCGTCCTGACGCGCGCCGTCCTTCCACAGCCAGAGCGAGCTCCATTTACGGGAGTGGTTGAGTTCACCCCATTGATTGACCGGCGCGCCCTTGGGATAGGCGATGTAGGGCGCGAAATCGTCCATGCCGCCAGCCAGCAGGGCCTCGAGCTCGGCCTTGATGACCGGGGTCGCGGCCTCCAGAGTCTCCAGCCACGGGAACAGGGCGCGGTCGTGGAACGGAATGGCCGGCAGGCGGGGGTAGTCGAGCAGGAGGGGCTCCTGCTTCGGCGCGGTCTTGAGGCCAGCGTAGATTTCGAGACCTTCGTCGAACCGGTCGAGCGTGGCGGCGTCGACCGCGCCGCGCAGGGCGGCGACGCCGGCGCGCATGTGGTCGCGCAAGGCCTCGGCATGGCGGCGGACGACGCCGGCGGCATGGTCGATCTGGGACTGGATGACCGGCGGGCAGCGCTCACGCGGCGGGGCGATCTTGAGGGCGTTGCGATAGACGTCGGCGGCGGACCGGGCCTGGCCGACCTTCTCCAGCATGGACGCCTTGCCCAGCAGGGCGGCGAAATCATAGGGCTGCATGGCCAGGGCGTCGTCCAGCACCGTCAGGGCGCCGTGGAAATCGCCGAGCAGCCGCAGGGCCAGGGCCCGGTTCAGGGTTCCGTTGTGGGTGGCGCCCATGGCGTCGGCCTGATCGATCAGGCCGAGTGCGGATTGCGGATCGCGACGCGCCAGGGCCTCGGCGGCCCGGCGCAGCAGATCGTCCTGGACGGTTCCGCCCGGCTGGTTCACGTGGGGTCCCCCGATCCCATTTCTGAACTCAGTGTAATGTTACGCCGCCCCTCCCGGTCAAGGGGCGGGAAGGGCGCCAAGACTGCCAAGCCAGTTGGACACGGCCACTTGTCTGCAAGCCGTCGGGTCAGGTGTGAACCGGGCGCGCAAGCCACCCTCGAAAACGAGGTCTGGCCAGATGGAGGGTACGGGCGAAGATCTGCCCGAACGGAACGCATCGCGCGGATTGGCGGGTCCCCTGCCCTCACAGACGATCTGATCGAAAGTCCCGACCGGGGTCCAGCCATTCGGGGCGACGCGGGCGAACACCTGGATGCCATAGGCACGGGCCACCAGGACTTCGGGCGTGCCGTCGGCGTTCAGGTCCTGAAGCGCGGCCACGCACTGACCCACAGCGTCGCAGCCGTGCAGGGACGGGGACTCCAGAAAGCCCGACGGAAGGGTCGTGCCGGTCGGCCACATCTCGATGACCTGCGGAACGTCATCCGGCTCGACGCCGCGAAACCGGTTGGTCTCCGACCGGGCCGAGAGGGCGAGCGCGGAGATGGTCGCGTCGGTCGATCGCGTCAGCCGCTCCAGCGCCGCCTGACCCACCTTGCCACTTTCGAAGCGCAGGAAGTGATAGTCGAACTTGTCGGGCGTGACCGCGCCGCGCTCCAGCCGGGCGACCTGGTCCATGACCGACAGGCGGGCCGGGTCCAGCACGGGACTGAACAGCAGGAGGATGACGGCCACCGTCAGGATGGCGGTCCAGATGTTGGCGCGCTCCAGCGGGCGCATCCAGTCGCCCTTGCGCCAGAAGGGGCTGAGGGCGGCCCAGCCGTAGCCGACGGCATAGGCGGCGCCGACGAGGGCGCAGGCGGCGGCGATGATCCGGTCGGGCGTCAGGCCGTACTGGCCGATGCGGAGCGACAGTCCGAGGATGGCGAGAAGGACCAGCGGGGTGAGCAGGACCGCGGCGACACGGACCGCGAAGCGCAGCACCAGCGGCGGAAGGTTGTCGACGCGGCCGTCCTGATAGGCCGTGTTGATGAGGATGATCAGGGCGGCGGCGGCGGCGAGCACCAGCGAGGTGCCGTTGCCGGTCTCCCACAGGCCGTCGAGGCCGGTGAAGGGCAGGGCGGCGAGGAAGCCGGCGGCCAGCACGGTCATGACCAGCAGCAGCCAGGACAGCAGCATCAGGGCGACGGTGCGGACGCCGCGGATCAGGCCGTCGCGGACGTCGGTCAGGTGGACGGCGATCGAGAAGGCCAGGGTCGTGAGGGGAATCCAGAACCAGGCCTCGCGCAGAAGCAACTGCAGGAAGTCGAGGCCGATGACCTTGAACAGGGCGGCGCCGAGCTGGAGCAGGAGCCAGAAGGCGCCGGTGAAGCCGAGCGACATGGCCAGCTGGACCCCGGCCTTCCAGGTGGTGTCGAAATAGGCCGGGAAGCTCGCGATGCGGCGGCGCTCGAGGTCCGCCGGGGCGACCAGATGATGGGCGATGAACAGGGCGGCACCCGAGAACAGGACCACGGGCGCGGACAGGAACGGGCCATGGTGCAGGGCATCGACGCTCTGGCGGGCGATGTCGTGCAGGCCCAGCAGGGCGAGGGCGACGCCGGCGACGACGGTCCAGATCGTCAGGGTGAGGGGTCGCAACCGGCCGACGCCGGCCAGAAGCACCAGCGGCAGGAAGGCGATGACGAGCAGCAGGGGGCCGAACAGCAGGGGTTCGGTCGCCGGCCAAATGGCCTGGCGACACCGGCTTTCGTCGACGGCGTCGCACAGCCACCATCGCGCCTCGGCGGACCGGTGCAGCCAGAACAGGCCGAGACCCTGCACCAGGCCTATACCCAGCCGGATGGGCCCGAGGATGCGGGACGTCGCGCCGCCGAGACTGTCGCGGCCGGTGGCTTCGGTGGTCTCGGTCATGGTCGCTTCCCCTCGAAGGCGGGATGTGACCCGGTTTCGTCGCGCCTGCATAGAGCCCGCTTGAGTTCTGCGCGGGTCCGTGTATAGAGCGCGCCTCTTCCGTCGCAGCTTCGGCCGCGGCGGTCCTGTCCGAGAACTTCGGGGCGTGGGGGTCACCCGCGCCATAAATGTCAGAGAGCCCTCTGACGCCGTGGGGAGATGGGGATGCAGACGACGCCAGACGTTCCGGTATCCGGGCGTCGGGGTTCGAGCTTCCTTCGGACAATACGACCGGCCTGAACGCTTCGCAGCGATGCGGCGCGCCTTGGCCAATCCGTCGTCGGGAATAAGCCCGGCGGCGAATACAGACTGGAGACCGCAATGGACCGCGCACAAAAAGCCGAGTCGATCGAAACGCTGAAGGGCGTTTTCGCCGACGCGGGCGCCGTGGTCGTGACCCACAACCTGGGTCTGACCGTTGCGGATATGGAAGACCTGCGTGGACGCCTGCGTACTGCCGGCGGCACGTTCAAGGTGGTCAAGAACCGCCTGGCGCTCAAGGCGCTCGACGCCGCTGAAGGCAGCGAATACCACGGCCTGTTCAAGGGTCCCGTGGGCATTGCTTACGCTGACGATGCTGTGACGGCCGCCAAGATCACCGCTGAATACGCCAAGGCCAATGACAAGTTCATCGTCCTCGGCGGCTTCATGGGTGACAAGGTTCTGGATGCGGCGGGTGTGGGCGTTCTGTCCAAACTGCCCTCGCTGGACCAGATCCGCGCCTCGCTGCTCGGCCTGCTCAACGCTCCCGCGACCAAGGTCGCCGGCGTCGTGCAAGCCCCGGCGTCCCAACTGGCCCGCGTGTTCAGCGCCTATGCCGCCAAGGACGCCGCGTAAGCGGACCCGCCTCTTTCATCTCTGCAAACTCTCTACTGAAACCCAATCCTCCGAAGGAAACACACCATGGCCGATCTCGCCAAAATCGTTGAAGACCTGTCGAAACTGACCGTTCTGGAAGCCGCCGAACTGTCCAAGCTGCTGGAAGAGAAGTGGGGCGTCAGCGCCGCTGCTCCGGTCGCCATGGCCATGCCGGCCGGCGGCGCCGCCGGCGGCGCCTCGGCTGAAGCGGCTGAAGAGCAGACCGAGTTCACCGTCGTCCTGCTGGACGGCGGCGACAAGAAGATCAACGTCATCAAGGAAGTCCGCGGCGTCCGTTCGGACCTGGGTCTGAAGGAAGCCAAGGACCTGGTCGAAGGCGCGCCTCAGAACGTCGTCGAGAACGTCTCCAAGCAGAACGCCGACGAAGTCGCCAAGAAGCTGACGGAAGCCGGCGCCAAGGTGCAGATCAAGTAAGAGGCCTTGTTGCCCTAACGCGAGGCTCGCGGAGCCTCGCTGCTTGAGGGCGATCCGGACTTGAACTTACCAGACGGGCCGGGGAGCGATCCCCGGCCCGTTTTCTTTTGTCCGCTCAGCGCCGTCGGGGCGCGAAGATGTCGGCCAGACGGTCGCGGGCGCCCTCGATCCGGACCAGGCGCGGGTAGCGCAGGCCGTCGTGGTACGCGAACGACAGGGTACGGAACGCGTCGCCGCGCCTTACCACCACGACAATGGGATCGGTCCCGCCCTTCGCCGCCGTGACGGCGTCGCGGAGGGCTTCAGCGGAGCCGACGCGGTCGCCGACGGCGACCAGCTCCCAGCCGGCGCCCAGTCCCTGTTCGAAGGCCGGGCTGCCCCAGCGCACGCCGCCGATGCGGGCGCCGGCGCCGAGGCTGAAGCCGAGCGAATACTGGAAATCGCCGGCCCAGCCGCCGTTCATCCGCTTTTCGAGCGGCGTCAGGTCATCGACCCAGGTCAGCCGCCAGCCGGCGCGCTCGATCCCGGCCAGCGGGGCGGCGGCGTCGGGGCCGACCGCGTCGAGCCGGTCGCGCAGGAAGGCCGCCCAGTCGTGGGGGTGGACCGCGTTCAGATGCGAGACCACGTCCTCGAACGTATAGGGCCGGGCCTCCCAGACGCCGTCCTCGACGCCGAAGAAGGCCCGGGCGAAATCATCGAGCGACTTGCGCTCACGGGTGGCCTCGCGAATCAGGGTGTCTGCGTCCAGCCAGATCAGCAGGGCCTCGCGGTAGTAGTCGCCGGTGCCGCGCATCCACGAAGGCCAGGGATTGGTGGTGCGGTAGCCGAGCAGATTGTGGTTGGTGGTGTCCTGCAGGGCGCGCCATTCGCGGCCGGGCTGGTTGTCGTAGAAGCCGGCGACCCCGGCCAGATTGATCACCGCCTCCTCGACCGTGCCGAGGCCGGATCGCGGGGTCAGGACGTCGCCCCAGTACTGGGTTTGGCCCTCATAGACCCACATCAGGGTGTTCTGGGTCGGGACGTTGAAATTCTGGACGTATTCGTCGGACGGCCGGCGGAATTTTCCGTTCCAGCTGTGAACGTATTCATGAGGCAGCAGGACGCGGGTCCCGTAGGCCGGCGCAGCGGTGGAGAAATAGTTGGGCGCGGCGGTGTTTTCGGAAGAGCGATGATGCTCCAGCCCGATGCCGCCCATCTGTGAGGTCAGGGCCAGCAGGAATTCGTAGCGGTCATAGTGGCGGGCGCCGAACAGGCGATCGGCCTGATCGACCAGGGACTCATATTTCGCGACCCACTCCGGCGTGATGTTCACCGAGGCGGCGGTGTCGCCGACGAGGTTCAGATGCACCGGCGAGCGGCCGCCCGGATCGATGTCGACGCGGCGGTAGTGGGCCCCGGCGAACATCGGGCTGTCGGCCAGATGCTCGAGCGAGATGGGGGCGAAGGTGGCCACGTCGCCCTCGCGGGAGACGGTGTCGAGGGCGACGCCGTATTCCCAGCCCGTCGGCAGGACGACCGAGGGGGCGAAGGTGATGCGGCTGTGATTGTAGCCCGCCGGATAGAGCAGCGCCTTCTCCCACTGGAGGTTGACCATCTCGGGCGTCATGACCACGCGCCAGGTCGAATTGTCGGGCTGGGTCAGCCATTCGAAGGCGACCTCGATTTCAGTCACGCCTGCCGGGATGTCGAGGTGGAAGGCGTACGGGTCGACCGTGTCGCGGATCCATTCGATCCGCTGGCCGCCGGCGGTGACGGTCAGGCCGGAGACCAATTGGATCGGGCCCGTGGCGGCGTGATTGCCCGGGATGAATTTCGGATACTGCAGCACGAGGTGGCCGGCGCTGACCGGCACCGTCTGGCGCACCCGGATGACCTTGTGGTCGAGGTCGGTCAGGTCGACGCGGATGCCGATGACGCCGGGATAGTCGCGGTCCTGCGGCGCCGGGATCGGCGGCAGGGCCTGTGGCAGGCTGGTCGGGGCGGGCAGGGGCGTCGCGGCTTGCGACGCAGGCGCCTGGGCCAGGGCGGGCAGGGCGGCCGAGGTCAGGAGAAGGGCGAGGGCGGCGGTGCGGATCATCATCTGGTCCCTCACGATCAACGGCGGCGGGGGGCGAGGATATCGCCCAGACGGTCGGGCGTTCCCTCGATGCGTTCGAGGCGCGGGTAGCGCAGGCCGCCGTGATAGTCGAAGCGGATGGTGCGGAAGCGGTCGCCCTTCTTCAGCATCATCTCGATCGGCGTGGTGTTGCCGGCGGAGGCGGTGATGGCCTCGGCGATGGTCGCGGCGGTGGCGGCGCGGCCGTTGACGGCGACGACCTCCCAGCCCGAGGTCAGGCCCGCCTCGAAGGCCGGCGAGCCCCAGCGGACGGCGGTGACGCGGTTGGCGGTGTTGAGGCTGAGCCCCAGCGAGTACTGGAAGTCGACGCGGCCCAGTTCGGTGTTGAGCGCCCGGCTGTAGGCGTTGGGGGTCGTGCCCCAGGCGAGGCGATAGCCGCCGCGCTCGATGCCGGCGAGCGGGCCGGCGGCCTCGGGTCCGACGGCGTCGAGACGGGTGCGCAGGAAGGCGGCCCAGTCCTGGGCCTGGACGCCGTTCAGGGTCGAGGTCACGTCGTCGAAGGTATAGGGGGACGGATCCCAGTTCCCGTCCTCGACGCCGAAGAAGGCCCTGGCGAAATCGTCCAGCGACCGGCGGCCGTTCGACTGCTCGCGGATCAGGGTGTCGGCGTCGAGCCAGATCATCGCGCCTTCGCGATAATAGTCCTCGGAGCGCTGGAAACTGCCCCAGGGCTGGGGCTGGCGGCGGGCGATGATCGGGTCGTTGGTGGTGTCCTGCATGGCGCGCCAGGCGCGGCCGGGATTGTCGTCGGCATAGGTCGCGGCGGTGTTGGCGAGGATGTCCAGCGCCTGCTGTTTGGTCATCAGGCCGGCGCGGGCGGTCAGGACGAGGCCCCAGTACTGGGTCTGGCCCTCATAGACCCAGAGCAGGGAGTTCTGCAGCGGCTCGTTCAGCGTCGGGGTCAGCTGGTCGGCGGGACGCCGCCATTTGCCGTTCCACGAGTGGACGTATTCGTGACCCAGCAGGTCGCGGTCGGCCAGGGTCGAGGCCGGGGCGGTGAAATAGCGGGTATCGACGCTGTTCTCGGACGAGCGCTGATGCTCCAGCCCGATGCCGCCCAGATCATCGCTGACCGCGACGAGGAAGTCGTAGCGGTCGAAATGGCGCGCCCCGAACAGCCGGTCGGCCTGGACGACCAGATTGCGATGCAGGGCGATGTGTTCGTCGCCGGCGGCCAGCATGGCGGGGTCGTCGGCGACGACGTTCATCCGAACCGGCGAGCGGCCGCCCGGGTCGAGGTCGAACTGGCGGAAATGGGCGCCGGCGAAGACCGGGCTGTCGGCCAGATGGTCGAGGGTGATCGGGGCGAAGACCGCCACGCCGTTCTGGAAGGAAGCGGTGTCGAGGGCCACGCCATACCGCCAGCCGGCGGGCAGGCGCAGGGTCGGCCGGACCGTGATCTGGCGGGCGTAGTAGCCGGCCGGATAGAGGACGGCCTTTTCCCACTGGATGTTCAGCATCTCGTCGGTGATGACGACCCGGCCCTGGGCGCCTTCGATCGGGGTCAGCCATTTGAACGAGACGTCGACCGTGGTCGCGCCCGCCGGAACCTCGACCTGGAAGGCGTTGGTGCGGACGGTGTTGCGGACCCAGCGCAGCGGCTGGCCGCCGGCGGTGATCCGCAGGTCGGCGATGTCGTCGACAGGACCGGCCGGGCTGTGATTGCCGGGGATCCATTGCGGATAGAGCAGGACCAGCGGGCCGGGGCCGGCGACGGGAATGGTCTGCCGAACCGAGACGATGCGCCGGTCGATGTCGGTGGCGTCCATGTCGAGTGTGATGACGCCGGGGTAGGGGACGTCGCGCGGGGCCGGAATGGGGACCAGGGGGCGGTCGAGAGCGGGCGTGCCGACCTGTGCGAGGGAGGGCGCGGCGCCGAATATGAGGGCGGCGGCGCAGGCGGTCAGGAACAGACGCTTCATCGATGACTTCCGGCTGGACAGGCAGGGCGCGCAGATCACGCCGGGCGCGGACGGGGGTCAACCCGACGGAAGGCCCTCAGGATTAATTCGCCGTCATGTTCGCGGTTCCGTGGGTGCGCCGCAGGCGAAACCCATCCTGCTTTCGTCATCCTCCGGCAAGCCGCGCAGCGGCGCAGACCGGGGGACCCGCGGCGCGCGTGAGCGCGAACCTGTCGGGAGCGCCAATCATCAACACAGCCGTCTTTCGCCGCCGTCGCGGCGCCGCTGGGTCCCCCGGTCTCGCTTCGCTCGCCGGAGGATGACGAAAGGAAAGGTCAGGGAACGGCCGCCGGCGCCGGCTTCACTTCCAGCAATTCCACCGTGAACAGCAGGGTGGAGTTGGGCGGCAGGTCGCCGCCGCCGACCCAGCGTTCGCCATAGCCGAGCGCGGGGGGAATGACGAACTCGAACCGCTCGCCCTCGCGCATCAGGGCGACGCCCTCGGTCCAGCCGCGGATGACGCGGTTCAGGGGGAATTCGGTCGGCTCGCCGCGGGCCCAGGAGCCGTCGAACTCGCGGCCGTCGATGAAGGTCCCGCGATAATGGACCCGGACGGTATCGGTCGCGACCGGCTGGCGTCCCTCGGGGTTGGCGGGGCTGATTCGGCGGTACTGCAGGCCGGAGGCCGTCGTGGTCCAGCCGGGCCGGGCGCCGTTCCAGACCAGATAGGCGGCGTTGCCCGCGTCCCAGTTCACCTGGCTGGCCTCGCCGACCGGGGCGCGGACTTCGGAGGTCGGGGCGCCCATCGGCTCCGGCGCCGAGGCGCAGGCGGCGAGGGTCAGGGCGGCGGCGGCGATCAGGAGGGTGCGGTTCATGGGGCGACGCTAGCAGGATCGCACCTTGGCCGTGAAGCCGTCACGGCAATCGCAAAGAATGGGGACCCAAGGTCTTTATTTCGCCGTCAAAGCGAGTATATCACCCGGTTCCGCTAACTCCGTACAGAGATTCGCGCGAAAGCGCCGAGGCCCGGTTTGTCGCCCTCCGACCGGTGCGAAGGCGCGCTCCTCCCCAAGGAGCCCTGCAATTTCAGGCGTCCTGGAGCCGAAAGGCCCGAGGGTGGACGCCGAAACCGATGGTCACGGGTCGCCGTATTGGCGGAGCCGTGGCTGCTGCATTGATCGCGGCCTGCCCGGGCTGCGTATTGGGAAGACAGAATGGCCAAGTCCAAAGCCGAAGTCGCCGTCGCCAACGGCCAGTTCGCACACGCCACCACCTTCACCGGCAAGAAGCGCATCCGCCACTCGTTCGGCCGGATCCCGGAAGCGGTGCAGATGCCGAACCTGATCGAGGTGCAGCGCGCCTCCTATGAGCAGTTCCTGCAGCGCGAAGTGCGCAGCGGTCCGCGCAAGGATCAGGGCATCGAGGCGGTCTTCAAGTCGGTCTTCCCGATCAAGGACTTCAACGAACGCGCCATCCTGGAGTACGTCTCCTACGAGTTCGAGGACCCGAAATACGACGTCGAGGAATGCATCCAGCGCGACATGACCTATGCCGCGCCGCTGAAGGTCAAGCTGCGCCTGATCGTGTTCGAGGCGGATGAAGAGACCGGCGCGCGCTCGGTCAAGGACATCAAGGAGCAGGACGTCTACATGGGCGACATCCCGCTCATGACCGACAAGGGCACCTTCGTCGTCAACGGCACCGAGCGGGTGATCGTCTCCCAGATGCACCGTTCGCCGGGCGTCTTCTTCGACCACGACAAGGGCAAGACGCACAGCTCGGGCAAGCTGTTGTTCGCCGCCCGCGTGATCCCGTACCGCGGTTCGTGGCTGGACTTCGAGTTCGACGCCAAGGACATCGTCTACGTCCGCATCGACCGTCGCCGGAAGCTGCCGGCCTCGACCTTCCTGATGGGTCTGGGCATGGACGGCGAGGAGATCCTCAAGACCTTCTACGAGACCGTGCCCTACGAGAAGCGCGGCGAAGGCTGGGTCACCCCCTACAAGGCCGAGCGCTGGAAGGGCGTGAAGCCCGAGTTCGATCTGGTCGACGCCGATACCGGCGAGATCGTCGCCGCCGCGGGCACCAAGATCAGCGCCCGTCAGGCCAAGAAGCTGGGCGACACGGTCAAGGCCCTGTCGCTGGCCGCCGACGCCCTGCTGACCAAATACCTGGCCGCCGACGCCGTGAACTACGAGACCGGCGAAATCTACGCCGAGGCCGGCGACGAGCTGGACCAGCCGACCATCGAACTGCTGGAAAGCCACGGCTTCACCACCATCGACGTGCTGGACATCGACCACGTCACGGTCGGCGCCTACATGCGCAACACCCTGCGCATCGACAAGAACACCGGCCGCGAGGACGCGCTGTTCGACGTCTATCGCGTGATGCGCCCGGGCGAGCCGCCGACCCCGGAGGCCGCCGAAGCCATGTTCAACTCGCTGTTCTTCGACAGCGAGCGCTACGACCTGTCGGCCGTGGGCCGGGTGAAGATGAACATGCGTCTGGAAACCCCGGATGTGTCGGATGAAATCCGCGTGCTGCGCAAGGACGACGTCCTGCGCGTGCTGCAGATCCTCGTCGGCCTGAAGGACGGCCAGGGCGAGATCGACGACATCGACAACCTGGGCAACCGCCGGGTCCGTTCGGTCGGCGAGCTGCTGGAGAACCAGTACCGCGTCGGCCTGCTGCGGATGGAGCGCGCCATCAAGGAGCGCATGTCCTCGGTCGATATCGACACGGTGATGCCGCACGACCTGATCAACGCCAAGCCGGCCGCCGCGGCCGTGCGCGAGTTCTTCGGTTCGTCGCAGCTGTCGCAGTTCATGGACCAGACCAACCCGCTCAGCGAGATCACCCACAAGCGCCGCCTTTCGGCGCTTGGCCCGGGCGGTCTGACGCGCGAGCGCGCCGGCTTCGAAGTCCGCGACGTGCACCCGACCCACTACGGCCGCATCTGCCCGATCGAAACGCCGGAAGGCCCGAACATCGGCCTGATCAACTCTCTGGCCACCCACGCCCGCGTGAACAAATACGGCTTCATCGAGAGCCCCTACCGGCGCGTGAAGGACGGCAAGGCCACGGACGAGGTGGTCTACATCTCGGCCATGGAAGAGGCGAAATACACGATCGCCCAGGCCAACATCGAGCTGAAGGACGGCATGATCGTCGAGGAGCTGGTCCCGGGCCGGATCAACGGCGACTCCCAGCTGCTGATCCGCGCCGACGTGGACATGATGGACGTGTCGCCGAAACAGGTCGTTTCGGTCGCCGCCGCCCTGATCCCCTTCCTGGAAAACGATGACGCCAACCGGGCCCTGATGGGCGCGAACATGCAGCGTCAGGCCGTGCCGCTGGTGCAGTCGGACGCGCCGCTGGTCGGCACCGGCATGGAGGCGGTCGTGGCCGTCGACTCCGGCGCCGTCGTGGTCGCCCGTCGTGACGGCGTCGTCGAACAGATCGACGGCACCCGCATCGTCGTGCGCGCCACCAATGAAGCCGACGCCGGCCGTTCGGGCGTCGACATCTACCGCCTGTCGAAGTTCCAGCGTTCCAACCAGTCGACCTGCATCAACCAGCGCCCGATCGTGCGCGTGGGCGATGAGGTGAAGGTCGGCGACGTGATCGCCGACGGCCCGTCGACGGACCTGGGCGAACTGGCCCTGGGCCGGAACGCGCTCGTCGCCTTCATGCCGTGGAATGGCTACAATTTCGAAGACTCGATCCTGATCTCGGAGCGCATCGTGCGCGACGACGTCTTCACCTCGATCCACATCGAGGAGTTCGAGGTCATGGCCCGCGACACCAAGCTGGGGCCGGAAGAGATCACCCGCGACATCCCGAACGTCGGCGAGGAAGCCCTGCGCAATCTCGACGAGGCCGGCATCGTGGCGATCGGCGCCGAGGTCCAGCCGGGCGACATCCTGTGCGGCAAGGTCACGCCGAAGGGCGAGAGCCCGATGACGCCGGAAGAGAAGCTGTTGCGCGCCATCTTCGGCGAGAAGGCTTCGGACGTCCGCGACACCAGCCTGCGCCTGCCGCCGGGCGTCGCCGGCACCATCGTCGACGTGCGCGTGTTCAACCGTCACGGCGTCGACAAGGACGAGCGGGCCATCGCCATCGAGCGTTCGGAAATCGAACGTCTGGGCAAGGACCGCGACGACGAGCTCAAGATCCTCGAGCGCAACGTCTACGGCCGCCTGAAGCCGCTGATCCTCGGCAAGAACGCCACCTCGGGTCCGAAGGGCCTGGGCCGCGGCGTGGTCACCGAAGAGAAGCTGGGCGAGCTGTCGCGCGGCCTGTGGTGGCAGATCGCCCTCGACGACGAGAAGGCGATGGGCGAGCTCGAGGCCATGAAGAAGCAGTTCGAGGACGCCCGCAAGGCGCTCGACCGCCGCTTCGAGGACAAGGTCGAGAAGCTGCAGCGCGGCGACGAACTGCCCCCCGGCGTGATGAAGATGGTCAAGGTCTTCGTGGCCGTGAAGCGTAAGCTGCAGCCCGGCGACAAGATGGCCGGCCGCCACGGCAACAAGGGCGTCATCTCCAAGATCCTGCCGATCGAGGATATGCCGCACCTGGAAGACGGCACCTCGGTGGACGTCGTTCTGAACCCGCTGGGCGTGCCTTCGCGCATGAACATCGGCCAGATCTTCGAAACCCACCTGGGCTGGGCCGCCGCCGGTCTCGGCAAGCAGATCCAGGGTCTTCTGGAAGCCTGGCAACAGGGCGGACAGAAGAAGGCGCTGGTCGATCACCTGACCAGCATCTACGGCCCGGACACCCCGCTTCCCGACTCGGAAGAGGACCTGATCGAGCTGGCCAAGAACCTGTCCAAGGGCGTTCCGTTCGCCACTCCTGTGTTCGACGGCGCGCACATCAACGACATCGAGGAACTGCTGGAGAAGGCGGGTCTCGACCGCACCGGCCAGTCGATCGTCTATGACGGTCAGACCGGCGAGCAGTTCAAGCGTCCGGTCACGGTCGGCTACATATACATGCTGAAGCTGCACCACCTGGTCGACGACAAGATCCACGCCCGTTCGATCGGGCCGTACTCGCTCGTCACCCAGCAGCCGCTGGGCGGCAAGGCGCAGTTCGGCGGACAGCGCTTCGGCGAGATGGAGGTCTGGGTGCTGGAAGCCTACGGCGCGGCCTACACCCTGCAGGAGATGCTGACGGTGAAGTCCGACGACGTGGCCGGCCGGACCAAGGTCTACGAGGCCATCGTCCGCGGCGACGACAGCTTCGAGGCGGGCATTCCCGAGAGCTTCAACGTGCTCGTCAAGGAAATGCGCTCGCTGGGCCTGAACGTGGAGCTGGAGAACAGCTGAGGCGCGCGCAGCGCGCCTCAGGGTGGTTGGTGATTGGTGATTGGCAGCTGGAAAGCCGCCGCACCCCACCAACCACCAATCACCAGCCACCAGTCACTAATTTCGCGGCCCCCCGCCGCAGAAGGAAAAAAAGATGAACCAGGAAGTCCTGAACATCTTCAACGCGGTCCCGGTCACTCCGACCTTCGACCAGATCAAGATCGCCCTCGCCAGCCCGGAGAAGATCCGGTCGTGGTCGTTCGGCGAGATCAAGAAGCCCGAGACAATCAACTATCGTACGTTCAAGCCCGAGCGTGACGGCCTGTTCTGCGCCCGTATCTTTGGCCCGACCAAGGACTACGAATGCCTGTGCGGCAAGTACAAGCGCATGAAGTACAAGGGCATTATCTGCGAGAAATGCGGCGTTGAGGTCACCCTTGCCCGCGTTCGCCGCGAGCGGATGGGCCACATCGAACTGGCGTCCCCGGTCGCCCACATCTGGTTCCTGAAGTCGCTGCCGTCGCGCATCTCGCTGATGCTGGACATGGCGCTGAAGGACGTGGAGCGGGTGCTCTACTTCGAGAACTACATCGTCACCGAGCCGGGCCTGACCCCGCTGAAGCAGAACCAGCTGCTGACGGAAGACGAGTTCTATCGTTACCAGGACGAGTTCGGCGATGACGGCTTCACCGCCGAGATCGGCGCCGAGGCCGTGCGCAACCTGCTGATCGGCATCGACCTGCACGCCGAGGCCGAGAAGCACCGCGGCGAACTGGCCGACAGCCCCTCGGAAATGAAGGCCAAGAAGGCCTCCAAGCGCCTGAAGCTGATCGAGGCCTTCCTCGAGAGCGGCAACAAGCCCGAGTGGATGATCCTGACGGTCGTGCCGGTGATCCCGCCGGAGCTGCGCCCGCTGGTGCCGCTGGACGGCGGCCGTTTCGCCACCTCCGACCTGAACGACCTGTACCGCCGGGTCATCAACCGGAACAACCGTCTGAAGCGGCTGATCGAGCTGCGCGCGCCCGACATCATCATCCGCAACGAAAAGCGGATGCTGCAGGAGTCGGTCGACGCCCTGTTCGACAACGGCCGTCGCGGCCGCGTCATCACGGGCGCCAACAAGCGTCCGCTGAAGTCGCTCGCCGACATGCTGAAGGGCAAGCAGGGCCGCTTCCGCCAGAACCTTCTGGGCAAGCGCGTCGACTATTCGGGCCGTTCGGTCATCACCGTGGGTCCCGAGCTGAAGCTGCACGAGTGCGGCCTGCCCAAGAAGATGGCGCTCGAGCTGTTCAAGCCGTTCATCTATGCGCGCCTTGACGCCAAGGGCCTGTCGGGCACCGTCAAACAGTCCAAGCGCATGGTCGAGCGCGAGCAGCCGCAGGTGTGGGATATCCTCGACGAGGTGA
>CALRJO020000061.1:0-18743 GCA_943367565.1 Brevundimonas vancanneytii
CACGGCGTTACCGGCCGCGGCGGCGTCCTGGCCCACGCCCGAGACGGTGTTGCAGGCCGCGGTGGTCAGGGCGGCGGCGGCGGCGAACAGGATGAAAATCTTGCGCATATCGAACTCCTTGAGGCCGGGGGAGGCGGCGTCTGGATCATCAACGTCGCGGCGCCGCCACGGTTCCAAGATCAGCCGGATCCGTCGGCACGACCGCCTCGGGCGTGGCGAAGGTCATGCGGGCGATCATCCCCCCGCCCTCGGCCGGAACCAGCTCGACCGATCCCCGCAACTGTTTGGCGAAAGCCCCCATCAGGGTCCGCCCCACGCCCGCCCGGAAGGTCTCGTTCACGCCGGGACCATCGTCCTGAACCTCCAGCACGCTGGTTTCGCCGCGTACGAAAAAGCGGACCTTGAGGTCGCCGCCGCGCCCGACGAAGGCATGCTTCTGGGCGTTGGTCACGGCCTCGACCAACCACAACGCCAGCGGGGCCAGCTTGTCGGGATCGACCACGAGGGAGTCCGCCTCGACCGAGGAGGTGACCAGCTGGCCGCGTCCCGTTTCGCTGGACACCAGTTGCCCGACCAGTTCGGTCAGGAAGATGCGGGCGTCGGCGTAACGCAGGTCGTCGCTCTGGTAGAGGGTGCGATAGATCAGGGCGAGGGCCGAAATACGCTGGCGCGTGTCGCCGACCGCGGCCTTGGACGCGGGATCGGTCAGGGCTCGCTGCTGCATCGACAGCAGCGAGGAGATGATCTGCAGATTGTTCTTCACCCGGTGGTGGATCTCGCGCATCAGCGCGTCCTTTTCCGCCAGCGAGGCCGTCAGGGCGGCGTCGCGGGTGACGATGGACTCGGCCAGGTCGTCGAGCGTTCGCGCGAGCACGCGAATCTCGGCCGGCGCGTTCATCGCCTGGACCGGACGCACCGAGAACCGGCCCTTGGCATAGATGGCCGCCACCCGCTCCAGATAGTTCAGCCAGCGGACCACGATCCGCTCGCTGACCCACATCACCGCCGTGAAGGCCAGGAGCCACGCCAGCAGAGGCATGAACAGGGCTCCGACCGGGTTCAGCCGCGCCCAGGACAACAGACCCGGCGCGGGGGCCGAGAGCAGGGCGTAGACATCGCGACCGGCCAGGGCGGCTCCGGCATAGACCCGTTGACGGCCGTGGGCGTCATCGGCCTCGAAGATCGCTGACGCGCCCGTGCGCGCGCGCCGGACCCATCCGGTCAGGGATTCGCCGCGCGTCAGGGTGAAGGCGTCAATGTCGGTGGCGGTCAGCAGCCGTCCGTCCGCGTCGGTCAGCGCCGCCTGCGAGCCGTCAGGCAGGGAGGGGTCGTCCACGTCGGGCTGCAGGCTGGACAGGGGGATCAGGGCGACCATGGCGCCGTCGAACCGGCCCATCGGTCGCTCCAGCCGGATGGCCACGATCAGTCCCGACGGCTGGCCGGCGACGGCCGGCGCGCGCGCCAGAACCGTGCCCTCGCCGGCGCGGAGTCGTTCGAACCAGGGGCTGGACCGGACCTGGGTCAGCCAGATCGGCGGCGTTGCGGCGAGGCTGTCGGAGGCGCAGGCCGTGGCGCCGGTCGCCGTCAACCGCACGAGACCGTCCAGGTCCTCAAGACGGGAGACCAGATCGCTCAGCCGCGGCTGGCAAAAGATCTCGAGAGCTTCCGGCCTCAGGGCCAGAAGCAGTATGCCGGTGCTGTCCAGCCGCGCCTTGGCGTTGGCGGCGCTCCGTTCCGCGGCCAGTTGCAGATCGGAGCGGCGTTCGGCGTCCTGGGCCCGGAACGCCGACTGGGCCTGAAAGCCGCCGAGGATCAGGAGCGGCAGAAGGGCGATGGCCAGCCACAGGCCGAGCCGGAAACGGATGCCCTGGAATTTCTGGGGTCCCAGACCCCGTCCCAATCCCCTGGCGAACGCTCGGCCGAACAGGACCACGGCGTCAGCCTTGCCTGACGCTACTCAGACGGTCAGCGGCCGCGAGTATGGAGCGCATGGCGTCGCCGGCGGCGCGGCCGTCGCGCGCATAGCCGCCCTTTTCCAGCGTGGCCTGCAGGGCCTTCCGGGCCCGGGAAACCCGACTCTTCACCGTGCCCACCGCGCACTGGCAGATGGCGGCGGCCTCTTCATAGGCGAAGCCGCCGGCGCCGACCAGGATCAGGGCCTCGCGCTGTTCTTCCGGCAGGGTGGCCAGGGCCAGCCGCAGTTCATCCAGCGCCACGGGCGATTCCGGATCGTCCACGGCCACCAGGGTGCGTTCGGCGGCCTCCTGGTCCAGCTGGGTCTGACGCCAGGACCGGCGCTTCTCCGAATAGAACTGGTTGCGCAGGATCATGAAGGTCCAGGCCTTCATATTGGTGCCCATCTGGTAGCTGGCGCGCGCGTCCCAGGCCTTCATCATGGCGTCCTGGGCCAGGTCGTCGGCCGCCGTCGGGTCCCCCGTCAGTGTGCGGGCGAAGGCGCGCAGGTGCGGGATCAGCACGACCAGTTCCCGCTTGAAGGCGTCGTCGTCGGCCGAAGGGGGTTTGGGCGGCGGGCTGGAGGCGCCGCTCATTCGCCGCCCTCCCCGGACGAGCGTTCGTCGGCGCGGCGAAGGATGTCGAGAAACTCGTCCGGAACCGGCTCGTTCACCACCTCGTCGAACATGTGACGCAGCTTGACGCCGATCGCCTGCTGGCGAAGTCGGGCTTCCTCCAGGCTCGCGCCGCCCTTGGGAGGCTTGCCGGGGGGATCGGAATTATCTGTCATTGAAAAAACGGCCGCCACCCTGACGATAGTTGTTGCGAGTGCCGGAACGCCGCCCCGCATGGGCGGTTCCTACGAGGACCCAGAATAATGCTCAAGCTTGTGCGGTTGGCGGGAACCGTGGCTGATTTGATACGTTGACCGAAACTGCCGAGGTTCCATGGTTGGAGCCCAACTGTCGGGGATATCTCAATGAGTCTGCTGGCCCGCCTTGCGCCGCACCTGCCCTACGTCCGCCGTTACGCTCGTGCGCTGACCGGCGACCAGACGACGGGGGACAACTACGTCCGTGTCGCGCTGGAGGCCCTCGCCGCCGGCGAACGGCAGCTGCCCGCCGAAATGACGCCGCGGGTGGCCCTCTATCACGTCTTCCACGCCATCTGGACCACAACCGGCGCCCAGCTGGAAGACAAGAGCGGCATCGAGGGGCGCGACGACGACGCCTCACGCCGGCTGATGAGGATCGCGCCGCGTTCGCGCCAGGCCTTCCTGCTGACCGCCCTCGAAGGTTTCACCCCTTCCGAGGCCGCCCAGATTCTCGACGCCGACGCCCATGACGTCGAACGTCTGATCTCGGAAGCCCAGACAGACATCGACGCCGAATTGGCCACTGACGTGCTGATCATCGAGGACGAGGCCATCATCTCGGCCGACATCGAAAGCCTGGTGAAGGAACTGGGTCATCGCGTGACCGGCACAGCCACTACCCATGACGAGGCCGTCGACGCCGTCGCCCGCCATCGCCCGGGTCTGGTGCTGGCCGACATCCAGCTGGCCGACGGTTCGTCGGGCATCGACGCGGTCAAGGACATCCTCAAGCGGATCGACGTGCCGGTGATCTTCATCACCGCCTTCCCCGAACGTCTGCTGACCGGCGAGCGGCCCGAGCCGACCTTCCTGATCACCAAACCCTTCCAGCCGGAGACGGTGAAGGCGGCGATCAGCCAGGCCCTGTTCTTCCATCCGTCGCGGCAGAAGGCGGCCGCCTGAAATCAGGCCTCTGACCCAGCGATCAGCCCCGGTCTCCGGACCGGGGCTGTTTCGTATCCGGCTGGCTACGGCGCGGGGGTCGGCGGGGGCGCGGGGCCCGTATTGTCAAACGCCTCGACATCGACCGCCTGGGCGCCGGTGTTGGGATTGGTGTCGGCGAACCCGCCCTGGCTGACGAACCACATCCCGAGCAACAGGGTGGCGACGGCCGCGAGAGAGATGGCCAGCAAGATCAGGATGCGCACGCCGCCGCGTCCGCCGCGGACATACTGGGCCTCGACCGGCCGGCCCTCATGCACCGCGTCAGCGGCCTTGTCGTGCGGGGATTGATGGGTCATGGCGCAGGCTCCGTTTGGCGACGTCTTCGCGTCCTGAACGCAGCCCGGAGCGCCGCCGTTCCGGATCGCCCGTCGCGCGAAAAAAGTTGGCCCCAGCCGGGAACCGGGTCCGGGTCTCGCCGTTGTCTGTTTGCGGAGGCGGCGACGCCCCCCCGACTTGAGGCCGGCCAAAGCCGGCCTGTCGCCTCCGCGCCTCATTCTCGATGATGCCACTTCAAGGCGGACCTCACGGTCCGCCTTTTTCTTGGCTCCGGCTGGACAGCGGGCCGCGCCTTGCAGACTATGCGGGTTCACAAAGAAAACCCGACAAACCGGAGATGGCCATGGCTCGCGTGAATCGTCAGTGGGTGCTGCGCCAGCGGCCCAAAGGCCTGGTCCAGCCGGGTGACCTGGAGCTGGTCGAGGCGCCGGTTCCGGCCCTCAAGGAATCCCAGGTTCTGGTTCGCACCGTCTATCTGTCGCTGGACCCGACCAACCGCACCTGGATGAATGACGCCGAGGGCTATCTGCCGCCGGTGCCGATCGGCGGCGTCATGCGCGGCCTGACCTTGGGCGTGGTCGAGGAAAGCCGGTCCAGCCGGTTCCGCGCCGGCGACGTGGTCACGCCCATGTCCGGCGGCTGGTCGGACTATGCCGTGGTCAATGAGATGGAGCTGCGCCAGGTCCATCGCGCGCCCGGCATGCCCCTGACCGCCAACCTCAGCGTGCTCGGCATGACCGGGATGACCGCCTATTTCGGCGTCACCGACGTGCTCAAGGCCAAGGCCGGAGAGACGCTCGTCATCTCCGCCGCCGCCGGCGCCGTGGGCTCGATCGCCGGACAGGTGGCCAGGGCGCGCGGCTGCCGCGTCATCGGCATCGCGGGCGGCGCCGACAAATGCCGCTGGCTGACCGAAGAGCTCGGGTTCGACGCCGCCGTCGACTACAAGAACGAGGATGTCGGCGAGGCGCTGGACCGTCTGGCGCCCGACGGGATCGACCTCAATTTCGAGAACGTCGGGGGCGACATCATGATCGCCGTCTTCAACCGGCTGAAGACCCATGGCCGGATGGCCGTCTGCGGCCTGATCTCGGCCTACAACGCCACGAAGATGCCGCCCTCGCCGAACTTCAGCCGGATCATCACCCATCGTCTCAATATCCAGGGCTTCCTCGTGCTCGACTACGCCCACCGGGCCCGCGAGATGGTCGCCGAAATGGGGCCGTGGCTGCAGAGCGGCGAGGTCAAGTGGAAGGTCCATGTCGACGACGGCCTGGAGGGCGCACTGGACTCGCTGAACCGCTTGTTCACCGGCGACCACGACGGCAAGCTGCTGGTCCGGGTGTCGGAAGAACCCGCCGGCTGATGGGACCGAACGGATGACCGAACCGCTGCTCGTCCATTTTGAAGACCTGGGCGTGGGCGAGGTGGTGCCGCTGGGCGCCTGTATGGTGGACGCGGCGTCGCTGGACCTCTTCGTCGAACGGTTCCTGCCCGGGTGGGACGCCGCCTACGGCGCGCCGGACGCGATGGTCTATGCGCTGTGGAGCCGGCTGTTCGCCGACAGGGCCTCGGGCTGGGCCCAGTCCAAGGTTCTGGCCGTCGATGGTCTGCGCTATATGCGCAATCCGCCGCCCGGCGAACTGATGCGCGGCCGGATGACGGTCATGGGCAAGGACCCGGTCGGCGACGAAAAAGGCATCGTCATCGCCCAGCATGACCTGCTCGACGAAGCCGGACGGCTGGTCTTCTCATGCCTGACGCGGGCGTTGCTGGCCCGCCGCTGACGCGGCGGGAGTGGCTGGTGCGAGCTGGACATCTGCACCGCCAATGAAAACCCCGCCCGGACGCACCGGACGGGGTTTTCTGTTTTGCGAAAAGCTGTTTGCGACCGCTGACTGGCCACTAGCCACTAGCCACTAGCCACTAGCCACTAGCCACCAGCCACTCGTCAGGCGTTCGCCGCGGCCGGTTGCGCCGCGGCGGCCCGCTGGAACGACATGGCGATCAGGCGATCCCAGCCCAGCAGCGACACCAGATGGGCGTAGATCTGGCCCAGGGCGCCGTTGTCGCGCAGTTCGGCCAGCTTCTCGGCCGGCAGGGCCTTCAGCTTGTCTTCCGAGACGGCGAAATATTCCGCGATCTTCTGCGGCGCGGCCGTGGTGCCGTCCGGGTTGCGCGGGGTGAACACCGCCTCGCGCGTGTCGAACAGGTCCAGATCGGTCAGCAGTTTGACGAAGGCGTCGGTGCGCTGACGCTCCAGTTCGAAATTGTTGCAGAACTCCATCGCCTGTTCGACGTAGGGCGAGGGCTTGCCGTCGATGAACAGCGGGGTGGCGCCGCCGTCCTTGATGAAGGGCGCATCGCGATCGACGCACAGGATCAGGCGCTTCTGAACCTCGTCATTGGCGAAGACGAAGGGATAGCGGCGCACATAGGCCGGGATATAGGCCTCGGGGCGGAATTCGCCGGCGTCGCTGACGAACAGGTTCTCGCCGCCGCGCAGGGCCATGACGGCGACCGGCATTTTGGCGTCGCCGACGAAGATCACCGGATAGGACAGGCCGGCCGGAGCGAACTCGGTCACCGTCAACGGCACCAGATTGGTCTGGGCCACGAAACCGTAGGGCTTCTCAACCGGATCGACGCCCATTGCGCCGTGAGCCTCGACCGACAGGGGCTCGGGCTTGCCGTAGAACAGGACGTTGCCGGACAGGTTGGCCTGGCCGGTGGTGGAGGCGGTGGTGTCGGTCATGGACGCGATACGGGCTCTGGTGAATGAAGGAAGGCGCGTGTCTAGCGCAGTCCCGTCAGGGCGGCAAACCAGCTCTCTCCCAAGGGGTTCAGAACCGGTAGGTCGCGCCCACACGCAGGCTGCGCCCGGGCTGCGGCGCGATGTCCTTCTGGAAGCTGGCGTGTTCGCGCGCCTCCTCATCCGTCAGATTGGAGGCCTCGGCGAAAAGGATGACGTTTCGGTCGGCGAACGGCCGCACGGCGCCCCTCAGATTGACCAGGGTGTAGCTGTCGGTCGGCAGTTCGAACGCCGCCGTGCGATCCTGCTCGCCGACGTGGCGAACTTCCAGGCCGACATCGAACAGTCGCGAGGTCCAGTCCACGCCCGCCTTGACCGACCACGGCGGTATCCGCGCCGCCGGCCCGAGGTCGGTCGAGGCGCGCACCCAGTCGGCCGCCCCCGACAGGCTCACGGCTCGCTCGCCGTCTTCCCAGATCCGGTAGCTGGCCTCCGCCTCGAAGCCGCGGAAGGTCGCGTCGGTCTGGAGGTAGGTGAAGATCGGCAGTTCGGAATCCGGATCTTCCAGACCCGTCGGCCGCAGGTCGATGAAGCCGTCATAGCTGGCGTGGTAGGCGTGCAGGTCGAACTCGAACGGACCCGAGGCGAAATGCACGGTCGCCTCGATCGACGTCGCCACCTCGCTGTCCAGATCGATGTCGCCGACCTCGAAGGCGCCGGTGGCGACGTGCGCGCCTTCGGCGAACAGTTCGACCTCGCTGGGCGCGCGTTCGTTGCGCGCCACGCTCAGGCCCAGGAACAGCGGCGCCGAGGGCCGGAAGAAGACCCCCGCCGAGGCCGAGACATTGGTGAAATCGCGCTCGCCCGCCAGGCTTTCGAGCGACCGCTCATCCAGCCGCAGGCCGCCCTCGAAGCCCAGGCCGCCCCGGTCGAACCGCTGGACGGTGTACAGACCCTTTTCGGAGATTTCCGTCCGCGGCACATAGGCCTCGTCGCCGACCGCGTCGAAGGTGCGGTCTAGCACCTGCAGGCCGACGACGCCCTGCCAGCCGTTGCGTTCCCGCTGGATCAGTTCGAACCGGCCCTCATAGCCGTCCGAGAAGAACCGCGTGCCGATCTCGTCGCCCTCGAACTCGGTGTGTTGATAGTCGGCCCAGCCGGCCGACAGGCGGGCGGCGCTGAACGGACCTGAATCGAAGCGCAGCTCGCCGCGCAGATCATAGCGCGTCTGCTCCAGGCCGATGGAGACGGTTTCCTCGCCGTGCTCGCCCTCGTCGTGATCCTCGTCCTCGTCTTCGTGCTCTTCTTCTTCGTGCCCGTGCGCGTGTCCCGGCACGCCATAGGTCGTCTCGACCCGTTTGACCGACAGGCCGAGGTAGCCGCGCGATCCGATCCAGCTGACGCCGGCGCCGTACTGATCAAGATCGACGAAGGTGTTTCCGACCGTGCGCTCGTCGCCGGCCTCTTCGCCCTCCTCGTCGAGCAGGCGCTGTGATTCCGGGAAGACAGGAACGTCATAGTCGGAGGCGGACCGGGTGAAGCCGTCCACCGTGAAAACCAGCGGTCCGGCGTTCGCCTTCAGTCGGGCCCCGAAGCTGGTCCCGTCATCGATCGTCGAGGCCTGGGCGCTGACATGGCCCTCCACTCCGCCTTCGGCCGGTTCGGTCGGGATGCGGTCGTCGATGATATTGACCACCCCGCCGATGGCCGAGCCGCCGAACACCAGGGTCGAGGGACCGCGCACGATCTCGATCCGGCGCGCCTCGGCCGGGTCGACCGCCACCTGGTGATCCGGCGACACCGAGCTGGCGTCGATCATGCCCAGGCCGTTGGTCAGCACCTGCACGCGCGGTCCCGACAGGCCGCGGATGACCGGACGGCTGGCCCCGGGGGCGAAATTGGTGCTGCGCACGCCCGGCAGGCCGTTGACCAGGTCGCCGAGGGTCGAGGCGGGCGCGACCGCCAGATATTCTTCATCCAGCACCTCGACCGCCAGCAGGCTGGCGCGGTCGGTCACCCCGAAGGGCGTGCCCGTGACGATGACTTCGCCCAGTTCGACCGAACGCGGCGCGGTCTGGGCCGAGGCGGCGCCCGCGCAGGCGGCCCAGCCCAGGGCGGTCAGAAGGGCGGCGCGGGATACAGGGGAGAAACTCATGGCACATCCGGACTACGATCAGGCGGACGTGTTATGAGATAACATCACAACTAGTCAAGCGCGGGATGTTGCGGGACCGCGTCCGAGGGCCTAGCTCAGGACCATGAGCGACTCTTGCGGCCACCATCACGCCGACGGCCCGCCGGGAGCCGCCGATGTCGCCCGCGCCATGCGGGACGCGGACCGGCGCCTGACCGCCGAGGGCGAACGGATGACGCCGCCGCGCCTGCGCGTGCTGGAGCTGCTGCTGGCCGCGGGCGAGCCGGTGAAGGCCTATGACCTGATCGCCCGCTTCGGAGAGGACGGGCAGCCGGCCAAGCCGCCGACCGTCTATCGGGCGCTGGAGTTCCTCGAACGCAAGGGCCTGGCCCACCGCATCGCCTCGATCAGCGCCTATGTGGCCTGCACCTCGGGTTCGATCGACCATGCCGCCGCCTTTCTGATCTGCGACTGCTGCGGCGCCACGGCCGAGGTCTCGGCCCCCGTCGCCGACGATCTGGGCCGCGCCGCCGAGGCCGCCGGCTACGTCATCACCCGCACCACAATCGAGGCCCACGGCCGCTGCCCCGCCTGCCGCGCGGCCTGATTTTTCCGTCGGGTGAACTGGCGTCCGTGGCCGCCGTCGCCTATCTGCCCCCCATGGATGCGATCCGGCTCTCCCCGCCCCGTCGCCTGAGCCTGCCGGTGTCGAACCGTTGGGGCGCGGGTCGGATGAGCGTGCTGGATTTCGGCGAGCCGAAGCGGCCGGTCGATCTGATCTTCGTCCACGCCAACGGCTTCAACGCCCTGACCTACCGCACCCTGCTGGCGCCCCTGTCCGGCAGTCTCCGCATCTGGGCGCCCGACCTGCGCGGTCACGGCGGCACGACCCTGCCGGCCGAGGGCGGCGGGCGCCGGGACTGGCACGACCATCGCGACGACCTCGTCGCCCTGCTGGATGTACTGGACGGCCCGCCGGTGATCGTGGCCGGTCACTCGATGGGCGGCACCTCGGCGCTTCTGGCGGCGGCGGAGCGGCCTGATCGCGTCGGCGGTCTGGTCCTGTTCGATCCGGTGATCTGGAGCCGCTGGGCCGTTGCGGCTTTCAAACTGCCGCTGCTGGACCGCATCGCTTCGCGCATCCCGCTGGTCCGGAGCGCCCTGCGCCGCCGCAAGGTCTTCGACAGCCGGGAACAGGCCATGGCCGGCTATCTGGGCCGCGGCGCCTTCCGCGGCTGGCCCGAGATGATGCTGGCCGACTATCTCGCCGACGGCCTGGTCGAGACGCCGGAAGGCTTCACCCTGGCCTGCGACCCGGCCTGGGAGGCCTCCAACTACGCCGCCCAGAGCCATGACCCCTGGCGGGCGCTGAACCGTCTCGACTGTCCGGTGACCGTGCTCAAGGCCGAGGGGGCCTCGCCGTGCCATCTGCCGGAGAACCCGCGAGGCCTGCCCCAGGTGACGGTCGGGGTCGTCCCTGGCGGCACGCATTTCTTCCCCATGCTCCAGGCGGACATCGCCCGCGACGCCCTGTTCGACGCGGCGGTCTAGAGACGCTGGCGCAGGGGCGGGCCAGCGGCTAAACCGCTGCCCATCCGTACAGACCGTTTCGTTTTCCAGGACCGATTCCGACCATGCGCGACATCAACCACTTCATCGACGGCGCCAGTTTCACGGGCGCTTCGGGCCGCTTTTCGGACGTGTTCGATCCCAACACCGGCGAGGTCCAGGCGCGGGTGCAGCTGGCCTCGGTCGCCGAGATGGATCGGGCGGTGCAGGCGGCGCGGAACGCCTTCGACGGCTGGTCCTCGACCAATCCCCAGCGCCGCGCGCGGGTCATGTTCGAGTTCAAACGGCTGGTCGAGGCCAACATCAATGAACTGGCCGAACTGCTGTCGTCCGAGCACGGCAAGGTCATCGCCGACTCGAAAGGCGACATCCAGCGGGGCCTCGAGGTGATCGAATTCGCCTGCGGCATCCCGCATGCGCTGAAGGGCGAATACACCTGGGGCGCCGGTCCGGGCATCGACGTCTATTCGATGCGCCAGCCGCTGGGCGTGGTGGCGGGCATCACCCCGTTCAACTTCCCGGCCATGATTCCGATGTGGATGTTCGGCGTGGCAATCGCCGTCGGCAACACCTTCATCCTCAAGCCCAGCGAGCGCGATCCGTCGACGCCGGTCCGCCTGGCCGAGCTGATGATGGAAGCCGGGGCTCCGGCGGGCGTGCTCAACGTCGTGCACGGCGACAAGGCGGCGGTCGACGCCATCCTGACCCATCCGCTGGTCCACGCGATCAGCTTCGTCGGCTCGTCCGACATCGCCAACTATGTCTACCAGACCGGCGCGGCGCACGGGAAACGCGTCCAGGCCATGGGCGGGGCCAAGAACCACGGCATCGTCCTGCCCGACGCCGACATGGACCAGGTCATCAAGGACCTCTCGGGCGCCGCCTATGGCTCGGCCGGCGAACGCTGCATGGCCCTGCCGGTCGTCGTCCCGGTCGGCAAGAAGACCGCCGATGAGCTGCGCGAGCGGATGATCGCCGAGATCCCGACCATGCGGGTCGGCGTCTCGACCGACGCCGGCGCCCACTACGGCCCCGTCGTCACCGCCCAGCACAAGGCGCGGGTCGAGGGCTGGATCGAGAAGGGCGTGCAGGAAGGCGCCGAACTGGTCGTCGACGGCCGCGGCTTCAGCCTGCAGGGGCACGAGAAGGGCTTCTTCATCGGCCCGTCGCTCTTCGACCACGTCACCCCCGAGATGGAATCCTACAAGGAGGAGATCTTCGGCCCGGTGCTGCAGATCGTCCGCGCCGCCAGCTTCGAGGAGGCCCTGTCGCTGCCGTCGAAGCATCAGTACGGCAACGGCGTCGCCATCTTCACCCAGAACGGCCGCGCGGCCCGCGACTTCGCCGCCCGGGTCAATGTCGGCATGGTCGGGATCAACGTCCCCATCCCGGTGCCGGTCGCCTATCACACCTTCGGCGGCTGGAAGCGTTCGGCCTTCGGCGACACCAACCAGCACGGCATGGAAGGCGTGAAATTCTGGACCAAGGTCAAGACCGTCACCGCCCGCTGGCCTGACAGCGAACTGGAGCACGCGGATTCGAGCTTCGTCATTCCGACGATGGGGTGAGCCAGGCGTCGCTCGCCTCGCAGGCGTGCGCGACAACCCAATTCGGTGCTAGGCGTTAACCTCCGCGAACCGTGAAGCTGGAGCGTTCCCCCGCATGCGTCGCTTTTTCATCTGGTCCGCCCTGGCGGCCGTCATCGGCCTGATCCTCGCCGGCGTCGCCTACTGGGCCTACTGGACCTACTATGCGCGGTTCCAGCCGGTCACGGTGACCCGCAACCAGGCTGAAATCCAGCGGCTGCTGGACGAGGCGTCCTGGCTCTCGACGGGCGGCGGCGGGGAGCCGCTGTACATCATCGGCTATCGCGACTCGGCCGCCATGCAGCGCTACGAGCGCGAGGAGGTCCCCAAGCTGCGCGCCGCCGGCGTCGAGGCGCGCGTCATCGTGTTCGCCCGCCCGGACCGCGAGGGTCTGGCCCAGTCCACCGCCGCCGAGCGCGCCACCATCGCCGAACTCTGGCTGACCCGCGACTGGACCCTGTACCAGCTCTGGACCGCCACGCCGGTGCGCAACTGGACCGCCGCGGGCATTCCGGCGGCCGACGGCAATCTGGCGCGCGGGGCCGTGGTCGACGCCGGACGCGCCTTTGTCGCCAATCTGACCGCCGATCTCCGCGAGGCCGGGCTGCAGGCGCGCTATCCCCTGGTCATCTGGCGCGACCGCGAGGGCTTCATGAAGGCCTGCGCCTGCACCGACAGCCGGTCCTGGGTCTTTATCCGCGACGACCTGAACGCCCCGGACCGGATCGACCCGCCGCTGGCGGCGCCGGGCGATCCCGAGGCGCCGCAGGTCTTTCCGGGCGACGGCAGTCCCGAGAGCCTGTCCTATCCGACCCTGCCGCCCATCGCCCCTCAGCCCGGCGCGGCGCCCGGTGTGACGCCGGCGCCGGCGCCCGCCGCCCCGCCCGCGCCGCGCAAGGCCCCAGAGGCGAAACAGGCTGAAGACGCGACGTTTTTCTAGAAGGGCCAGAGTCTCTGTTCCTGATCCGCTCATCCCCGCGAAAGCGGGGACCCAGTCCTTTGGGCGATGCAGCGGAGCCCGTCAGGCTCCATCCCCGCAGTCCTGAAACGCCGGCGTTCAACTGGACAACACTGGGTCCCGGCTTTCGCGGGGATGAGCGGAAAAGCTGGATGGACTACAGCGCGCTTTTGCAGGCGGCGATCAGCCGTTCGACGTCGTCCATGTCCTGATACAGGCCGAAACCGAAGCGGATCACGTCGTCGCGCACATCGGTGACGACGCCCGCCTCCAGCAGCCGCGCCCGCCATGCCTGGGCGTCGTCGTGCCGGAAGGCCAGGAAGCGCGCGCGCCGGACCTCGCCGGTCAGCGGATTGATCAGTTCGGCCGACTTCAGCCGTCCGGCCTCGCCGTCCGCGACGGCCTTCTGGAACCGCGCCATCAGGGCATGGGCGTGGGCGCTGACGTCCGCCGTGGTCTGCCCCGCCTCGTCCAGCATCCGCCGAACGGCGTTGAACCGGTACAGGGGCGAGACGTCGAAGGTCGCGCCCCAGAATCGGCCGCCGTCGCCGCGGTACTGCACCCCGCCCGGCGGTCCCGACAGATCGCCGAACTCGGCGAACCAGCCCGTGACGACCGGCCGCGGGCAATAGCCGTCCGGCGCATGCAGGAAACAGACGCCCTCGCCCGCCATGGCGTATTTATAGCCGCCCGCCAGATAGAAGATCCGGTCCGCGACGGCTGACAGGTCCGTCGGCGTCGCCATGAAGCCGTGATAACCGTCGATGACCACCCATGGCCCCGCCGGATCGGCCAGTTCCGCCAGATCGGCGATCCGCCCGAAGGTCTGGCCGGTGCGGAAGAAGACCTGGCTGATCAGGATCATATCGAATCCGCCGGCCCGCGCCGCCTCGACGAACCGGTCGTCAAAGGTCTCGAACGGCTGCAGCGGCACCCGGGTGACGGCCGCCTCGCCCGCCTCTTCCCAGCGCTGTCCCTGCCGCCGGAACGAGTGGAATTCGCCGTCGGTCGACAGGATGCGGACCGGCTTGTTCTCGACGCCCGAAACGATCCGCAGCAACAGGTCATGGGTGTTGGGCGCGAACACCACCGTGTCGGCGTTCGGCAGGTTCAGTTCGCGCGCGACATGGGCCTGGGCCTCGGGCACGACCTCGCCGAAGATCACGTCCCATTTCCGGTCGGCGAACTGATTGGCCTCGACCCAGGCCCGCACCTGGCCGTCGAAACTGGCGTCCGGCCACAGGTGGTGGCTGTGGGCCGCGAAATGCAGCCGCTCCGGGTCCAGCGACAGGGCGCGGGAGAAGAGGTCCTTGCGCGCGCCCCTCATGACGACTCCTAGATCAAACTACCGTGGCAGTGTTTGAACTTCCGGCCCGAGCCGCAGGGGCAGTTCGAATTGCGCGGAGTGCGCTCCCAGCCGGCCGGCAGCAGATCGACAGGCAGACGGGCGCGGTCGTCGCCGGTGAGCTGGCCTTCCGGGTTCTGGGCCAGCGGATTGGCCATTTCGTTCTCGCCCGTGCCCGGGTTCAGGTGGATCTCCTGGAACTCCGGCAGCTCCATCGCCGGCGGAGCCTCGAAGCGGAACTCGACCGTCATCAGCCAGCGGGTGACGTTGTGGCGCAGCTCGTACAGCAGCGTCTCGAACAGGTTGAAGGCCTCGGTCTTGTATTCGTTCAGCGGATCGCGCTGGCCGTAGCCGCGCAGGCCGATGACGCCGCGCAGGTGGTCCAGATGGACCAGGTGCTCGCGCCACTGCATGTCGATCATCTGCAGCAGGAACTGCTTCTCGAGGCCGCGCGTCTGTTCGGCGCCGATCTGCTCCAGCCGTTCCGCGGCGCGTGCGTCGGCGGCGGCGATGACCCGCTCCTCGATCTCCTCGTTCGAGACGCCCTCCTCGGCGGCCCAGTCGTGCAGCGGCAGCTCCAGCCCAAGGGTCGACTTCACCTTCTCGTCCAGGCCGTCGATGTCCCACTGCTCGGCGTATGCCTTGGGCGGCATGTGTTTTTCGATCAGGTCGGTGATCACGTCGTTGCGGAACTCGCCGACCAGTTCGGACAGGTCCGTGGCGTCCATGAACTCCTGGCGCTGCTCGAACACGGCCTTGCGCTGGTCATTCACGACGTCGTCGTATTTCAGCAGGTTCTTGCGGATGTCGTAGTTGCGGGTCTCGACCCGCTTCTGGGCGGTCTCGACGGCGCGGTTCAGCCACGGGTGGCTGATCGCCTCGCCCTCGGCCACGCCGAAGCTGCGCATGATGCCGTCCAGACGATCGCCGGCGAAGATGCGCAGCAGGTCGTCCTCGCAGGACAGGAAGAATTTCGAGGTGCCGGGGTCGCCCTGACGTCCGGTGCGGCCGCGCAGCTGGTTGTCGATGCGGCGGCTCTCGTGGCGCTCGGTGCCGAGCACGAACAGGCCTCCGGCGGTCAGCGAGATCTGCCGTTGCACGGCGATATCGGCCTTGAGGCGGGTCTCCTCCTCGGCTTCCATCTCCGGCGTGACCTCGATGGCCATGTTGCGGTTGTCCTGACGCCATTTCTGCAGGCGCATTTCCAGGTTGCCGCCCAGCTGGATGTCGGTGCCGCGGCCGGCCATGTTGGTGGCGATGGTCACCGCCCCCGGCAGGCCCGCGTCGGCGACGATATAGGCTTCCTGCTCGTGCTGGCGGGCGTTCAGCACGCTGTGCGGAATGCCCTTGCCGGTCCGGACCTCGATGTCGAAATCCTCGTCCTTCAGCGCCGCATAGGCCTTCTTGGCCTCGCGCCGGACCTTTTCGTCCTCGCTGACGACCATCTCCATCAGATGGGCGTGCTGAGGCTTCAGCGTCTTGAGCGTGACCTCGTACTCATAGGTCTTGAGCAGCTCCGACAGGGTCTCGGACTTCTCGATCGACACGGTGCCGACCAGGATCGGCTGACCCTTGACGTGGCATTCGGCGATCAGGCCGGCGATGGCCAGGTTCTTCTCGGCCGAGGTGCGGAAGATTTCGTCGTCGTGGTCGATCCGCTTGACGGGCCGGTTGGTCGGCACCTCCAGGACGTCCATCTTGTAGATGTCGAGGAATTCCTGCGCCTCGGTCGCGGCCGTGCCGGTCATGCCGGACAGCTTTTCGTACAGTCGGAAATAGTTCTGGATGGTGACCGAGGCCAGGGTCTGGTTCTCGGGCTGGATCTTGACGCCTTCCTTGGCCTCGATGGCCTGGTGCAGGCCCTCGGACAGGCGCCGTCCCGTCATCATCCGGCCGGTGAACTCGTCGATGAGCATCACCTCGCCGTCCTTGATGATGTAGTCCTTGTCCCGCTGGTACAGGGTGTTGGCGCGCAGGGCCTGGTTGATGTGGTGGACCAGGGTGATGTTGGCCGCGTCGTACAGACCGGTGGTGTCGGCGGCGAACAGCTCGCGCTGCTCCATGATCTCCTCGATCTTCTCGGAGCCCTCCTCGGTCAGCAGCGCCTGGCGCTGCTTCTCGTCGAGATCGTAGGTGGTCTTGTCCTGGATCAGGTCCTTGATGATCCCGTCGACGATCAGATACAGGTCCGACCGGTCTTCGGTCGGCCCCGAGATGATCAGCGGGGTGCGCGCCTCGTCGACCAGGATGGAGTCGACCTCGTCGACGATGGCGAAATGGTGCGGGCGCTGCACCATCTCGCGCCGGTCATAGACCAGGTTGTCGCGCAGATAGTCGAAGCCGAACTCGTTGTTGGTGCCGTAGGTGATATCGGCCGCATAGGCCGCCTGGCGCTGACCCGAGGACAGGCCGTTGACGATGACCCCCACCTCCATGCCCAGGAAGCGATAGACCCGGCCCATCCATTCGGCGTCGCGCCGCGCCAGATAGTCGTTGACGGTGATGACGTGGACGCCCTTGCCCAGCAAGGCGTTCAGATACACGGGCGCCACGGCGACCAGGGTCTTGCCTTCGCCGGTGCGCATTTCGGCGATGCCGCCGTCGTGCAGGATCATGCCGCCGGCCAGCTGAACGTCGTACTGGCGCTGGCCCAGAACCCGCTTGGAGGCCTCGCGAGTCACGGCGAAGGCCTCGTTCATGACCTTGTCCAGCGTCTCGCCGCCGGCGATCCGGTCGCGGAAGGCGTCGGTCATCATGCGCAGCTCATCGTCCGACAAGGCGGCGAACTTGTCCTCCAGCGCATTGATCTTCTGAACCCGGCTCATGAAGTCCTTGACCTTGCGGTCGTTGGAGGAGCCGAAAATCTTCTTGGCGATGCCGAGCATGGATGATCCGAAGGCGGGCGAGCGACAGGGGCTCTGGTACTGAAAGGTCCCGAAGGAGCGGCGACGACTGCGCGAGGGGGAAGGGGTCCCGGCGACAGCGGCCCGGTGCGCCTGTCACAGGCGCGCGCGAGGGCCGCGCGATCGTTCGAAAACCCCTCGACTTGGGCGCAGGCGGGACTTAAGCACCGGCCTTATCCCTGTCAACGCGAGGGGCTTTGCCGCCCCGTGACGGAGCGCGCCCAAATGCGGCCTTCCAGCCCCTTCGTCCCCGTCCTCCTTGCGGCGATTCTGGCCCTTGCGGCCTGTGGTTCAGGCGGCGGTTCCAATCGCGCCCCCGAACCCGGCGATCGCGCCGTGGCCGAGGTTCAGGGCCAGACCATATGGGCCTCCGACGTCAAGCGCGAGGCGGTGGCGCAAGGCCTGGTCGGCGAGGGCGAGCCGCTGGATGTCACCTCCGACCTGTTCCGGCGCGTGCTGGACGAGGTCATCGACCAGAAACTGCTGGCCGGCGAGGCCGAGCGCCGCGGCCTCGACAACTCCGCCCTGGCCCAGCGCCGGCTTGAAGCCACCCGCGAGCGAATTCTCGGCGACATGCTGGTCGAGACCGTGGTCAACGGCTCCATCTCCGACCGCGCGGTGGAGACCATCTATCAGGAGCAGGTGCGTCTGGCGCAGACCTCGGAAGAGATCCGCGTCCGCCTGATCCTGTCGCGGACCCGGCCCGAAGCCGACGCCGTGATCGGCATTCTGGCCCAGGGGGCCGCCTTCGAGGCCGTGGCCGCCGAAAGCTCGATCGACGACGCGACCCGCTATTCCGGAGGAGATCTGGGTTACCGGACCATCGACGTCATGCCCGAGGCCTACAAGAACGCCCTGCGCGACCGGCCCGCGGGCTCGACCGTCGGCCCGTTCCAGACCGAGGGCGGCTGGGCCGTGCTGCGGGTCGAGGATCGCCGGCGCGAGACCCCGCCGACGCTGGAACAGGCCCGGCCGCAGATCGTGCGCTATCTGACCTATGAAGGCGTGCGCCAGCTGCTCGAGGAGCTGCGCGGCAAGGCCGAGGTCGAGGTGCTTCTGCCCGGCGACACCCCCCGTTCCCAGGAGCCGGCCTCGGCGCCGCCTCCGCCCGCGTCCCCGCCCGCCGTCGCCGCGGCCCCCGCGCCCAAGAAGGGGTCATGAGCCGCCCGCCGGAGGCCGGTCGCGCCTCGACCGGCCAGAAGATCGAACAGGCCATCGAAAAGGCCTTCGACCCGCTGACCGCGGCCCTGAAGCGCGCCGCGCCGCCGCCGAAGGCCGCGCCGGGCAAGCCGGGCCTCGAAATCTCGCCCCTGGCCGTGCCTTTTCCGGCCATCCCGCCCATCGGCGGAGTCGAGATCGCCGCGGCCCGGGCCGGCTTCTACAAGCATGAGCGCGACGATCTGGTGGTGTTCAGCTTCGCCCGCGGCGCCACCTGCGCGGGGGTCTTC